>JBOHKB010000398.1:0-15972 GCA_050728815.1 Propylenella sp.
GACATTGGTGGACTGGGCGGTCAAAAGCGCAGAAACCCCCGGCTTTACCGCTTTGCTTGACGCTGGAATGCACAAACTCACTGGCGAATACCTTGTATTAAAGTATTCGGATCGGTTTCCGAAGGAAGTTGTCGCCGCAGCCCGTCAGCGGCTGGCAAGCCACGGCATAACTGACCTGCCACCGGACTTACCGGCCCATCGCTAGGTCCGAATTCTGTGGCCGCGTCGCCGCACTCACATCAAGCTCGCCCCGTAGCGCATCGGCGGGAGCGCGAGGTGGCCCGCGATGGTCTGCGCCACGTCGGCGTAGGTCACGAGGTGCCCGGCGTCGCGGCCCTCGATCTTCGGCCCGAGGGCGAGCACCGGGATGTTCTCACGCGTGTGGTCGGTGCCCTTGAACGTTGGGTCGTTGCCGTGGTCGGCCGTCAGAATGACGAGATCGCCGGGCTTCAGCATGGCGGTCAGCTCCGGCAGGCGGCGGTCGAATTTTTCGAGGCAGTCGGCGTAGCCGGCGACATCGCGGCGGTGACCGAAAACCTGGTCGAAGTCGATGAAGTTGGTGAAGACGAGATCGCCGTCCTTCGCGTTCGAGATGGCCTCCAGCGTCGCGTTGAATTGGGTTTCGTTGTCGGGCGCCTTCAGCGCCTTCGTGACGCCGCGACCGGTGAAGATGTCGGAAATCTTGCCGACGCCCCAGACATCGCGGTTCATTGAGACGGCGAGGTCGAGCAGCGTCTCGCCGGGTGGCGGCACGGCGAAATCCTTGCGGTGGCCTGTGCGTTTGAACTCGCCGGGCCGCTCGCCAACGAAGGGGCGCGCGATCACGCGGCCGATCCGGAGCGGATCGCAGAGCTTTCGCCCGATCTTGCAGACCTCGTAGAGCCGCTCAAGGCCGAAGTGCTCTTCGTGCGCGCAGATCTGGAAGACGGAATCCTGCGACGTGTAGCAGATCGGCTTGCCGCTTCTGATGTGCTCCTCGCCCAGCTCCTCGATGATCTCGGTGCCGGAGGCGTGCTTGTTGCCCAGAATGCCGGGAAGCTTCGCCTCCTTGATCAGGGCGTCGGTGAGCGAAGGCGGGAAAGCCGGGACGGTATTGGGGAAGTAGCCCCATTGGAACGGCACCGGCAGGCCCGCAAGCTCCCAATGGCCGGACTGCGTGTCCTTGCCACGCGAGACTTCGCTGGCATAGGCCCAGATCGCTTCCGGCTTTTCCACGCGCTCGATGCCGGCGGGATGCCTGCCGACAGACGCCTCGGCGGCGCGACCGATGCCGAGCCGATTCATCATCGGAATCGTGAGCGGACCGGCGCGGAGGCCGGCCTGGTCGGCAGCGCCCGATGCGCAGGCGGCGGCGATGTGGCCGAGCGTATCGGCGCCGGCGTCCCCGAATTTTTCGGCGTCCTTTGCCCCGCCGATACCGACGGAATCCATCACCAGGAGAATCGCGCGCGCCATCTCAAGGAGCCTCGCCGCCGATCCGCTCGTAAATGAGGCGGCGCTGCGGCGGCTGATCGCCGAGCCGGTAGGCGGCGCGCACCGAAGCCGCCGCCGCCGATGCCGAATCCGCATCGCGCGCGTGCACGATGGCGAGGTGCCGGCCGGGACCGACCGCATCGCCGATGCCGGCAAGCTCGGTCAGGCCGACGGAATGGTCGATCGCGTCCTCGGCGCGGGTGCGTCCGCCGCCAAGCGCTAGTACTGCAAGGCCGAGCGCGCGCGTATCGACGGCAACCACCACGCCTTCCCGCTCGGGCGGCGCTGGCTTCACCACCTTCGGCTTCGGGAGGTGCTTTGACGGGTCCTCGACGAAGTTCGCCGGGCCGCCGAGCGCGCGGACCATGCGCTGGAAAATGTCCGCCGCGCGACCGCTCGTCAGCGCCTCGCGCGCCATCGCCTCACCCTCCGCCGCGCTGTCGGCGATACCGCCCAACGCCAGGAGTTCAGCTGCGAGCGCGATCACCACCGCTTCCAGCCGCGGCTCGTGGCGCGCGCCGACAAGGAAAGCGACGGCGTTCATCACCTCGACCGCATTGCCGGCGGCGGATGCGAGCGGCTCGTTCATGTCGGTGATGAGGGCGCTCGTCTTCAGCCCCGCGCCGTTCGCGACCTGAACCAGGCTTTGGGCGAGTTCCTTCGCGGCGCCATACTCCGCCATGAAGGCGCCGGAGCCGGTCTTCACGTCGAGCACTAGGCCCTCAAGCCCCGCAGCGAGCTTCTTCGACAGGATCGACGCGGTGATGAGCGGCACGGATTCCACGGTCGCGGTCACGTCGCGGATCGCATAAAAACGCTTGTCGGCGGGAGCGAGGTCGCCGGTCTGGCCGATGATGGCGCAGCCGGCTTCGGCAATGGCTTTGCGGAAGAGCGCCTCGTCGGGCTGGCTCCGATAGCCGGGGATCGAGTCGAGCTTGTCGAGCGTTCCGCCCGTGTGGCCGAGGCCGCGCCCGGAAATCATCGGCACCACGCCGCCGCAGGCCGCCACGATCGGCGCGAGCATGAGGGAGACGTTGTCGCCGACGCCGCCGGTCGAATGCTTGTCGAGCACCGGGCCTTTCGCGTCCGGCCAGTCGAGCACGTCGCCCGAATCGCGCATAGCGAGCGTCAGCCCGACGCGCTCCGCCATCGTCATGCCGCGGAAGAAGACGGCCATGGCGAAGGCCGCCACCTGCCCTTCCGACACGCTGCCGGCGGTCAGTCCCTCGACGAGGAACGCGATCTCCTCGCGGGAAAGCTCGCCGCCGTCGCGCTTCTTGCGGACGATCTCCTGCGGCAGGAAGCGCATCTTCAGTCGCGCTCCGGCCAATCTGCGAGCATGCGGATGAGTATGCGCTGAAGTTTCTCGCCGCCTCGCGGGGCGACGTCCTTCGTCTCCTGGTGCGACAGTTCCTGGCCGGTCATGCCGGCGGCATAGTTGGTGACGACGGAGAAAGCGAGCACGCGGAGGCCGAGGAAGCGAGCAAGGATCGCCTCCGGCACGGTCGACATGCCGACGGCATCGGCGCCGAGGATGCGGGCGGCGCGGATTTCCGCCGGCGTCTCGAAGCTCGGCCCCGAAAACCACATGTAGACGCCCTCACGCAGCTCTATGCCCTCCTCCTTGGCGGCGGCGAGTGCCGCCTGCCGGAGATTGGCGTTATAGGCCTGGGTCAGGCCCACGAAGCGCGCGTCGCTCGGCTCGCCGATCAGAGGATTGCCGGTGTTGAGGTTGATGTGGTCGGCGATCAGCATCACCGAGCCGGGCGGGATTTCCTGGCGGAGGCCGCCGGCGGAATTCGTTAGGATGAGATCGCCGACGCTGAGCGCCTTCAGCGTTTCGAGCGCGGGACGCATGATGTCGGCTCGGCCGTGCTCGTAGAAATGCCCGCGGCCGGCCATGACCGCGACCGCCTGACCGCCGACGCGGCCGACGACCAGCGAACCGGCATGGCCGGACACGGAGGGAAGAGGGAAACCGTCGAGTTCGCGATATGGGATCGCGGTCGCGTCCTCGATCGCGTTTACGAATCCGCCGAGCCCCGAGCCAAGCACGATCGCGACGCGCGGCGTGAGGTCGGTGCGCGCACGGATCAGGGAGGCGTTCGCTGCTGCCCTTCCGGGGGGACGCGACGATATGTTCAGATACCCTCCCCTAACCCCTCCCCACAAGGGGGAGGGGAACCGATCACTCGCGAGGCATGAGCCCGAAGGCTTTCGGCAGCAGGTCGCCGAGCGTTACGGTTTCGACCACGCCGTTGGCGTCACAAAGATGGACGAGCGTCTCCGGCGTGCCGAACTCCTTCAGACGCTGGCGGCAGCCGCCGCACGGCGTGATGAGCGGCATCTTCTCGGCCACCACCGCCACCTCGGCGATCTTCGTCTCGCCCGCCATCACCATGTGGGCGATCGCGGTCGTCTCCGAGCACCATCCTTCGGGATAGGCCGCGTTCTCGATGTTGCAGCCGGAGAAGACCTTCCCCGTGTCAGTCAGGATCGCGGCGCCGACTGGAAACTTCGAATAGGGCGCATGCGCATGCCGCATCGCCGCCCGCGCCGCATTGAAGAGATCGGCGGCGCTCATTTGATGCGCCGTCCGCTCCGGTCGCGCGCCACAAGGTTCTTGGGCTGCTTCATGGCGACGACGAGAGCCCAGTAGTTGCGGTGGCGCGAGCCGGGCGGCGTCGCCACCGCGGCTATGCCGATTTCGAGCGCGTACTCGTGCAACAGGTTCTTTCTGTGCCCGGCCGATCTCTTCCAGCCTCGCATCGCATCGTCGATCGTCGAATAGCTTGCGGCGAGGTTCTCCGCCACGAAACCCCAATCGTAGCCGGTGGCTTCGACGCGCTTCGGCAGCGAGCGCCCGAGCCCGTGCTTAATCCTGTCGCGCTCTCCCATCATCCGCGCATAGTCGGCCGCGACCTTCATCAGCTGGGCATTCACGGTGACGGCGCCGAGGCCTTTCTCGGCGCGGTAGGCCGAGATCGCTCGCGCGACCGCGGCGGCATCGATCGCGATCGGCGTGACCGGCCGCGGGCCGTGAGCGGTGGCGGTGGTGCTGCAGCCGCCAAGGCCGAAGCCGAAGGCCAGCAGCCCGACGCCGAGCGCGACCCTCATTCGCCGGCCCCAGCCTGCCACGGGGGCGGTCCGCCTGTGTGGGCAAATTTCTGCATCGGACTGGGGCAAAGCCGGGATTGATGGCGTCATTTGGCGGGTCGGGGGCATCGGAGCGGTGTCCGCCTTGTAGCGGCTTTGGGCGCTTCCGTCAGCCTTCCGCATGCGCCCTTCCGCAAGCAAACAGCCTTGGCGGCAAGACGCGAAAATGCAAAGCTTGCCGCCAGCCCCTGTCGAGCACCCGTCGCTGTTCCGGCGCTGCCATGCAATGGGGAACATTGCAGTTTGCAAATGGAGGGAGACTTGAAACCCAGAGCTATCACGGCCTCGTTCGCCGCTCTCGCAACCGCCGCCATGCTTGGCGCAATGACCAGCTCGGCTGCGGCATTCTCCGCCTGCCAGGTGACCGACACCGGCGGCGTCGACGACAAGGGCTTCAACCAGACGGCCTGGAAGGGCGTTCAGGACGCCGAGAAGGAGCTCAGCATCGAGGGCAAGCTGCTCGAATCCAACGCCGAGACCGACTACGACCCGAACATCAACTCGTTCATCGCAGAGGGCTGCGATCTCATCATCACCGTCGGCTTCCTGCTCGGCGACGGCACCAAGGCGGCCGCGGAAGCCAACCCCGACCAGAAATTCTCGATCGTCGACTTTGCCTACGACCCGGCCCTGCCGAACGTGCTCGGCCAGGTATTCGCGACCGACGAAGCCGCCTTCCTCGCCGGCTATCTCGCCGCCGGCGTTTCGCAGTCGGGAATCGTCGGCACCTTCGGCGGCATCAACATCCCGCCGGTGACGATCTTCATGGACGGCTTCGTCCATGGCGTCGCCTACTACAACGCGCAGAAGGGCAAGGACGTAAAGGTGCTCGGCTGGGACGCCGGCACCAAGGAAGGGCTCTTCACCAACAACTTCAGTAGCCTCGATGACGGCCGCGCCTTCGCCCAAAACCTCTACGATGAGGGCGCCGACATCGTCTTGCCGGTCGCCGGCCCGGTCGGTCTCGGCTCCGCCGCGCTTGCTGCCGAGCTAGGCGCCGACAAGCTGAAGATCATCGGCGTCGACGTCGATCAGTACGTCACCGACCCGGAGCATGGGGGCGTCTACCTGACCTCGGTCGAGAAGAAGATGGACGCGACCGTCATGGCCGCCATCAAGGCGGCGATGGGCGACTCCTTCGAGGGCGGCGTCACCGTCGGCACGCTCGAAAACGGCGGCGTCGGCCTCGCTCCGTATCACGATCTCGACTCCGCCGTTCCGGCCGAGCTAAAGGCCGAGATCGACGCGATCCGCCAGGGGATCATCGACGGCTCGATCTCGGTGAAGGGCTGACGGCCGCCTCTCAGGCGGATAGGACGAAGACCGGCCCGCCGCGTTTATCGCGGCGGGCGTGACGACGGCGTGGGGCGGGGCCTTCGGCTTTGGACATAGAGCTGCGCGGCATCACCAAGCGATTTGGCGAAGTCGTCGCCAATTCCGGCGTCAACCTGCATATCCGCGCCGGGGAGATACTCGGCCTGCTCGGCGAGAACGGCGCCGGCAAGACCACGCTCATGAACATCCTGAGCGGCCTCTACCGCGCCGACGAGGGCGAGATCCTCATCGACGGGAAGCCGGTCTACTTCGACGGCGCCGGGGACGCCATCCGCGCCGGAATTGGCATGGTGCATCAGCACTTCATGCTCGTGCCGGTGTTCACCGTGGCGGAAAACGTCGTGCTCGGCGTGGAGCCGACCGGCAGGCTCGACCGGCTCGATCTCGAGAAGGCGCGCGAGCAGGTCCGCAGGATCAGCGGCGAATACGGCCTCGAGGTCGATCCCGACGCGGTGATCGAGGAGATACCGGTCGGCATCCAGCAGCGCGTCGAGATCATCAAGGTGCTGTTCCGCTCCGCCGACGTGCTGATCTTCGACGAGCCGACGGCGGTGCTGACGCCGCAGGAAGTCACGGAGTTCTTCGGCATCATTCGGTCGCTCCGCGACGCCGGCAAGGCGCTCGTCTTCATCACCCACAAGCTGCACGAGGTGCGCGAGGTCGCCGACCGGATCAGCGTGCTCCGCGCCGGCAAGATCGTCGGCGAAGGCGACCCGAAGACCGCCACCGACGCCGATCTCGCCGAGATGATGGTCGGCCGGCAAGTGCGCTTCGACGTGGAAAAGAAGGCGGTGGAGCCCGGCAAGATGCTCCTCGACGTTCGCGGCCTGCAGGTCCTCGACGAGCGCGAGGAGCTTGCCGTCAAAGGCGTCGACCTTCAGGTCAGGGCGGCGGAGATCGTCGGTATCGCCGGCGTGCAGGGGAACGGCCAGACGGAGCTGGTGGAGGCGCTGACCGGATTGCGCCCGCCGGTGCGCGGGACCGTCTCCTTCCTCGGCGAGGACGTGACGCAGGCTTCCGCCCGCAGGCGGCATCAGCTCGGCATGGCCCACATCCCCGAGGATCGCCAACGCTCCGGCATCATCGGCACATTCGACATTGCCGAGAACATGGTGCTCGACTGCTATTACGATGAGCGGTTCTCCTCCGGCTTCGCGCTGCATTGGCCGTACGTGCACCAGGCGACGGTGAAGAACGTCACCGATTTCGACGTCCGCACCTCGTCCATCTTCACCCTTGCCGGCCACCTCTCGGGCGGCAATCAGCAGAAGCTTGTGGTCGCTCGCGAGCTTTCCCGCGACATCAAGCTGCTCATCGCTTCGCAGCCGACGCGCGGCGGCGACGTCGGCTCGATCGAATACATCCACAAGCGAATGGTCGAGGCCCGCGATGCCGGCGTCGGCGTGCTCATCGTCTCCACCGAGCTAGACGAGATCCTGACCCTCTCCGACCGCATCCTCGTCATGTACCGCGGGCGGGTCGTGGCGGAATTCGGGGCCAAAGCAAGCGTGAACGAGATCGGGCTTGCCATGGCGGGAGCGACGGCGAGGGCCGCATGAGCGAAGCGGTCAAGCGGGAAGCTCCGCTCGCGCACGCGTTGCTGCGGCGCGCGCTCGTCACCCGCTTCACCATCGAGGAAGTTGTGATCGTGCCGGTTATAGCGGTGGTCGTCGCGCTGATCCTCGGCGGCATCACGATGCTCGCGACGGGAGTCGACCCGTTCAAGATCGAGAGGGCTTTCACAGCGCTCTTTACCGGGTCGCTCGGCTCGGTCAACGCGCTTTCCGAGACACTGACCGCGGCGGCGCCGCTCACGCTCGCCGGGCTCGGCATCGCGCTCGGCTTCCGCGCCGGCCTCTTCAATATCGGCGCCGAGGGCCAGCTCCTGGTCGGCGGCATGGCCGCCGTCATCGTCGGCTTCTCGCTCGCCGGCTTCCCCGCCCTGATCCACCTGCCCCTCGCGCTCCTCGTCGGGGCGCTGGTCGGCGGGCTCTGGGCGGCGATCGCGGGATGGCTCCGCGCCGCCACCGGCGCGCACGAGGTCATCACCACGATTATGCTCAACCTGATCTCGTTCCGGCTGATCGACTACGTGCTGCGCAGCCCCTGGATCCAGCGGCCGGGCCGTGCCGACCCGATCTCTAAATCCGTGCTGGACAGCGCCGAGCTGCCGCGGCTGCTGCTTTGGCTCGACCCGAATTTCAGGCTGCACGCCGGCATCTTCGTCATGCTCGCAGCCGTGGCGCTCGTCTACTGGCTGCTCTTCCGCACCACGCTCGGCTTCGAGTTCCGCTCCGCCGGCGCCAATCCGGACGCCGCCCGTTACGCCGGGATGCGCTCCGGTTTCCTGATCGTCGCTGTCATGGCGATTGCGGGCGCGCTCGCCGGTCTCGCCGGGGCAAACCAGGTGCTCGGCGTGCTCGGCCGCGCCTCGCCCAATTTCTCGGCCGGGATCGGCTTCGACGCCATCGCCGTCGCGCTCCTGGGCCGCGGCCATCCCGTCGGTGTGCTCTTCGCCGGGCTCCTGTTCGGAGCGCTGCAGGCGGGGGGGCGGCAGATGCAGGTCTCTGCCAACGTGAGCATCGACCTGATCGCCATCATCCAGGCGCTGATCATCGTGTTCATCGCGGCGCCGATGCTGGTGCGGACCGTTTTCCCGTGGGCGTTCCAGAAGACCGGCCGCGCCGGCCGGCCGGTGACGTAGGGAGCTGATGATCCGATGGCGGTAGCAGACGTCACAGCCGTCCGCGTGTCGGAGCTCGACCTGGCCCGCCAGCGCCAGACGAAGATCGTCGCCGGTCTACTTATCATCCTCGCCGTCTTTGTCGCCGGGGTGTTCGGGCTCGGCTCCGCCGGCGAGGGCGAGGCGGTGTTCCGCCTGACCCGCCCCAACGATCCACTGCCGCTCCCCGACCTGATCGTGCCCGCCGCGCCCTACTCCTATCTCGTCGCCGCCATCCTCGCGTTTTTCGGGATGCGCCTCTTCCTGCGCGGTGGTGCGCGCTGGTCGAGCATTCTTCTCGGCATCGGATTCCTGCTCGTCGTCACCTCGTTTCTGGCCTGGGCGACGGCGGGCAAAGCGTTCTCGCTCACCGGCATGCTGCAGGCGACCATGGTCCGCGCCGTGCCGATCGCGCTCGGCGGGCTTGCCGGTGTACTTTCGGAGCGGGTCGCGGTGATCAACATCGGCATCGAGGGGATGCTGCTCGCCGGCGCGTTTACCGGCGCGATCGTCGGATCACTGACCGGCGGCATCGGCGGCGTGGTGGCGGCGATTCTTGTCGGGGGGCTGTTCGGGTTCATCCTCGCCGGCCTCGTCGTCACCTACCGCGTCGACCAGATCGTCGCCGGCGTCGCCATCAACCTCTTCGTGCTCGGCCTCACCTCCTATGTGAGCAGCCAAGTCCTGACAGAGTACCGCTTCCTGAATAACGCGCCGGTCTTCCGGTCGATCTACATCCCGTATCTGAGCGACCTGCCGGTGATCGGCCCGGTGCTCTTCCAGCAGAACATCTTCGTCTACGGCGCGCTGATCCTGGTTGCGATCGCCACTTATTATCTCTTCCATACGCGCCTTGGGCTTAGGGCACGCGCCGTCGGCGAGCACCCGGAAGCCGCCGACACGCTCGGCATCAACGTCTACCGGACGCGCTACGTGAACGTGACGCTCGGCGGCATGGTCGCAGGCTTCGGCGGGGCGTGGTTCGTGCTCGGCACGGTCGGCCGCTTCGACGAAGGCATGACCGGCGGGCGCGGCTTCATCGGGCTGGCGGCGATGATCTTTGGTCGCTGGCACCCGGTCGGTGCGCTGATGGCGGCGCTTGTCTTCGGCTTCGCCGATTCACTGCAGCAGAAGCTGGCCATCCTGCAGACGCCGATCCCGTCGGAGTTTTTGGCGATGGCGCCCTACGTCGCCACGATCGTGCTCGTCGCCGGCCTGATCGGACGGGCGAGGCCGCCGGCGGCCGACGGCAAGCCCTACGTCAAGGACTGAGCCGGAAACGCACCTGACGGGAGAGACCCCATGGCGGCAGGGGCGGAAGCGAAGCGCGACAGGCAGGCGACTTCCGCCCTCCCCTTCCCCGTGCTCGTCGGCGACATCGGCGGCACCAACGCGCGCTTCGCGCTGATCGCCAACCGCGATTCACCGCATCAGGTGTTCAAGCCGGTCGCTACCGCGGACTTCCCAGACATCGAGAGCGCGGTCGAGGAAAGCGTCTTCGCCCAGAGCGCGATCAGGCCGCGCGCTGCGCTGATTGACCTTGCGGGCCCGATCGTCGGCGACGCAGTCGATCTAACCAACGCCGATTGGGTGATCCGACCGCGCGACACGATCCGCCGCCTCGGCGTGGAGGACGTGATACTCCTGAACGATTTTGAAGCGCTTGCGCTCGCGCTGACGGCGCTCGGCGAGACAGACCTCGTTCAGATCGGCGAGGCCGCCGGAGGGAACGGCGCCAAGGTGGTGCTCGGCCCGGGCACCGGCCTCGGCGTCGGCGCATTGGTCGAGTCCGGCGGGATATGGGTGCCGGTCCCCGGCGAAGGCGGGCATGTTTCGCTCGGGCCGGCCGAGGCGGACGAGTTTCCGCTCTGGGCGAACATCGAGCCGGAGCTTGGGCGCATCTCCGCCGAGGCGCTCCTCTGCGGGCGCGGGCTCGTGCGCCTCTACCGGGCCGTGGCGCGAACGGATGGCCGTGAGGCAACGCACGCCGAGCCGGCTGCGATCACGAACGCAGGGCTCGGTGGGAACGATCCGGTGGCGGCGCGGACCCTCAAGCTCTACTGCCGCCTGCTCGGTCGGCTCGCCGGCGATATTGCGCTTACGTTCATGGCGCGCGGCGGCGTATATATCGCCGGCGGCATTTCCCCTCGCATCCTGCCCTGCCTGCTCGATGGCGAGTTCCGCCGCGCTTTCGAGGCGAAGGCGCCGCACCAGGCGCTGATGGCCAAAATCCCGACTTTCGTGATCGTGGGAGAGAGCCCTGCGCTCAAGGGGCTCGCGGCATTCGCCCGCGCGCCGGAGCGCTTCGGCGTGAACCTTTCGGGACGACGCTGGTTGAGATGAGGACTTAACGAGGCAGCCGACGAATGTGAGCAAGCCGATCGAGGATTACGGGTTCATCGGGAATCTCTTGTCCTGCGCCCTTGTCGCGAAAAACGGCTCGATCGACTGGCTGTGCCTGCCGCGATTCGATTCCGACGCATGCTTCGCGGCGCTGCTCGGCACAGAGGAGAACGGCTATTGGCGGATCGCGCCCGCGGGCGAGGCCTGGAAGTCCACGCGCTGCTACCGCGAAGGGACCGCCATCCTGGAGACGACCTTCGAGACCGAAGACGGCGAGGTTCGGCTGATCGACTTCATGCCGCTTGCCGCGGACGAGGAGCACGTCGACGTTTTTCGCATCGTATGCGGCGAGCGCGGCCGCGTGCGCATGCGCATGGAACTGGTGCTCCGGTTTGGCTACGGGCTCACGGTCCCCTGGGTGAGGCGTACCGACTTCGGCTTGCGCGCGGTCGCCGGCCCGGATGCGCTGGAACTGCACACGCGCGTCGAGATGAAGGGCGAGGACTACCGCACGGTCGCGGAGTTCAGCGTCGCCGAGGGAGCGACTGTTCCTTTCGCGCTCTGTTGGCATCCTTCGCATCGCGACCGCGAAACCAGCATCGATCCGCAGGCTCGGCTCGCCGGGACGGAGCGCTGGTGGCGCGAATGGTCGGGGCGCTGCCGCTTCGGCAACCGCGAGCCACATCCTTGGCGCGACGCGGTCGTCCGCTCGCTGATCACGCTGAAGGGGCTGAGCTACCGGCCGACCGGCGGCATCCTCGCGGCCGCGACCACGTCGCTCCCCGAAGAGATCGGAGGCGAACGCAATTGGGACTACCGCTTCTGCTGGATTCGCGATGCGACGCTGACGCTCTACGCGCTCCTCACTTCCGGCTACCGCGAGGAGGCGCGCGCCTGGCGGCAATGGATGCTCCGCGCTGGTGCCGGCCACCCGTCGCAGCTGCAGATCATGTACGGTCTTTCTGGCGAGCGACGGCTCAACGAAATCGAGCTGCGCTGGCTCGACGGTTACGACGCCTCGAAGCCGGTGCGCGTCGGGAACGCCGCCCACGACCAGCTCCAGATCGACGTCTACGGCGAACTGATGGACGCGCTTCACGTCGCCCGGAAATACCAGCTCGATCCGTCGCACGAGGCGTGGAATTTTCAGATGGCGCTGTTGGAGAACCTCAAGCGCAGATGGAAGCGGCCCGACAAGGGTATCTGGGAAATCCGCTCACGCGCCAGGCACTTCACGCATTCCAAGCTGATGGCCTGGGTCGCCTACGACCGGGCGGTGAAGGGCGTGGAGGATTTCGGCCTGTCGGGACCGGTGGAGGAGTGGAAGGCGGAGCGCGACAGAATATGCGACGAAATCCTGCGGCGCGGCTGGAGCGAGAAGCGCAAGAGCTTCGTGCAGTGTTATGGCGGCGAGGCGCTCGACGCGGCCCTCCTGATGATCCCGACCGTTGGCCTCCTGCCCGCTGACGACCCGCGCGTGATCTCGACGATCGACGCCATCAAGCGCGATCTGATGCAGGACGGGCTTCTTCATCGCTACCTTCCCGAAGAAACGGAAGACGGGGTTGCCGGCAGCGAAGGCACGTTCCTCGTCTGCACGTTCTGGCTCGCCGACGCGCTCTGCATGATCGGCCGTTATGATGAGGCGGAGGACATCTTCGAACGGCTGCTTTCGCTCAGGAACGATCTTGGGCTGCTCGCTGAGGAATACGATCCGCTCGCAAAGCGTCAGCTCGGCAATTTCCCGCAGGCCTTCTCGCATGTCGGCCTGGTCAACACGGCGAACAACCTGATCTCGGCCGCCGGCCCGGCCAGGCAGCGGGCCGAGGAGGCGAAGCCGGAGCAGGCGCGGGAGGAGGCAGAGGCAGTGCAAGCGTGAGGCCGGCGCTATGCTAGTCCCAGTTCCACGATCCTCCCGCCCGCCGCCTCGGCGTCCGCGGGGTCGTGCGTGACGAGAAGCACCGGCAGGCCGTACTTCCGCGCCTCGGCGAAGACCAACTCGCGCACCTGCGTGCGGAGCGCCACGTCGAGGCGGGAGAACGGCTCGTCGAGAATGAGCGCTTCCGGGCGGGCGAGGAGCGTGCGCATCAGGGCCACGCGCGCCGCCTGCCCGCCGGAGAGCGTCGCCGGATCGCGGTCGCCAAACCCTGTGAGTCCGACCTCGGCGAGCGCCTCCTCGGCTACGCGGCGGCGCGTGGCGCGGCCCTTCACGTCCGGGCTCAACCCGATCAGGAGATTGGCTGCGACCGACAGATGCGGGAGGAGCAGCGCGCCCTGAAAGAGGAGCCCGATGCCGCGCCGTTCGGGCGGCAGGTCGGTCACGTCGCGGCCGTTCAAAAGTATGCGGCCTTCGGCGCGGAAGTCGTGTCCAAGGAAGCCGCCGATGAAGGCAAGCAGCGTGGATTTCCCCACGCCCGAAGGGCCCATGACGGTCAGCACCTCGCCCGGGCGGACCGCCGCGTCGAGTTTCAGCAGCTCGCCGCCTTCGAGCCAGATCGTCACGCCGCGGACGATGAGCCCGCTTTCGCCTCGCATTTCGGTCATGCGGACGCTCGCAGCAGCCGGCGATTGCGGAAGAGGATCGCTGAGGCAAGGGCTGCTATTGCGAAGCCGAGGAACGGCAGCAGCGCCTGCAAGAGCGCGGTCGCCCCGATCGAGCGCGGGTCGCCGCCTGACGCAAGCGCCACAGCCTCCGTCGTGACGGTCGGCCAGCGGCCGGCGCCGATGAGCAGCGTCGGGAGGTAGAGCGCGACCGAGATGGCGAAGCCGAGCGCCGCGGCTGTCAGCACCGGCCGCGCCAGCATCGGCAGCCGCACGCGCCAGAAGATCGCGTCAGGCCCGCGCCCGAGCGCGCGGATGGCGTGCCCGTAGCGCGGATCCCATGCCCGCCACGGGTCGCTCAACGAGAGGAGCACGTAGGGGAAAACGAAGACGAGATGCACGGCCATGACTGCGAAAAACGTGCCGTCGATGCCGAGGAAAGAGAAAAGAATCTGCAGGCCGAAGAGAAAGGCGATCTGCGGCGCAAGCAGCGGCACGTAGAGCGCGTTGAGCGCACTCCCCGCTCCATTGATGCGCCCGGTACGCGCCTGGAACTCAAGCGAGCCAAGCGCGAGTACGACAGCCACAAGGCTCGATGCGGCGGCGAGCGCCAGCGTGTCCCAAAAGGCCATGCCGAGGCTTTGCGGCATGCGCATCCAGGCGGAGAGCGACAGCGCGTCGGGGAGCGTCGCGGGGAAGCGCCACGACCCGGCGAGCGACCAGAGGGCGAGGAGCGCGAGCCCCGCAAACACGGTCGCGACGGAAACGCCTATCACGAGCGCGGCGACTTTCCGCGCCCAGGCATCGGCGCGCGCGCGCCATCCGGAGACGGCGATCCGCCGGCAGAGAAAGGCTGCAATACGTTCGCCCGCGAGCCAGAGGAGCAGCGCGAGCGCCGTCACCCCGACCTGAAGCACCGCGCCGGCGGCAGCGGTGAAGTGCATGTCGAGGTCGGCGTCCCGATGCCAGGTCAGAATCTGCACCGCGAGCGGCGCCGGCGTCGTTGGGCCGAGGATGAGCGCGACGTCGACGACGGAGGTGGAGAAGGCGAGCACCGCAAGCACGGCGAGTCGGATCTGCCGGTAAAGCCCGGGCAGGATGCCATGGATGAAGCCGACGATGCGGCCGTAGCCGAGCGCGGAAATCATGCGCTCCATTTCAGGCGCGCGCGTCTGCGGCAGCGCCGCGAGCGTCATCAGGAGCAGGAACGGGATCTCCTTCACGATGAGGCCGACCGTCATGGCGATTCCGAGCCGATCCTGCACGATCAGAAGGTCGGGCGGGCGGTCCCACATGCCCGTCGCTTCGGCGACGATCCGGAAGAGAAAGCCGGACGGCGCGATCAGGAAGGCAAGCCCGAAGGCCGCGGCGGCGTGGGGGACGCTCAAGAGCGGCGAGACGAGCCGTTCCAGCACCGCGAAAAGGCGCGTGCCGCGCCACCCGGCGGCAAACAGCATGACGGCGACGAAGGCGACAAGCGTGGTGGCAAGGCCGCTACCGAGGCTTAGGAGCGCCGAGCGAGCGAGGCCGGGCATTTCGATCAGCTCGCGGAAAGGCTCGAGCGAGAAGCTCTCGCGCCCGAGCACGGGCAGATAGCCGAAGGCGGGGAGAAGAATTCCGGCAAGGCCGGCCACGACCGGAGCGATCAGGACGAGGAACGCGGCTATCGGGAAGAGCCGCAGCAAGGCGCGCCTACTGGACGACGCCGTAGCGGCGCGCCCATTCATGTTCGATCCGGTCGACCCAGGAGGGGTGTGGCTCAGGGAGCGTCGGCCCGAGCTTTTCCGGCGGCAGCGTCGCTACGCCAAGGTCGAGCGCGGCGAAGCGCGCCCGGTCTTCCTCAGGCAGGCGATCGACCGCGAGCACGGTCGGATCGCCCCAGACGTCCGGGTCCTGCTTCCGCGCCTGCGCTTCCGGCGACATCAGGAAGTCGGCGAGCACCATGGCGCCCGCGGGGGCGTTGGCGTTGAAGGGGATCGCCACGAAATGCGTGTTGCCGAGCGTGCCCTTGTCGAACACAAAACTCCGCACCGTGTCGGGCAGCTCACCGTTTGCGATGGCGCTCGATGCATCGGCCGGATTGAATGCAAACGCGATGTCGACCTCGCCGTCGGCGAGCAGTCGGCGGAGGCTTCCGTAGTCGCGCGGGAAAGCGCGGCCCTGCCGCCAAAGGTTTGGGTGCGCCGCGTCGAGCCAGGCGAAGAGCGGCGCGGTCGCCTCCGCGAAGTTCTCATCCGTCGCAGGCTCAAGCAGCACGTCCGCGTCGGGCGCAAGCTCGACGAGCAGCTGCTTCAGGAAGGTCGTGCCGATGAAATCGGGCGGCTGCGGATAGGTGAACCGGCCCGGATTCTTCGCGATCCAGCGGCCGAGCGCGACGGCGCTTTTCGGCGGCTCGGCGAGGC
>JBOHKB010000399.1:0-33756 GCA_050728815.1 Propylenella sp.
CCGTTGCGCCGTTGATGGTCGCCATCTCGATCGCTTCGACGAAGCCGAGCGGCGGCAGCGCCTCCGTCTCGCGATCTTCCTTCCACGGCGTACACATGTTCCAGGTGAAACGCATGTTCTCGAACATGTTGGGCGGGGCGATGGAGGTCGCGTCGGAAGAGAGCGTGACCGACACTCCGGCCGCCCGCGCCTTCATGAGCGCGACCCGCGGGTCGCCGTGCTCGCCGAGGCGGAACTCCGAATGGGTTGAGAAGCTCAGCGGGGTCTTGGTGCGCGCCATCGCTTCGCGGTCGCTGTCGCTCGCGCAGACATAGTGGCAGAAGAGGAACTTGCCGTTCAGATAGCCGCGCCGCTCGTAGTCGGCCGCATCGTCGGAATTGGGCTTGGCCTGGCTCGCGTGGATGCACACGGGGAGATCGCGGCGGAGCATATTCGCCATCTCTTCGTGGAAGACGCGCGGCTCGCTCTGCACCATGGCGCGGAGGTTGACGCCGAGGTGGACGAGCCCGTTCAAGGCGCCCGCGTCGGCGAACCACTCGGACTGCACGCGCTCGATGTCGTCGAACGTGTTGACCTCGTCCGGCGGCAGGCGGTCGATGTGGCCGATCGAATAGCGGGCGCGGAGTCGCGATTCGCGGTGCGCGCGCAACTCGGCGTCCACATGGGCGGGCGAACGGTTGTTGTGCGACCAGTTGTTGACGGTGGTCACGCCGCCCATCGCCAGCTCGGCCAGTCCGAGCGACACGGAGTTGTAGAAATCTTCGGCGTCGTAGAGGGCTGCCGTCGCCCACTTGGCGGGAAAGTAGTCAAAGCCGCTGTCGGAGAGGAAGTTGCGGCCGATCGTGCTCCACATGTGGTAGTGCGAGTCGACCAGCCCCGGCATGACGATCATGTTGGAGGCGTCGATCGTTTCGGCGCCCAGGGCGTCTATTTCCGGCCCGACATCGACGATGACGCCGCCCCGCACCAGCACGTCGCCTTTCGGCAGCGTGCCGATGCCGCGGTCCACCGTGATGACCGCGCCGCCCTTAATCAGAGTGCCGCCGCGCTCCCTGGCTTGCCCAGCCATGGCCCTTCCTCTCCTCCGATCCGCCTTCGCGTGCTGCGCTGGGCGCTACTGCGGCTGGTAGTCGTTGGAGACCGCCTTGGTGACGTCGACCTCGGCCTCGATCAGTCCATGCTCGCGCATGAACTTCTCTTGCGCCGCCCATACGTTCACGTCCTGCCAGCCAAGGCCGTGCGCCTCGGTGTCGGGGCTCTGGGAGATGCGGGCGATCTCGGCGAGGTTCGCCTTCGCCTCCGCTTCGTTCAGCTCCGGAGCGTGCTGGCGCAGCCCTTCGATCGCGGCCGCCTGATTTTTGATCGCCCAGTCGAGACCTTTCGTCCAGGCGCGCAGGAAACGGCGTGCGAGCTCGGGATCGTTCGCGAGCGTGCTCGCCGCCGCCACCACGCCGAGCGTGTAGTAGCGTGGAACGCCGTTCTCGTAGAACGCAAAGTAGGTATAGGTCGAGGTGCTATCCGCGGACTCGCCGAGTTGCACGTTGTACATCGCCGGCTCCGACCAGGTGATGGCGTCGCCGAGCCCGTGGATGCGCTCGGTCAGGAGGAGCGGCATGGGTGTGAAGCCCACGGTGACGATCTCGACCTTGGAGAGATCCACGCCTGCCTGCTGGAGGCTGTACTCGAGCATGACCTTGTTGTACGGGATGCCGGTCACGCCAAGCGTCATGCCTTCAAGCTGCTTCAGGCTGGTGACGCCGGCCTTAGCGGGCACCATGATGCCGGCCGTGCCGAATTGGTGATTGGTCGCGATCGAGACGACGTCGAGTCCCTTGCTCCGCGCGACGATGACCTCGGTCGAGTGCGCGGTGGCGAAATGCACGTTGCCGCTCGCCAGCAGCTTCAGGCCGTCCGCGGGCGTTGTCGGCGATACGAACGAAAGCTCCAGACCCTCGTCCTTGAAGAAGCCGTGGTCGACGGCGGCAAAAACTCCGGCGTCCCAAATGCCGGGGACCGTCAGCAGCGCGAGGTTGATCTTGGTGAGGTCCTGCGCGGAGGATTCCTCAGCAGTGATTCCGACCGAACCTGCCGACAGCAGCATTGCCGCCGCCAAGCGCGCGAGTGTTCTCCGGGATGCTTTGATCATCGCATTGCTCCTTTCCCTGGAGCGATTGCGAACGGCATGATCAAGCAATCAGGCTGATCGCCCGCCCGCCTTCCCTGCGCCGGAAGTCCTCGCCCCCGCAGCGTCTCTCGAGAACGCCCGCCACGGCCGAAATCTGCCGTAAACCCAAGGCATTGAGAGCCGTTCAACAAACGAAACGATAGCGAAGAACGCCATGCCGCACAAGCCGAGCACCACGAGCGAGGCGAACACGCGCGTGGTGTTCAGCTGTTGCGTGTCCTGCGCCATCAGATAGCCGAGACCGGCGCTGGCGCCGACCCACTCGCTGATCGTCGCTCCCACTACCGCAAGTGTCGTCGCGACCTTCAGGCCGGCGAAGATGTTCGCCAGCGCCGCGGGAAATCGCAGCTTGAAGAAAAGCTGGATCGGACTGGCGTTGAGCGAGCGGAAGAAGTTGATGACCTCGCGGTCGAGCGACTGTAGGCCCGTCACCATGCTGACCGTGAGCGGGAAGAATGCGACGAGCGCGGTGATCAGGATGCGCGGAACGTAATTGTAGCCGAACCAAATGACGAGGACGGGCGCGATCGCGATGATTGGTATCGTCTGTGACGCGACGATGAGCGGAAGCACGCCGCGCCTGAACGCCTGCGAGTAGACGATGATGACGCTCAGACAAAAGCCGACGACGACCGCCAGCATGTAGCCGCTGACAATCTCGAAGAGCGTGACCTGCAGCTGGTTGAAGATGATGCGGCGGCCGCGGAAGAGCTCCTGCACGATCGCGCTCGGCGGCGGCAGCACGAACGACTGCACCTCGAACAGCCGAACCAGCACCTCCCCGGCCACGAGGATCGCCGCCATCAGAAGCACCGGCGACGCAATGTCCCGGCTGCGCGACGAAGGTTGGCGCGGGTTTCGCCGGCGGCGGGCTGTCATGCCGGCGATCCTCCGAAACTCTCCAGGTCAGCGGCAGCCTCGGTCCCGTCGAGCGAGGGATGGTCGTTTCGGAGGAGCGAAAGAACCGCCTTCTTATGAGCGGCGAATTCCGGCATCAGCGTCGCTTCGCGTCGCCGCTCGAACGGCAGGTCGATGTCGACGATCCCGGCGATGCGCATCGGACGCGGCGTGGCGACGTAGACGCGATCGGAGAGGAAGACGGCGTCCTCGGGATCGTGCGTGATGAGGATCATCGTGCGCTTGAACTCGCGCTGGATGCCCAGCAGCCACTCGCTCAACGCCGCTCGCGTCAATGCGTCGAGCGCCCCGAACGGCTCGTCGAGCAGAATCACCGACCGCTCGCAGAGGATCGTGCGGAGCAGCGCCGCGCGCTGGCGCATGCCGCCGGACAAGGCCGCAGGATAGGCGTTCTCGAAGCCCGCGAGCCCAAAGCGAGGCGTGAGAGCCAATGCGGTCGCGCGGGCTCCCGCCCTCGGCGTTCCCGCAAGCTCCGGACCGAGAATGACGTTGTCGAGCACTGTCCGCCACGGAAGCAGCAGGTCCCGCTGCATCATGTAGGCGACGTTGCCGGGCTCGCCGGTGATGTCGGCCCCGTCGAGCTTCACGCTCCCGGCGTCGGGAATGAGGATGCCGGCGATCACGTTCAGGAGCGTGGACTTGCCGGAGCCGCTCGGCCCGATGATCGAGATGAACTCGTTCGGCCGAAGGCGGAGACTGAAATCCTCTATGGCGACGACGGAAGGGCCAAGCTCTGACTCGTAGGAGAAATGGAGGTCCGCGACCTCGAGTCGGACTCCGACCATTCCGAACCCTCAGCTTGCGGGAACGAGCACCGAGCCGCCCCGCTCCCAAGAAGCGTCCGGCCTAGTCGGCGCTAAATTCCGTCCAATAAATTCCGCCGCCAGGGTGGCTGAAGCCTTCGCAGACAATGTAGAGATCACGTTCGATCGCAGCGATCCGCACTCGCGTTCCCGGCTCGGGCGTTTCATGCGATAGATCATTCGTGGTGAGCCCAATCGTCCTTGAGGAAGGCGTGTAGCGAACGAGTTGTCCAACACGAAATGGGCACTTCTCTTCCATCCATGGAAATGTAGCCTACCAATTCACAAAATTCCAAACGGAGACGCTACCAGACTCTGGCAAGTCGTAGTGAACGATCCAACCCCTTCCGGGATCCGACTCAGCACGCGCTCGGCCTGAGATCGGGCGGGGTCGCTTCCTCGGCGATCTCGTTCACCGCAGAGTCGAGGCCAATCACCTGCTGCTCCTTTGCGCCGCGACGGCGGATCGAGATCGTCCCCTCCTCCGCTTCGCGCCGCCCCACGACAAGTATCAGCGGCACGTGCACCACGGAGTGCTCGCGGACCTTGTAGTTGATCTTCTCGTTGCGGAGGTCGGCGACCGCGCGAATGCCGGCCGCTTCGAGGCGGGCTGCGACTGCCTTCGCGTACGCGTCGGCGTCGGAGGTGATCGTCGCCACCACCGCCTGTACCGGCGAAAGCCAGAGCGGCATCCGCCCCGCGTAGTGCTCAAGTAGGATGCCCAGGAAGCGCTCGAACGAACCGAGCACGGCGCGGTGCAGCATCACCGGGCGATAGCGCCCGCCGTCTTCGCCGACATAGGTGGCGTCGAGCCGCTCGGGTATCACGTAGTCGAGCTGATAGGTGCCGCACTGCCAGGTCCGGCCGATCGCGTCGGTCAGGTGGAATTCGAGTTTTGGGCCGTAGAAGGCGCCTTCGCCCGGCGCGAGCTCGAAATCGATGCCGGAGGCGGTCAACGCGTCGGCAAGCGATTTCTCCGCGCGGTCCCAAACCGCGTCGTCGCCGGCCTTCACGGCGGGGCGCGTCGCAAGCTTGTAGCGGATTTCGGTCAGCCCCATGTCGCTATAGACGCGCGCGAAGAGCGCGAGGAAGCGCCGCGTCTCGTCGGTCACCTGCCCGTCGGTGCAAAAGATGTGCGCGTCGTCCTGCGTCATCTGGCGGACGCGCATCAGCCCGTGCAGCGCCCCGTGCGGCTCGTTGCGGTGGCAGCAGCCGAATTCCGCCATGCGGATCGGCAGGTCGCGGTAGGACTTGATGCCCTGCTTGAAGATCTGCACGTGCGCGGGGCAGTTCATCGGCTTCAGCGCCATCCAGCGCTCCACCTCGCCCTCGATGATCGGCCCGTGCTCATCGGTGCTCGGGGTCTGGTCCGGCACGACGAACATGTTCTCGCGGAATTTCGACCAGTGGCCCGACTGCTCCCAGAGTTTCGAGTCGAGAAGCTGCGGCGTCTTCACCTCGACGTAGCCGTCGGCGTCGAGGCGGCGGCGCATGTAGGCCTCGAGCACGCGCCAAACGGCAAAGCCCTTGGGATGCCAGAACACCGAGCCTTGCGCCTCTTCCTGGAAATGGAAGAGCCCCATCTCGCGCCCGATGCGGCGGTGGTCGCGCTTCTCCGCCTCGTCGAGCATGGTGAGATAGGCGTCGAGCTCCTTTTTGCTCGGCCAGGCGGTGCCGTAGATCCGCTGCAGCTGCTGGCGATTCGAATCGCCGCGCCAATAGGCGCCAGCGAGCTTCGTCAGCTTGAACGCGTCGCCGACGAATCCGGTCGAAGGCATGTGCGGCCCGCGGCAGAGGTCGAACCAGTCGCCCTGGAAGTAGACCTTCACGTCCTCGCCCTCGGGGATCGCGTCGACCAGCTCGACCTTGAACATCTCGCCCTTGTCGCGGAACACCTTTCGGGTCCGCTCGCGGTCCCACACCTCCTTGGTGAAGGGCCGGTCCTTGGCGACGATCTCGCGCATCTTCGCCTCGATCGCCGAAAAATCCTCGGTCGAGAACGGCTCGTTCCGGAAGAAGTCGTAGTAGAAACCGTTCTCCACCACCGGCCCGATGGTCACCTGCGTGCCGGGGAAAAGCGCCTGCACCGCCTCGGCGAGCACGTGCGCGCAATCGTGGCGGATGAGTTCGAGCGCGGCGGCATCGTCTCGCGTCACAATCTCGATCTTGCCGCCATCGGGAACGCGGTCGGCGAGGTCGGCGAGCGCGCCGTTGACCCGCATGGCGACGGCCTTCTTGGCAAGCGATTTGGAGATGCCCTCCGCCACCGTCGCGCCGGTCGCGCCTTCCGGAAAATCGCGTCTGGCGCCATCGGGGAGGGAGATCGAGACCATGGCTTCAACGCTTGCGCAGCCGGAAGCGGCGGCGCCGCCTTTCCTTTCGAGTATCGAGAACCCGCGGTCTAAGGCTTAACTAAGAGATCGGTGCCTCAGAAGCCGTAGCGCCACGGCCTATACCAGCAAGGTGCAGGTAGCAAGCATGCCTCGTCGGCCAACGTCAGTCGGGCGGCGGCCATTGCTGCGCTCCATGCAGAACACGCAAGATGTGGATGGTCTCACCCGCGCGCTCACAGATCACGAGATAGGGTGTTCGCACAACGATCAACTCACGTGTGCCGGGAACCCTGCCGGGACGCCCGATGTCCGGAAAACCCAGGAGACCCTCTACCGCCCGAACGATCGCTTCGCCGAGCGTTGCCGCAGCGCGCGGACTGTGCACAGCCAGATAGTCGGCGTGAAGATCACGATCGTATTCGGCCAGAAGGCTCCAGATGATGCGAGGCACTAAGTTCCGCGGGCGCGGCGGAGAAGTTCGGCGCGCTGTCTCCGCCACCGCGCCGTGACCGCTTCGTGCGTGACCGTCTCACCGCGTGCCACCGCCTCGAGGCCAAGCTGCACTTGCTCGCGAAACCAGGCATCGTAAAGAGGATCCTCGCCGGGCTCCTTGAAGACAAAATCGGCGGGAGCTTTCTTCGCCGCGGATTTCGAATTAGCCATCGTGGCGCCCTTTCAGCGGGTGTCATCGCTCATCAAAGGCCCGCCGTCCTTCGATAGCACGCGGCGCCGCCATCGCCCATAGCGCCAGGGCAGGAACCAGTGCGCATCGGCGGGCAGTGCCTCAGGCACGGGATCGAAGCCGCTCGATCCAAAGGGCCGGCAGCGCCAGAAGCGCGCCAGCGCCATCCAGCCGCCGCGCCAGAGCCCGAAGCGGGCGATCGCGATGTCGGCATATTCGGAACAGGTCGGCAGGTGCCGGCAGGTGCGCCCGACAAGGCTCGACAGACTGTAGCGGTAGAGGAGAATCAGCCCGCGCGCGAGAAGCGCCGGGAAGTTGACGAGCGAGACGGCCTCCCCTCTCAACTCGCCTTCCTTGCCTCGATCTGGCTCACCGCGTCGACCACCGCATCGAAGGTGAGCATGGTGGAGGCGTGGCGCGCACGGTAGTCGCGCACAGGCTCGAGATATTTCAGGTCGGACCAGCGCCCGCCGGGAGGCGCGCCGTTTTCCTTCAGCATCTTGCGCATGCTCTCGCGGAGCTCGCGCAGCTCGTCAGGCGTCGAGCCGATCACGTTCCGCGCCATGATGGACGAAGATGCCTGGCCGAGCGCGCACGCCTTCACGTCATGCGCGAAATCGGAGACGCGCCCGTCCGCCATCCTCACGTCGACCGTCACCGTGGAGCCGCAGAGCCGCGAGTGGGCGCGCGCGCTCGCGTCCGGGTTCGCGAGCCGCCCGATTCTGGGAATATTCCCCGCCAGCTCCAGGATCTTGGTGTTATAGATGTCGTCGAGCATAATGGATTGAAATCCGAACCCCATCCGCCGCGTTTGGCCAAACCATTCCAGCGCCTATATAGGAAGGTGAAGGTCGCCTGCGCCATCGAAATCCGGCGGGGCGGAGAGTGAGGAAATGGCCGCAGACATCAAGAGATTCGAACCGAAGCTTGGCCCCGGCAGGGCCGAGCGGCCGACTCGGGAGGCTGCCGAGGCGGCGGTCCGCACGCTGATCGCCTGGACCGGCGACGACCCCGCGCGGGAGGGCCTAGTCAACACCCCGCATCGCGTAGTGCGGGCGTTCGAAGAGCTCTATTCCGGCTACGGCCACGACCCGGCCGAGGTGCTGAGCACGACCTTCAAGGAGATCGGCGGCTTCCAGGACATGGTGCTCGTCCGCGACATCCCGTTCTATTCGCACTGCGAGCACCACATGGTGCCGTTCATGGGAATGGCGCACATCGCCTACTACCCCGTCGACGGCGTGGTCGGCCTGTCGAAGCTCGCACGCCTGGTCGACCTTTATGCCCGCCGCCTGCAGACGCAGGAGACGCTGACGGCGCAGATCGCCGACGCGCTCGAAAAATATCTCGGCTCGCGCGGCGTCGCGGTAATGCTCGAAGCCGAGCATCTCTGCATGTCGATGCGCGGCGTGCACAAGGCCGGCGCCTCGACCATGACCTCGCGCTTCACCGGCGTCTTCAAGGACGACGCGGCTGAGCGCGACAAGTTCCTGAACCTCATCCGCCCGTCGACCAAGTAGCGGTCCGAACGCGTCCAGCCATGCCTGCCCCAAGAGAGGCTCCCGCGGCCGGAATCGAGGAGTCGGACCGATTCACGCCGCGCTTCGATGCCGACGGCCTGATCCCCTGCATCACCGTCGATGCCGCAAGCGGCGAGGTGCTGATGCTCGCGTGGATGAACGAGGAGGCGCTGCGGCGCACGCTGGAGACCGGCTTCGCCCATTATTGGAGCCGCTCCCGGCGACATATTTGGAAGAAGGGCGAAAGCTCGGGCGCGCTGCAGCGCATCGTGGAACTCAGCACGGATTGCGATCAGGACGCGATCCTGATCCGCGCCGAGGTCGAAAGCCGCGCCGGCACCTGCCACACGGGACGCGCCACTTGCTTCTACCGCAGCGTTCCGCTCGGCGCGGGACCGGTCGAGCGGCCGTTCAAGCCGGGCGACGCGGCGGGATGATCCCCGACGGCTGACGCCCACTTCAGGCGGTGGCGATGTATTCGCGGATCTGCTCCGCCTCGCGCTCCACGTCCTCGATCCGCCGCTTGACCACGTCGCCGATCGACACGATGCCGGCGAGCTTGCCGTCCTCGATCACCGGCAGGTGGCGGAAGCGGCCGCTCGTCATCTTCTGCATCACCTCGTTGATGGTGTCGTCCATCTTGCAGGTCACCACCTTCGCGGTCATCCATTCACGCGCCGGCTTTGCGAGCACTTCGCCGCCGTGCCTGGCGACGGCCCTCACGATGTCGCGCTCGGAGATGATCCCTCCGATCGCGTCCTTTTCGGCAACGACCACCGCCCCGATCTTCTTTTCCGCGAGCGTCGCGGCGATCGCCGCAAGCGAGGCGGTGGGAGCGACGGTCACCACGTTCCGTCCCTTTTCGCTGATGATCCGTCTGACGGTCATCGACACCTCCCTGGTCAAGAGCCCCGGAAGAACGCCATCGCTAGTTTAGAAAGCCGGCATTCGTGAGGCTAGCCGGCCGGTCGGTCGCGGGGCGCGGGATCGAGCAGCGAAAAGCCGATGAGCCCGGCCAAAAAACCGCCGATATGCGCCTCCCAGGCGATGCCGCCGGAGACGTTGGCGCCGAGGCCGCCGGTCAGGCCGAAAAGCAGGTTCACCCCAAACCAGACGAGCACGAAGGCGAGCGCGCGCGGATTGCGGAGCGCGGCGAGAATCGGCTCCGCCGGCACGTGGTAGGAGGCGGCCGTGACGCGGCCGGAGAGCGGTCCGCCGGGCGAGAAAGCGAAGCGGGCGGTCGCCGCCATCATGCCTGAAACCGCACCAGAGGCGCCGATGACGATGCCGCCTTCGGCCGAATGCGCCGCGTAGTGCGCCGCCGCCCCCGCGACGGTCGACGCGAGCGCGACGATGAGGAAGCGCACGGCCTCAAAGCGATTCGCGAGGGCCGCGCCAAAACTCGCCATCCAGATCAGGTTCACCAGGAGATGCACGAAATCGGCGTGCAGGAAGGCATAGGTCACGGGCGACCAGAAGCGCGCAGCTACGCCGCCCGGAAGCGCGTCTACGAAAGAGCTGTAGCGATCCGGAATGAACGCAAAGGCAAGAAGCAGCCACTCGTCCTGATCAGGGTCGAGGAACTGCCTCAAGACGTGGACGCCGATCAAAGCGACGGCAAGCCAGACGACGACCGGCGGAAGATTGATCGCGCGGGAACGCTCCATCGCCGGGTCATGCCCGTTCGGGCTGGCGCAAAGCAAGCGTGCGCCGATCCAAAACGGAAACCGCCGGGCTGTTGCCCGGCGGCCCTTGACGCCCCCTGCCCCTCTCTTGTGAGCCGTCCCGAGAGTTCGGCAGTTTGCAAATCAGACTGGCGTCGACACTAGAGGCCGGCGCCGGCCGCGAGCACAACGCTCACGCTTCGTTAACCTTAACAAATGGTTTCCGCCCGCCCCGCGGGGCCTGCATGGCACGGATTCCTGACCGGAATGAACCGGCCAAAAACCCCGCCGCAAGAGCGGGCGCTGCCCGACAGGGGCGACAGGGGCGACATGAAGCATCGGACCAGCACGGCCCTCTACGAGTACTGGCTGAGCTGTCACAAGGATACGGCCGTGCGCGCCGGCGGAATCAGCGCCGTCGAGCTTGCGCCCCTCCTGCCGGAAATCTTCCTCCTCGACCTCGGCTTGGCCGAGGAAGTCCGCTTCCGCTTCTGTGGCGCCGCGATCGCCTCGCGCTACGGGCGCGACCTCGCCGAGGAGAGTTTCCTGGGGCTCTGGCGCCCCGACGATCGGAGGGCGCTCGAACGCGACCTGCGCATCATGGCATCACGCTCGACCGGTTTGGTCGCCGGCGTGCTGGGCGAGACCATGGGCGGCGGCTTCGTCGCCTACGAGATGCTGCTCCTGCCGCTTATCGGCGAGCATGGCGGCGCCGGCGCGCTCGGTTCGATGGCGCGAATCGGTGGGCACGAGGAGCGGAACCGCATCCGCGGCAGGATTCTTGCACAATCGCTCCGCTCGATTCGCTTCCTGCCGGCAGTTCCGCCGAGAAGCGGCCAAGCGCGCTCGGCCGCGCTTGACGCCGCGACTCAGGCAAATACGGCAACCCCCCGCCGATACCGGCATTTGACGGTGGTGAGCGGCGGTAAATAGCCGCCGGCTGGCAAGGCTTAGCCTAGCGCTTACCGATATTTAACCACAGCCGCATAGCTTCCGAGATAGACCGCATCCGCCCGTCTAGGTTGGATCACTCGGGAGCCGCTATGCAGGCGCTGCAAACCCAAGAAGCACTGCAATATGCCAAGCCCGAGCGGCGTCGCTACCAACGTGTACGCTTGACGCTGCTCGGGCGTTGCATGTTTCCCGATCAGCGCGAATGCCCCTGCCAGGTTTCGGAGATCTCGCCCGGCGACGTGTCGATCGTCAGTCCCTTCGCCGGCGAACCGGGCGAACGCGTCATCGCCTATATCGACAATATCGGCCGCGTCGAGGGCGTGATCCTGGAGAAGACCGACCAGGGATTCGTGATGTCGATCTCCGCCTCGCAGCGCAAGCGGGACAAGCTTGCCGACACCCTGACCTGGCTCGCCAACCGCAATGTGCTCAGCCTCGACGAGGACCGCCGGCACCTCAGGCGGGCGCCGAAGCGCAGCGAAACCACGATCGTACTGTCCGACGGCACGTCGCACACTGTCCGCATCATCGACATGTCGCTGTCGGGCGCCGCCATCTCGACCAATCTCCGGCCGCCGATCGGCTCGCCGGTGCGGCTCGGCCGGCTCGGCGCGCGCATCGTGCGGCATTTCGACGACGGGGTCGGCATTGAGTTCATGCGCCTCATGTCCGATACCGCCATCGAGCAGGCGATCGAGAAGGACTATTTTTAGACGGCGAACCGGCGGCGGCCCGGTCCGACGCCGTTCATCAAACATTGATCTAAACTTTTAGCGCGCGCGAAAAGGAATTCTGCTATGGTCCCCTCCAAAATGGGGGGCGATAAGAATGTTTCAGTTTGCGTGCCGGCCCCTCTTGGCCGGCGTTGTCGTTTTGGGGCTTCTGGGGGGCGCGACGCCGGCAATCGCCGATAGCCTCGAGATGCAGATCAACGGCTGGACCAATCCTCCGGTCGGCTACATCGACTTCTGCCGGAAGTTCTCCACCGAATGCACGACCCGCGGCTCGACCCTCGCGGAGCCGCTCTCCGAGCGTCGCTGGCGCGACCTGCAGGAGGTCAACACGCTCGTCAACCACCTGATCGTCCCGGCAACGGACCGCGACCTCTACAAGACCGACGAAGTGTGGACGCTGCCGGAAGCCTACGGGGACTGCGAAGACTACGTGCTCCTCAAGCGCAAATGGCTGATCGAGCGCGGCTGGCCGTCGGGCGCACTGCTTGTCACGGTGGTGTTCGACGAGGTCGGCGACGGGCACGCGGTGCTTCTGGCGCGGACCAGCCGCGGCGACTTCGTGCTCGACAACAAGACCGACACGCTCCGCCGCTGGTACGAGACGGCCTACCACTTCGTGAAGCGGCAGTCGGTGCGCGACCCAAATCGCTGGGTGTCGGTCGGCGATCCCCGCTGGAGCGCGCAGAGCACAGCCGCGCCACGCTGAGGCGGATATCCCGGTAGCCCGGACGGAGCGACCCGCCTACGCGGGAGCGAAGCCGCTCCGGCTTCGCCGAGGCAAGTAGCGTCATCCGGGATTTGTGACTCTCGAAGCGCTCTCCTGGATTTCGCCCGGCTCGCGCCGGGCTCCATCCAGGCTACGCGCTGATCATCAGGCTGACGTAAAAAATCCCGGCGCAGACGCTCCACATGCCGGCGATGAGCACGCCGACCAGAGCGGGCAGGATGGTGATCTCCTTCGCCCGAACCGCGGTGACGACGCGGCGCACGACGATGAAGGGACCGCAGAACATCGAGAGGAGCACGGCAAAGACGACGCCTGGAACCGTGGGCTTGATGGCGAACAGCTCCGCCCGCTCCGAGGTGACCCATTGGTAGAAGGTGGCGATCGTCGCGGCAGCCACGAAGCCGATCACCGCGCAATACGCAAATACACCGAGTTCCGACACGCCCCGCCGCCATTAACCATTCGTTAACTATTGCGAAGCCTACAGGCGAAAGCGATAGCCGGCAACCGGCGGGCCGGCGCCCGCCGCTGCGATCTGAAGGAATGGTTAACCTGGCGGGTGGGCTAATCGTCGAGGTCGTAGTCGAGGATCGCCATCGAGAAATTGTACGAGAGCTCCTCGTCCTCGTCGTCGCGGTAGATGACGCCCACGAACTCCTCGCCGACATAGACTTCTGCGGAATCTTCCTTGCGCGGGCGGCCCTTCACGGCAATCGAGGAATTGTTGAACAGGCGCCGGAGATAGCGCTCGACCTTCTTCAGTTCCTCGCTCGTCACGTCGCGCCCCGCGGCTGGCTTGCCCGCCACTTTGTAGAGCGCCCGCCCATCCCTCACAACAGGCGCACGAGCCGTCCCGCTAAATATTGGCGGCGATGTCGGGGTCGCCGTCGCGCAACATCTGGTCCATGGTGCGCGAGGGCTCGGCGCAGCCCGCCTGCCCGACCACCTTCGCGGGAACGCCGGCGACGGTCGCGTTGGCGGGGACCGGCTTCAGCACCACCGAGCCTGCCGCCACGCGCGAGCAGGAGCCGACCTCGATATTGCCGAGGATCTTGGCGCCGGCGCCGATCAGCACGCCGCGGCGGATTTTTGGATGGCGGTCGCCGCTCTCCTTGCCGGTGCCGCCGAGCGTGACGTTCTGCAGGATCGAGACTTCATCCTCGATCACCGCCGTCTCGCCGACGACGACGCCGGTCGCATGATCGATGAAGATGCCCTTCCCCATCGGCACGGCCGGATTGATGTCGACCTGGAAGACCTCCGAGGCGCGGCTCTGCAAATAGAGCGCAAAATCGCGCCGGCCTGTTTCGTAAAGCCAATGCGCGAGGCGGTGCGTCTCGATCGCATGAAACCCCTTGAAGTAGAGCACCGGCTCGATGAAGCGAGTGCAGGCGGGGTCGCGGTCGTAGACGGCGACGAGGTCGGCGCGGAGCGCGACGGAATAGTCGCGCCAGGCGTCGGCCATCTCTGCGAAGGCGCGGCTGATGCCGCCGCCATCGAGCGCGGGGCTGTCCAGCCGGTCGGCAATGCGGTGCGCGACCGCGTCCTCGAGCCGCCCGTGGTTCAGGATATAGGCGTAGACCAATCCGGCGAGAGCCGGCTCTCTCGCGACGACCGCGTCGGCCTCCGAGCGGAGCTGCTTCCAGATCGGGTCGAGCGCCCCGACGCTCGCCCTGGTCGCGGAACCGGTGATTTTTGCGCTCATCGACGCCTCCATTCGGGCCGAGCATTATATGGGATCGCAGGCGAAGCCGCCATGGGCGGCGCCTGTCAGTGGTGACGGGCGAGGAAATCCAGCACGGCCCCTTTGTGGGTCTTGTCCCCCACGGCCTTCATGTGGTCGCGGCCTTCGATGACGAACGCCTCGGCGCGAGGGATGAGCGCCGCGAGCTTCTCGGCGCTGCCGGCGATCTTGTCGTCCTCGCCCACGGCCACGAGCACCGGAATCGAGAGCGTCCAAAGCTCGGCCGGCGTGAGCCGCTGCCGCGCAGAGAGGATGCACGCCGCGAGCGCCTCTCGGTCGCTCCCGGTCTTGTCGGCGAAGACGCGGAACTCGCGTGCGTTCTCGTCGGCGATGTCGTCGGGCGAATCGGCGAGGAGCGCCGCCGCGATCGGCTCGGGCGGGCCGACGCCCGTCACCATCCCCTCGCCGAGCCCGCCGAAGACGGCGCTCCGCACGCGCTCCGGATGCGCAAGCGCGAGGAACGCGGCAATCCGCGCGCCCATCGAATAGCCGATCACGTCGGCCCGCTCGATCGCAAGACGGTCGAGCAGGCGGCGTGCATCCTCCGCCATTGTCGGCGCAGGGTAGGCGGCTGGATCATGCGGCTTGCCGCTCTCGCCGTGGCCGCGATTGTCGAACGCGATGACCCGCCGCCCCGCCGCGGTCAGGTGCGTCACCCAAGAAGTCGAGACCCAGTTCACGCGGTGATTGGAGGCAAAGCCGTGGATGAGCAGCGTCGCCGGGCCTTCGCCTTCGTCGATGAAGGCGATCTCTACGCCGTCGGAATCGAATCGCAGCATTGGGCCATACACTCCGGACTTGCGGCGTGGCGGAGGCATACACGACGCGGCCTGCGGCAACAAAGTGCCGCCGAGGCATTGTCCGCGACCTGTTCCGGGGCAGAGCCCGTCGCTATGCTCCGCCAGCCGGAGAGAGGCCGCGTCGCAGGAGACTGGAGCAACCATGGCCGAAAGCATCGTCCCGCATTTTCACAACAATGAAGGCGTCGACTCGATCGCGATCGGCGCGCGCGAGTTCATGTGCATCGGCGCGCTGCCGCCCTTCGACCATCCGCACATCTTCGTCGACATGGGCGACGAGGACGAAGCGATCTGCCCCTACTGCTCGACCGTGTTCCGCTTCGATCCGGCGCTTCAACCGACGGAGTCGCGCCCCGAGAGCTGCCAGTACCGGCCGGCTGCGTGAGGGGCGATGCGGATCGCGGTCGCCGGCGCCGGCATCGCCGGCCTTTCTTCGGCGATCGCGCTTGCCGCGCGCAGTTTCAGCGTCGAAGTCTTCGAGCGCGCCGCCGACCTCGAGGAAGTCGGCGCCGGCATCCAGCTTTCGCCCAACGCGACCTCGGTGCTCAAACGCCTCGGCGTGCTCGGTGATCTCGCAGAGGCGCTGGTCGAGCCGCGAGCGATCGAGATTCTCGACGCGCGGAACGGCGCGCTTCTCGCCAAAATCCCGCTCGGCGAGACCGCCCGGCAGCGCTATGGCGCGCCCTACTGCCTGATCCACCGCGCCGACCTGCAGGCCGGGCTGCTCGCGGCGGCGCGCCGCAGTCCCGCGATCGGGCTTCGTCTCGGAGCGGAGGTCGGCGCGCCCGGCGCATCGGCGGACGGGGTGATGTTCACAGTCGCCGGAGAGGAGCGCCGGGCCGACGTCCTCGTCGCGGCCGACGGCCTTCGCTCCTCGATTCGCACCGGGCATTTCGGCCATCCCGGCGCGGAGCCGCTGGGCCGCACCGCCTGGCGCGCCACGCTCTCCGCACAGGACATCCCCAACCAAATCCCGCGCGATGTCACGCGCCTCTGGCTCGGACCCGGCGGGCATCTCGTGCACTACCCGGTGCGCGGCGGCAAAGAACTCAACGTCGTGGCGATCGCTGGCGGCGAGAGCGGGGCCGCGCCGCCGAAAAAGCCGTTTAGCCGCGAAGCACGCCGGCTGATCGACGCAGTGCTGCGCTGGACGCCCTGGCCGCTTTACGGCGTCGACGCGACGCGCGCGTGGGTGCGTGGCCGCGTAGCGCTCACCGGCGACGCCGCGCACGCGATGGCGCCGAGCGCAGCGCAGGGCGGCGCGCAGGCGATCGAAGATGCCTGGGTGCTCGCTTCCGCGCTCGCGCGGTGGCCCGACGATCCTTCCGCGGCGCTCCGCGCCTACGAGCGCGCGCGCCGCCCGCGTGTTGAAAAAATCGCGCGAGAGGCGCTCCGCAACCTCGCCGTCTACAATCTTGGCGGCCTCCCCGCCGCGGCGCGCAACATCGTGCTCGGCGCGATGTCGCCTGAGCGGCTGCTTTCACCTCTCGACTGGCTCTACGGCTGGAAGGCGGAATAGCCTGCGCAGCGCAATACGGGGACGCCGCTTCCGGATTTCGCTTCGCTCCATCCGGGCTACGGTTCCACGCACGCCTCCGCTCGGTCGAGCAGCAGCTTCCTTTCGCGCTCGTTCTTCGTCAGCGACGCGGCGCGCTCGAATTCGGCGCGCGCCTCGTCGAGTCGGCCGAGTTTCTGCAAGAAATCGCCGCGCACGCTCGGCAGGAGATGGTAGCTCTTGAGCGACGGCTCGCCGGCGAGCGCGTCTACCAGCTCCAGGCCCTGCGCCGCCCCAAAGGCCATCCCGAGCGCCACGGCGCGGTTGAGTTCGACCACCGGCGATGGAGATATCTGGGCAAGTACCGCGTAGAGCGCGGCGATCCGCATCCAGTCGGTTTCCCCGGCGGTCCGCGCCCGCGCGTGGCAGGCGGCGATCGCGGCCTGCAGCTGATAGGGTCCGGGCACGCCGCCGATCGCCTCGGCGCGTTCGAGCGCGGCAAGCCCGCGGCGGATCAGAAGCCGGTCCCAGCGCGCGCGGTTCTGGTCGAGGAGGAGAACCGGCTCGCCTTCGGGCCCGGTCCGCGCGCCGAAGCGCGACGCCTGGATCTCCATGAGCGCGAGGAGGCCATGCACCTCCGGCTCTTGCGGCGCGAGGCCGGCGAGGATGCGGCCGAGCCGGAGCGCCTCCTCGCAGAGCTGCGGCCGCATCCAGTCGTCGCCGGCGGTCGCTGCATAGCCCTCGTTGAAGACGAGGTAGACGACCTCCAGCACGGAGGCGAGACGTTCGGCGAGTTCCGCTCCATGCGGAACCTCGAACGGTACCCTCTTCTCGGCGAGCGTGCGCTTTGCCCTCACGATCCGTTGAGCGACCGTCGGCTCGGGCACGAGGAAGGCGCGGGCGATCTCCTCCGTCGTCAGGCCGCCCATGATGCGGAGCGTCAGCGCGACGCGCGCCTCAGTAGAGAGTAGCGGATGGCATGACGTGAATATCAGCCGGAGCAGATCGTCGCCGATGTCATCGTCGAGCGCGGCGTCAAGGTCGGGCGCGGAGAGCTGCTCGATCTCCAGCTCGTGGCCGATCTCGGCGTCTTTCACCTCCAGCCGCTTGCGGCGGCGAAACTGGTCGATGGCGCGGTTCTTCGCCGCCGCCATCAGCCACGCGCCCGGCCGCTCCGGGATGCCGGCCTCGGGCCAGCGCTCGAGCGCCACGACGAGCGCATCCTGCGCGAGATCCTCGGCAAGACCGACGTCACGGACCATCCGCGCGAGGCCGGCGATCAGCCTCGGCGACTCGATCCTCCAGACTGCACTAATCGCGCGATGCGTTTCGGCGGCCGTCACGGCCGCCTGTTAGAGCTACTTCTGCCGTGTGTGCAAGCGCGGCCGGCCGACGCCAGGCGACGGAGCTACTCCCAGCAGCGGCCCACCTCGCGCACCTCGACGGTCGCCCATTCCGCTGCGGGGCACTCGGCGGCGAGCGCCATCGCCTCCTCCCTGTCGCAATCGAGCAGGAAGAAACCGCCGACCATCTCCTTGGCTTCCGCGAAGGGCCCATCGACCACGCTCCGCCTGCCATTGCGGACCGCAACCCTCACTCCGTCCGTCTTCAGTGCGTCGGTCGCCTTGAGAATGCCGCGTGTCTTCAGGCCGTCACCGAACTGCCGCATCCGCTCATAGTAGGCGCGGCCGTCCTCCTCCGGCCGATTCATCCGGTCCTCGGTCTGCTCCATGATCAACAGCAGGTACGGCATCGCGGGCCTCCGTCCGAGGGCCGTTACTGAACGATACGCACGATCGCCGCAATGGCGGCGATCACGCGAACGGAGAAGCGCTCAGGCGGCCGGCGCGCAGTTCACCATCCACGGCGTGCCGAAACGGTCGGTGAGCATGCCGAACTTCTCCGCCCAAAACGTCTTCTCCAGCGGCATGCGCACGGTCCCGCCTTCCGCAAGCGCACTGAATACGCGCTCCGCTTCCTTCGGGTCGGGTATCTGCAGCGATACGGAGAAGCCCTGCGGTTTCTGGAAATATTGCGGCGGCGCGTCCGAGCCCATCAGCTCGAAGTCGCCGACCTTGAGGAAAGCATGCATGATCTTGTCACGCCATTCGGGCGGCACATGGCCCTCGGCCGGCGTGCCCTTGTGCGGCATCATCGCCTCGATCTTGCCGCCGAGCACCCGCGCGTAGAATTTGAAGGCCTCCTGGCAGCGGCCGTCGAAGGTGAGATAGGGATTGATCCTCATCGTGGTGGTTCCTCTGACGAAAGTCTGAACGGGGAAAGTTCAAACGCGCTACTTCCTCCCGGTGTACTTCTTCTCGAGCTCACGGTGTTTCTCGACCGCCGGGCTCTCGCCGAAATCCTCCAGCTCGAACACCTGCCGGATCTCGATCTCGCCCTCCCCGTCGTAAGGATTGGGGCAGCGCTTCATCCACTCGATCGCCTCTTCCTTCGACTTCACCTGGATGAGCCAGTAGCCGGCGATCAGCTCCTTGGTCTCGGCGAACGGGCCGTCGATCACCGTGCGCTTGTTGCCGGAAAACCGGATGCGCGCACCCTTCGAGCTCGGCTGCAGCCCGGTGCCGTCGAGCATGACGCCGGCCTTCACCAGCTCCTCGTTGTACTTCGCCATCGCGACCAGCATCTCCTCCGACGGCATGACGCCCGCCTCGCTGTCCTTCGTCGCCTTGACGATCACCATGAAACGCATCGCGGTATCTCCTTCAGGTTCTCGCTCGGAGTCGGGCACGGGGGCATTTCTTGCCGCGGAAGGCCCGCTCTCTGTCGTCACGACGAACGACGCCGGGCGAGATCGACACGCAGAATCGGAGTTTTTTCTGACCGCCCTCCCAACGAGGCCGCGACGGGCAGGACGAGCCTTCGCGCGCCACCGAAACTCACAAAGCGGCCAAGCTATGGCCACACGCCGCGGTCACCATCGCGCCTGGGGAGGGCCGTTTCGCTCCGAAAAGGAGCGACGCATTCGAAGGAGCCCACAATGCATCGCGCCATGAAGGACTTGCCGCTAGTCGAGGACTACGGAGAGGGTTTCCGCAGCCGCATGGTGGAATGGGGCGGGATGATCGTCTCCTATGAGACGTTCCCCAAGGGCGTCGACGCGACGTCGCTGTTCAAGGGCCTTCCGGGCGACATGTGTCAGTCGCCCCATTGGGGTTACGTGATGAAGGGTCGGATACGCATCAAGCGCGCGGACGGCAACGACGTGCTGAAAACTGGGGACGTCTATTACCTGGAGCCCGGGCACGTGCCCGTCTTCGAGGAGGACACCGAGGTTCTGGAATTCAGCCCGAAGGAAGCCTACCAGCGGACGATCGACGTCTTTGCAAAGAACATGGCTGAGCCGCAGACGGCGAAATGACATTCGCGCAGCGCTTCCGCGGGCGTTCTCGGCTGCGGCGCTACTGACCGGCAGCTTTCAGACTTGTGTGGTGCGGGCGGTCCTAACCCTACGTGACCGCGGCGATGTCCTGCGGCCGGAGCCGGTAGCGTATGACGTTGCCGTCGTGCAGGCCGCGAAACTCCTGTCCGACATAGGCAACGACCTGCGGGCGGTCTGCTTCCGGTATATCAGCCTCCGCGGCCATCGCCATCACCTCTTCCGGGCGGAACTCCTTCCAGTCGAGCACACAGCGCCGCACGGCTTTGCGCACGAAATCGCGATAGGCGAGCGCGGCCTTCTCGGGTGTTTCGAGCTCAGCGCGCAGCGTCTTGTAGTTCTCGGCGGACGCCATGTAAGCGTCGATATAGGCGTCACGCAGCAGCGCAAAGTTGGCGAGTTCGTAGATGCCTATCAATCCGTCGATATAGTCGCGGTCTTCCATGGCGATGAAGGACATTGGCGCGAGGTCGGCTTTCAGCAGCGGGATGTTCGACGCAATGCGCGACGTGCGCTTGTTCACGTCATCAAAGGCCTGAAGATACGGAATGTGGACGAGCAGAAAGAACGACTGCTCGAACGGGTCGGTGATCGCCGCCGCCTTTTGAATGAGGATCTCGAATTCTTCCTCGATCTCGAACTGGTCGCCGAGCGGCCGGTAGCTCGAATGCGTGATGCCCACCGCCATGCGCCGAACTCGGCCGGCCATGGCGGGATCGACGAGGAGGCCGTCGGCAAGCAAAGCGTGGATATTGCAGATGTCGCGCCGGCTGATCGCAATGTCGGCGAGATTGTCCACGACATACTGGATGGCCTCCTTGTGATTGAGGATCATGACCGCTTCCTTGCGGTCCTTGCCGGAGGCCTCCTGCCCGAACCGGATCAGGCGCTCGGTTTCGAGGATGTTGTAGGTATTGCCCTCCATGCGGGACGACGCCCAGGAGAGATCAACGAGAAGCCTTTCGAGAATGCGGCGCGCATAAGTTCCTGCCGGCAGCGGTGGCGGCGCGGGTTGCCCTGCCGCAAGAAGCCGCTCGCGGTCGGCGGCGCTGAGGTAGAACGTCTTGTCCGGAATATAGCGGTCAAGAAACTCTTTGCTGTAGCTCGCGGGCTTCCGCCGATTGTAGGGCGTCTGGAGGTGGGCGCGAATGACCGCAGCGCCGGCTAGGCTGTAAGCGGTGCTTGGCCCCCTGCCCGCGATCTGAAGCTTGCCTTCGTCGAGGAGCCTTTTGAGCGCACGCCAGATTGTGGGCGCGCTCACGTCCGGCGCAGTGTGGCGGCGGATATGCTTCCGACGGGCACCTGGGTTGGCGGCGATGTAGTCGAGGATGTCCTGGTCGAGCGGCATGAAACGATCTATGCGAAACGTGAAACGATTATGTATATAGAATATATAGCTATTCTATTGTTGTCCAATGGTCGTTTCACAAATTTTGAAACGAAAATCGCTGCTTCACGTTGAAATGGCAGCACTCACGACGTGCAACGACTAACTCGCTGAAATAATTTGACTATTTACCCTGTCCGGGCAGATCGTTTCGGCGCAAATGAAGCGATACGGCCAGCGTCCATGTCCCGAGCCATTGGCATCTAGGCCGGATCGTGGAAGCAGCTCATGCGCTCAAAGCCGCGACCGGTCAGATAGTCTGATTGAGGTCCCACTTAAGCAGTGCGAGCGGCCGAGCGGCGGTTTCCTGGTGCGGGCGGCGGGACTCGAACCCGCACGGCCTTTCGGCCAAGGGATTTTAAGTCCCTTGCGTCTACCGGTTCCGCCACGCCCGCGTGGCAGCCTGCGTACGGCGGCCCGATATGGATGGCAAGGACGCGCCGGGAAGGCCCCTTGGCCACACCCCCGGGAAAGCCCCAAAGCCCGTCCGCGCTCACGCTCCCCCGATCCGTCTCCGACGAAACCTGTTTGCGGCTCGCACGAAACAAAAGCGCCGCGCGACGAAAACCACCTGAAACATCGTTGCTGCACATGCGGCGCCTCGCCGAGGGACGGCGCCAGCGCAGGGCCCTCGGATCACGCGCAAACATGCGGCTTTTGACGCCCGCGCCCGAAGGGTTGCGGGACGGGCGACTTCCGCCGCCATCACACAGACCGCCGACCGAGGAAACCGAAATGCCACGCTACAGAAACGCCTTGCCGCAGCTGTCCGGGAAACTGTTCTTGACCGACGGAGGGCTGGAGACGACGCTCGTCTTCCACGAGAGGATGGAGCTCCCCTGTTTCGCCGCGTTCGACCTGGTGAAGTCGGCCTCGGGGCGGCAGTGGCTGCACAAATACTACAAGCGCTACGTCGGCATCGCCGCAGCGGCGCGTGCCGGGTTCATCTTCGAGAGCCCGACCTGGCGGGCGAGCCGCGACTGGGCGGAGAAGCTCGGCTACACGCCGGGCGAGCTCGACTGGATGAACCGCGCTTCCATCGACCTGATGGCCTCGCTCCGCGATAAGCTGGAGACGCGGCTGTCGCCGATGGTGATTTCCGGCCAGATCGGCCCGCGCGGCGACGGCTACGTGGCGGCGAATGTGATGAGCGCCGACGAGGCGGAAGCCTACCACGCCGAACAGATCACGAGCTTCGCCGCAACCGAAGCCGACATGGTGGCGGCGCTGACCATGAATTACGTCGAGGAAGCGATCGGCGTCGCCCGCGCCGCCAAGGCGGCCGGCATGCCAGCGGCGATCTCCTTCACGACGGAGACGGACGGACAGCTCCCGACCGGCCAGTCGCTGAAGGAGGCGATCGAAGAGGTCGATGCCGAGACGGATTCCGCGCTGGCGTACTACATGGTCAATTGCGCGCACCCGACCCACTTCGCCGATGCGCTCGCAGCGGGCGAAAAGTGGGTGGAGCGCATCCGCGGCCTCCGCGCCAACGCCTCGAAGCGCAGCCACGCCGAGCTTGACGAGGCGAAGGACCTCGACGACGGCGACCCGGCCGAGTTTGGCCGCGAATATCGCGATATCCTCGGCAAGCTGCCGCACATCAACGTTCTGGGCGGCTGCTGCGGAGCCGATCACCGCCACTTGGAGGCGATCGCCCACACCTGCGCGATCGACCCCTACCGCGCCGCCGAGGCCGCCTGACGCCAGCCACGCCCCTCCCCCTCGTGGGGAGGGGTTGGGGAGGGGTCTCTCCGCAGCGCTCTTCATTCGACGCCCCTCACCCAGACCCTCTGCCCACACCCGGCTACGCCGGAGCGAAGCCGCTCCGGCTTCGCCGAGGCGAGAGGGGGAGAGGGCTCCCCGCGACAACGACGGGAATCCATGCCAATGAAGGGCGGATGACGCTCTTCCCCACTACCATCGCTGGGTCGCTGCCGAAGCCGTTCTGGCTCGCCGAGCCGGACCGCCTCTGGGCGCCGTGGCGCCTGAACGGCGAAGAACTCGCGCGCGCCAAGCACGACGCCACGTTGCTTGCGCTGAAGCTGCAGGAAGACGCCGGTATCGACATCGTCACCGAAGGCGAGCAGTCGCGCCAGCACTTCGTCCACGGCTTTCTGGAGTTCGTCGACGGGATCGATTTTTCGAAGAAAGTGGCGATGGGGATCCGCGCCGACCGCTACACGGCGATGGTGCCGGTGGTGCGCGGCGAACTCGCGCTCAAAGGCCGCGTCCATGCCGACGAAGCGCGGCTCGCCCGCGCTCACACGACGCGAAAGCTGAAAATCACGATGCCCGGCCCGATGACGATCTGCGACACGATCGCCGACGAGCATTATGGCGACCGCGCCCGGATGGCGATGGCGGTCGCCGGCCTCCTGAACGCCGAGGCGCGCGCTCTCGAAGCCGACGGCGTCGACGTGATCCAGTTCGACGAGCCGGCATTCAATGTCTTCGCCGACGCGGTGAAGGACTGGGGCGTCGCGGCGCTCGAACGTGCGACGGACGGGCTCAAATGCACCACCGCCGTCCACATCTGCTACGGCTACGGCATCAAGGAGAACATCGAGTGGAAGGCGACGCTCGGCTCCGAGTGGCGGCAGTACGAGGCGATTTTTCCGGCGCTCGCTGAGAGCCGCATCCAGCAGGTTTCGATCGAGGCGAGGAACTCGCGCGTGCCGCTCGACCTGATCGCGCTGCTTCAGGGCAAGGACGTGCTTGTCGGCGTGGTCGACGTGGCGAGCGATAAGGTCGAAACGCCCGAGGAGGTGGCGGAGACGATCGCGGCGGCGTGCCGCTTCGTGCCCAAGGAACGCGTCCAGGCATGCACCAATTGCGGCATGGCGCCGATGCGCTGGGAGGTCGCCTTCGCCAAGCTCAAGGCGCTCGGCGAGGGCGCGAGGCTGGCGCGGGAGCGTCTCGGCTAGCGCCGGCAAAGTAGCCCTAACCCGTTTTGTGGCGCCCGCCAAAACCGCGCCGCGATTCCTTCCGTATAGTCGGCATCCGGCCGATCCGCCGGGCTGATTCTTTTGGGGAGGGTTCCCATGAAGGGCTTTGCTCGCAAAATCGCCGCCGCGCTCATCGCCGCGCCGTTCGCCGGCGCGCTGCTCATCGCGCCGGCGTGCTTCGGTCCCGTCAGCGTCGCCGTCGCAAAGGACTCCTTGTACAAGCGCCTCGGCGGCTACGACGCCATCGCCGCGGTCACCGACGACTTTGTCGGCCGGCTGCTCAAGGACGAGATGTTCGCCCGCTTCTTCGCTGGCTTCTCCACCGATTCAAAGAAGCGCGTGCGTCGGGAGCTGGTCGACTTCGTCTGCGAGAAGACCGGCGGCCCGTGCTTCTATCTCGGCCGCGACATGAAGACCGTGCACGAGGGCATCGGCATCACCAAGGCTGAATGGGACCGCGCGCTCGTCCTGTTCGGCGAGACGCTGAAGGCGCTGAACGTGCCGGAGGCCGAAAGCCAGGAGCTTGCCGGGCTCATTACGCCGCTCGAAAAAGACATCGTCGAGAAGCAGTAGCGCACGCACGAGCCCTCCCCCATTTGCGGGGAGGGTAGCCTTCGGACTTGGCCGAAGGCCGGGAGAGGGAGCGGGCAAGAACGCTCACCTCTTGCCCGCGCGTCCAATTCCAGCAAGTTCTCTCTCCTGTCTAAAGACGGAGAGAGACGCTGACCGAATCCGACGCAATCATCATCGGAGGCGGGCACAATGGCCTCGTCTGCGCGGCGTATCTCGCTAAAGCCGGGCTGAAGGTCATTGTGCTGGAGCGCCGGCACGTTGTCGGCGGCGCTGCCGTGACGGAAGAGTTCTTTCCGGGCTTCAAGAATTCCGTCGCCGCCTACACGGTGTCGCTGCTCAATCCGAAGATCATCCGCGACCTCGAACTGCATCGGCACGGGCTCCGGATCGTCGAGCGTTCCCTGCAGAATTTTCTGCCGCTGCCGGATGGGCGCTTTCTCAAGGTCGGACCTGGGCGGACGAGGGCGGAGGCGGCCAAGTTTTCGGCGCGCGACGCCGGGCGGATCGACGAATACGAGGCAATGCTGGAGCGCGTCGCTGGCGTGCTTCGAAGCGTCGTGCTCGAAACGCCGCCGAACGTCACGGAGGGGCTCGCCGCGGCGCTGCCCGAGTTCTGGAAGGCGGTAAAACTCGCTCGCCGCGCCGGCCGGCTCGATATGGAGGAGCGGCGGGAACTTGCCGACCTGTTCCTGAAGTCGGCGGGCGACATGCTCGATTCCTGGTTCGAAGGCGACGCGCTTAAGGCCCTCTTCGGCTTCGACTCGATCGTCGGCTCCTACCAGAGTCCCTACACGCCCGGCTCCGCCTACGTGCTTCTCCACCATGCCTTCGGCGAAACGAACGGCAGGAGGGGCGTCTGGGGCCACGCAATCGGCGGCATGGGGGCGATCACGCAGGCGATGGCGCGATGCTGCGCCGAGCGAGGCGTTGTGATCCGCACAGATGCGTCGGTCCGCGAAGTGATTCTGGAGAAGGGCCGCACCACGGGCGTCGTGACGAAATCAGGCGATGTTTTCCGTGCTAAGATCGTCGCCTCCAACCTCAACCCGAAGCTTCTGTTCGGGCGGCTGATAGATTCCGGCGCGCTGCCTTCGGAATTCCTTCGGCGGATGGCCATTTGGCGCTCGGGCTCCGGCAGCTTTCGCATGAACCTGGCCCTCTCGGAGCTGCCAGATTTTTCTTGCCTGCCGGGCAAGCAGCCGGCCGAACATCACACCGCCGGCGTCATCATCGGGCCAAGCCTCGCCTACATGGACCGCGCCTTCCTCGACGCCCGCCTGCACGGCTGGTCGCGCGCGCCGGTGATCGAGATGCTGATCCCCTCCACGCTCGACGACAGCCTCGCGCCCGCGGGCCGGCACGTCGCGAGCCTCTTCTGCCAGCACGTCGCGCCTGAACTGCCGGCGGATTTCCCCGGCGGCTCGTCGTGGGACGATCACAGGGACAAGGTCGCCGACCTGATGATCGCGACTGTGAACGCCCATGCGCCGAACTTTGCCGCGTCGATGATCGGGCGGCAGGTGCTCTCGCCGCTCGACCTCGAGCGCGACTTCGGCCTGTTGGGCGGCGACATCTTTCACGGCCAGCTGACGCTCGATCAGCTCTTCTCGCTCAGGCCGATGCTCGGCTACGCCGACTACCGCACGCCGATTCCCGGCCTCTATATTTGTGGCTCGGGCGCGCATCCCGGCGGCGGTGTGACCGGCGCGCCGGGCCACAACGCGGCGCGCGAGATTCTGCGCGATGTGCGGCGCAGGCGTTTGAGGCGGACGTAGCCCTACCCTACGACGAGGATGTGCAGCGCCCTTGGCCCGTGCGCACCGAGGATCAGCGTCTGCTCGATGTCGGCGGAGCGCGACGGGCCGGTGACGAGGTTGATTGTGCGCGGCAGAACGCCAGCGCCAAAACGCTCGCGCATGCGGCCAAAAACTGTCTCGTAGTCGCCGGCGATCTCGTCCGCCGCGAGCACGACGATATGCGTGTCGGGCAGGAAGTTGAGCGTCGTCGGATTGTCCGATCCGGAGAGGAGCACGAGCGTCCCCGACTCGGCGACGCCGCCGAAGGCTCGGCTGAGGGACACGAGGTCGTGGCCATCCGATGCACCGGTCAGGCGCTCAAGATGCGGCTCGCGCTCCCAAGGCAGGCTTGCGAGCACAAGGTCGGCGCCCGAGCGGATCTGCATCGGAAGATTGTGGGCGCGAAGATATTTCCCGACGGCCTCCGGCAGGTCGTCGGGCGAGGCGACGCGATCCGTCGTCGCCGAGACGCGTTCCGCCATGTCGCGGAAGAGCGCGACGCGGGCCTCGCGGTCGAGCTTTCCACGCGCCGGGATAAGATTCGGCTGAGGGTTCTCGAGCCGCTCCGCGACCATGCGCCGGCGCTCGGCATCGCCGCCCGTCGCGCCGAGCGCGCGACGCACTTTTCCGATCACCGCGTCGCGTGCGCTCATCCAGTCCGCTTCCGTGCGCGATACTGATCCATGAACGTGCGCCCCTCGGGCGCAGGCATGTCTCGGTGCCGGCTCCAGCCGCCGGCGAGCAGCAATGAGCGGAAGCGACCGCGCTCGCGCCCGAGATTGCCGAGCGCCCGCATCGCGGCTCGCGTCGCCAGTCGGTACAGCCGGGGGCGCTTGGCGAAGAACGCCCAGAAGCGGATGCCGAAGCGATGCGTCGCCGGCGAGAGGCCGCGCTCGAATTCCTTGTCGCGCCAATGCCGCATCAGCTTCGGCAGCGGGATCATCATCGGGCAGACGCTCTCGCAGCGCCCGCAGAACGTGGAGGCGTTCGGAAGTTCGTGCGTCCGCGCGAGCCCGAAGATCGCCGGGTCGAGTACCTGCCCCATCGGCCCCGGATAGGTCGCGCCATAGGCGTGGCCGCCCACCGAGTGATAGACCGGGCAGTGGTTCATGCAGGCGCCGCAGCGGATGCAGCGGAGCATCTCCTGGTATTCGGTGCCGAGCATCGCGGTCCGCCCGTTGTCGAGGATGACGACGTGGTATTCCTCCGGCCCGTCCGGATCGCCGGGCCGCCGCGGACCGGTCGAGACCGTCGTGTAGACCGACATGTCCTGCCCCGTGGCTGAGCGGGCGAGCAGACGGAGAATTGTCGCGGCGTCGTCGAGCGTCGGGACGATCTTCTCGATCGACGCGATGACGATGTGGATGCGTGGGAGAATTTGCGTGAGGTCGCCGTTCCCCTCGTTCGTCACGATGATCGAGGAGCCGGTCTCCGCGACGAGGAAGTTCGCGCCGGTCAAGCCGACATCGGCTGTGAGGAAGCGGTCGCGGAGCACGCTCCGCGCCTCGGCGAGCAGACTGGTCGGCTCGGAGAGGTCGCGGTCGGCGGGAAGGTGCGTGTGGACGCGGCGGAAATCCGCCTCCACCTGGTCCTGGTTCACATGCACGGCGGGTGCGATGATGTGGCTCGGCACTTCGCCGCGGAGCTGGATGATGTATTCGCCGAGGTCTGTCTCGATCGCAGCGATGCCGTTTGCCTGAAGATGCTCGTTCAGGCCGATCTCCTCGGAGATCATCGACTTGCCCTTGGTGACCGTGCGCGCGCCGGATCTCCGGCAGATGCCCAGAATAATGTCGCGCGCGTCCGTGGCGGACTCGGCGTAGTGCACCTGCCCGCCGGAAGCGGTTACCCTCTTCTCGTACGCTTCGAGGTAGAGGTCCAGATGATCGAGCGCGTGGTCCTTGATGGCGCGCGCCGTCTCGCGCAGCGCCTCGAACTCCGGCAGCGCCGCGGCCGCCTGCGCCCGCTTGTCGACGAAGTGGCTGCGCACGTTCTTCAGCGCGCGCTGCAGCTGCTCGTCCTCGAGCGCCACGCGGACATTGTCCTTGAAGCGGTCGGTTGTGAGGTTCACGCGCTTGGACCTTCGCCGATTGCGGGCTCGTCGGTCATTCCGGCGAGCACCTCGGCGACATGCCGCGACTTCGTCGCCCGCCCCTCGCGTTTCAGCTTGCCCGCCATGTTGAGCAGGCAGCCGAGATCGCCGGCGAGCAGCGTATCCGCACCGGTCGCGGCGATCGCCGCCGTCTTCCGCTCGACGATGGCGTTGGAGAGGTCAGGATACTTGACACAGAACGTGCCGCCGAAGCCGCAGCAGACGTCGGCGTCGGGGAGTTCCTTGAGCGTCAGGCCATTCACAGTCGCGAGCAGCCTGCGTGGCTGGTCGCGCACGCCAAGCTCGCGCAGCCCCGAGCAGGAATCGTGATAGGTGACGCTGCCGCGATGCGTGGCCGCGATGGATGAAACGCCAAGAACGTCGGCCAAAAAACTCACCAGCTCAAAAGTCTTCGCGGCGAGCGCGTCGGCGCGCGGCTTCCATGCCACGTCGTCGGCAAGCAGCGCCGGATAGTGTTTTTTGATCATGCCCGCGCACGAACCGGACGGGGCCACGACATAGTCGAACGGCTCGAATGCCGCGATGACCTGCCGGGCGATCGCCTGCGCATCGGGACGGTCGCCTGAATTGTAGGCGGGCTGCCCGCAGCAGGTCTGCGTCTCAGGCACTACGACGGCGCAGCCGGCGTCCTCCAAGAGCTTTAGAGCGGCGAAGCCTACGCTCGGCCGGAAGAGATCGACGAGACAGGTGACGAAGAGCCCGACGCGCGGCGCCGGTTTTTTGTCATCCAACATCCGTTCCCTCTCGGATCCGACCCTGCGCCCGTTTTTCGGGCGGGATCACCGCTACGCTGTCGATAGCAGGCGGCACGCGCTCCGATCAACGTGCCGGAAAATGTGCCCGCGGAGCCGTCGTTCTTAGGACCGGAGGACAGCGACTCTCCGGCTGCACAAATCCTGGGCTGACCGCGACGCCTGCAACATTTCCGCGCTCCGCCGCTCCGAACACTGGTGTACGGACTTCGCTTCGGTCTAGTCTTGTTCTCGGCGCGGTCGTTCGCGCCTCCGGCAAAAAGGGTGTCGGGTTCTTCACGTGCGGGCCATCGGCCGGATGCAGGGAGGGAATGAAACCATGCGGAGCAGGTATGCAGCAGCAGCGATCGTCGCGTCCATGACGCTCGCGGCAGGCACTGTCGACGCGCAGGAAGTGTGGCAAATGCAGTCGACCTATCCGGGCTCGCTGACTCAGCTCGGCACGCTGGGCAAATGGGTTGCCGAGCGCATTACCACCGTTACCGACGGGCAGATCACCGTGGAATTCCAGGAGCCGGGGGCCATCGTTCCGGCGCTCGAAGTCTTCGACGCCGTGGCCTCGGGCGCGGTCGCGGCCGGCTGGTCCACGCCCGGTTATTGGGCGGGCAAGGTCCCGGCGCTGCAGTTCATGTCCGCGGTGCCGTTCGGCCCCGAGGCGGGCGAATACCTGGCCTGGATCAAGTTCGGCGGCGGCAAGGAGCTGATGGACGAGCTCTACGCGAAGCACAGCCTTCGCGGCATCCATTGCGGCATTATCGCGCCGGAGGCGTCGGGCTGGTTCCGCAACGAGATAAAGTCGGTCGAGGACCTGCGCGGCCTCAAGATGCGCTTCTTCGGACTGGGCGCCAAGGTGATGGAGAAGATGGGCGTCTCCACCCAGCTGCTCGCCGGCGGCGATATCTTCCCGGCTCTGGAGCTCGGCACGATCGACGCGACCGAGTTCTCGATGCCGGCGATCGACCTCAACCTTGGCTTCTACCAGGTGGCCAAGCACTATTATTTCCCGGGCTGGCATCAGCAGGCGACGATGTTCGACCTGACGCTCAACCTCGACACCTGGGAGAGCCTCGACGAAGCCACACAGGTCAAGATCGAAACTGTCTGCGACGCGGCGATCGCTCAAGGCCTCGCCGAGGGCGAAGCGATTCAATTCGCCGCCCTCGAGGAACTGGAGAAGAACGGCGTGACGCTGCACAAGTGGCCGCCGGAGATTCTCGACGCGCTGCACACGGCTTGGCTCGAAGTGGTCGAGGAGGAATCGGCCAAGGACGCGGACTTCAAGCGCGTGTGGGAGTCGCTCTCGTCCTTCCGCGAGCGCTACGCGCGCTGGCAGGACCTCGGTTATATGCCGCGCTGAGGCTGCACCGAAAGGCGCGTGCCGGCGGCCCGCCGCTTGGCGAGGCCGCCGCCACGTCAGCACGATGCGCGCGATAGGGGGCATTTCCGCGATCGTCTCGATCGCCGCGGCGGTCGCGCTTGTCCTCCTGCCGGAGGCGACGGCTGAGCTGTTCGCGGTGCTCGTCGTCGCGCTAGCGGCCCTGTGGCTCGCGGCCTGGCTCCGCGCCCGTCCGGGACTGATCGCCAGCGCCGCCGTGTTCGGCGGCTTCGCCGTGATGGTGGCGAGCCCGTTCTCCATCACGCGCCAGCACCTCAATCAGCTCAACCGCGCCGCTCGGCAGGGCGACCAGGCGGCCGACGCGCTGATCGCCTTCTACGCGACGCTCGGGCCCTTCGCGCCGTTTCTCATGCTCCTCCTCGTCGCCTTGGTTGCGGGGGCGTTGGTGCTTGCCGCACGGCGCGCCCCCGAAGGCGCCTTCGCGTTCCTCCTGTCGGAGAGCGAGGCGCTGGCGCGGCTGACGAGCGCCGTCGGCATCGTTGCTTCGTTCCTCTACCTCCCGATGATCCTGATCATCGTCTACGACGTGGCGCAGCGGAAATATCTCGACTTCGATGCCGAATTCACCCGAACCGGCCTCTACCAGATCTTCACGTCGACGCGCCTGCAAGAGATGGAATGGCACCTGCACGCGGTCCTCTTCCTTGCCTGCCTTGGCTTCGCTTACGCGCGCGACGCACATGTCCGCATCGAGCTGGTGCGCGAGCGGCTCGGTCCGCGCACGCGGGTATGGATCGAGCTGGCCGCCTGCTTCCTCTTTCTCGTTCCGTATTGCTACGTGGTCGTCCTCTACGGCTTCGACTTCGCTCGCAATTCCTTCACCATCCTCGAGCGCTCCTCGGCGCAGACCGGCCTCGAGTACCGCTTCATCATCAAATCCTTCCTGCCCTTCGGCTTCCTTGTCCTGGCGCTTGCCGGCCTTTCGGTCGCGCTGAAGTGCATCGTCTACCTTTTCGGACCGCGCGAGTTCCGGGCGGCGTCCGGCTACTACGCCGGCGTCCACCACGGCGACATGCCGGACGTCGAGCCGCTCCCGTCCGAAGGCGCACGTTAGGGGACCGGCATGGACATCTTCGTAGAATTCCTGCCGCTCTGGATGTTCGTGGCGCTCGGGCTGCTGCTCTTCTCCGGCTACCCGGTTGCCTTCGTGCTCGGCGGCATCGGACTTGCCTTCGCCGTCATCGGCGACCTCGTCGGTGCGTTCCGCTTGCAGCAGCTGACGCTGGTGCCGCTCCGCATCTACGGCGGGACGATCGAGAGCCCGGTGCTCGTCGCAATTCCGATGTTCATCTTCATGGGCACCATGCTGGAGAAATCCGGCGTCGCGCGCGATCTGCTCAACGCTTTGCAGGTCCTCATGCGCCGCGTGCCCGGCGGGCTGGCGCTTTCCGTCACCATTATGGGCACGATCATGGCGGCGACGACCGGCATCATCGGCGCCTCGGTGGTGATGATGACGCTGATGGCGCTCCCCATCATGATGGAGCGGAACTATTCCGTGCCGCTCGCGACCGGAACGATCGCCGCCTCCGGGACGCTCGGCATTCTGATCCCGCCGTCGATCATGCTTGTCATCATGGCCGACCTCCTCTCGGTCCCGGTCGGAACCGTGTTCATCGCGGCGATCGTGCCGGGCCTGCTCCTTTCCGTGCTCTACTTCATCTTCATCTGGGTGCGCTGCCACATGACGCCGAGCATCGCCCCGCCGCTGCCGGACGACATCGGTCCGTCCGGCCGCGCCGAGTTCGCCGAGATGATCCTCAAAAGCTTCGTGCCCCCGGTCGCGCTGATCGTGCTCGTGCTCGGATCGATCTTCGCCGGCTTCGCCACGCCGACCGAGGCGGCGGGCGTCGGCGCCGGTGGCGCGCTCGTTCTCGCCGCCATCAACCGCAAGCTGCGCTGGCCGGTCTTCGTCGACGTCTGCCAGCGCTCGGCGCTGACCGGCGCCATGCTGTTCGGCATTTTCGTCGGAGCCACATGCTTCTCTTTCCTCTTCCGCAGCCTCGGCGGCGAGCACCTGATCGTCGGCTTCATTCAGGAAACGGGTGTCGGCCCGTGGAGCATCCTCTTGGTGCTGATGGCGATGATCTTTGCGCTCGGCTTCTTCTTCGACTGGATCGAAATCACGCTGATCGTGCTGCCGGTCTTCGCCCCGATCGTCGGGCTTCTTGATTTCGGCGACCATGTCGGCGTCTGGCCCGGCGTGGTGCAGGCGAACATCATCTGGTTCCTGGTGCTCGCGGCGGTGAACCTGCAGACGTCCTTCCTGACGCCGCCCTTCGGCTTCGCCTTGTTCTACATGAAGGGCGTGGCGCCGCCGTCGGTGCGGATCGAGATGATCTACCGAGGAATCGTGCCCTTCGTCATTCTGCAGCTGATCGGGCTTGGCCTCTGCATCGCCTTTCCGAGGCTAGTGCTGGGGCTGCCGAGCGCGCTGCTCGGCTAATTGCGACGCCCGGCGGCGGCCCGCGCGCCGGTCAAATCGGCCGCCTGGAGTCGGACCTCCAAGCAGGTCGCGCGCTCGGCAACTGGCTGCCCGTCCTTGCGGAGACGCAAAGGCGTTCGCATACTCGTTTGATGCGTGAGCCCCGTTTTCTGGTCGTCGGCCACAGCCATACGGTATGCATCGTGGAAGCCCTGCGGTCGGCCGAGCCGGAGCGCCGTCACGGCTCTGCGCGTCTGCCATATGTTTCGCGGAAACCGCCGGCAGAGCGAATCTCGCGGTTCGTGCGGAAGAAGGCGGCAATGGCTTTGCTCAGGCTGCGTGGGAGGCGCGGCAGTGATCGCTTCGCGCTCCCACCGATTGTGGGAGGCGCCGCGGCGGACATCCGAGAC
>JBOHKB010000400.1:0-17529 GCA_050728815.1 Propylenella sp.
GTGCGAGGGGTCGCTCGGCAAGCCGGCATAGCTCACCCACTTCACTGCTTGGTGGCCGGCAAGAAATTTTGCGACCGCAAGCGTGTTGTCGCAATGCTTCTGCATGCGGAGCGGGAGCGTCTCGATGCCGGTGATGATCAGGAAGGCGTTGAACGGGGAGAGCGCCGGGCCGAGATCGCGGAGCGAAAGAACGCGCGCGGCGATGGCGAAGCCGAAGTTGCCGAAGGTCTCCGCCATCACGATGCCCTGATACTCGGGACGTGGTTTCGAGATCATCGGGTAGCGCTCGTCGCCCGCCCACTTGAACTTGCCGCCGTCGACCAGCAGGCCGCCGATCGAATTGCCGTGGCCGCCGAGGAATTTGGTCGCTGAATGCACGACGATGTCGGCGCCGAAATCAAACGGCCGGCAGAGGTAGGGCGTGGCAAGCGTGTTATCGACGATGAGCGGCGCGCCCGCCTTCCGCGCGATCTCGGCGATCGCCGCGATGTCGGTGACGATGCCGCCGGGGTTGGCGATCGACTCGATGAACACCGCCTTGGTGCGCGGCGAGATCGCCGCCTCGAAGGTGGAGATGTCGTCGGTGTCGGCCCAAACGACTTTCCAGCCGAAATTCTTGAACGAATGGCCGAGCTGGTTGATCGAGCCGCCATAAAGCTTCTTCGCCGCGACGATCTCGTCGCCCGGCTGGCAGAGCGTGTGGAACACGATCGCCTGCGCGGCGTGGCCGGAGGCGACGGCAAGCGCCGCGGTGCCGCCCTCGAGCGCGGCGACGCGCTCTTCCAGCACCGCCTGCGTCGGGTTCATGATGCGGGTGTAGATATTGCCGAAACTCTTCAGGCCGAAGAGCGAGGCGGCGTGCTCCACGTCGTCGAAGACGTAGGATGTGGTCTGATAGATCGGCGTCGCGCGCGCGCCGGTCGCCGGGTCAGGCTTGGCGCCCGCGTGGATCGCAAGCGTGTGGAAACCCGGCGCGCGGTCCTCGGCCATTCTGGTGCTCCCCGACGATGGTCAGGCGAGCCCTTAGCCCACTCCCCGCCCCACGCAAAGAGACAGGCGTGCAATCAGCAAGGGGGCCTGGAATATCGCGAAAGGCCTGCGAGACGGCCCGATGGTGCGCTCCGGGCAACCCAGTCTCTTCGTGATCGGCGGTAGTTGACCGGGGGGCCCGCCGACATGCCTTGTTTCAGGGATTTGGCGCTGGCGGTGGTGGTGCGCTCAGCTTGATCGTGCAGGCACCGGAACACGATCCCGAGCTGTCGGCAACACAACTCACGGTATTGATGGGCCCGTAATGAATAAAACAGCCGCCGGTGGCGCCACTTGGGGTCTGACAGAAGCAGGACGCGTACCCACCGGACTGCGCGTTCCCACCCGGAGGTATGACTCTCACCACCGGCTCGCCGCGGCGCGTCTCCGTCCGCAGCTGGTAGTCCGGAGCAAATCGCATTGAGTTTCTGGTGCGCGATTCAACTCCGGCCTGCGCGAACTGGACTTGTTCGCTAACCGGTTCAATCCGTAGCGGCGCCGTATTGCCGGCGCGCCCGGACGCCGACGACGGAGTCAGCCCGAACAGAAGAATGACGCAAACCACAGCCAATCGATCCAGCATATCGTCCTCCCTCCGACTGAGCATTGTGCGACTGCTCCGGATGCGCTCAGCCCCCCACACCCCCGGGCGGCGGCGGCTGGGGGGTGAAACTAATAGTGCAAAACCCTGTGCATTGATTTGGGTGCGACCTGCAGATGACCTTGTTGTTGCCCTCCTGCACTGGAAAGCAGACCCCGTTGGAACAGTTGCAGTCGATTTGTGCGCCGTCCTCGACCCCGCCAGGGTCGGACACGATCATCAGCGTCATCTGTCCACGCCGCACGGTGCGGAATGTGTACCCCGGCCGAAACGTAACCGAATCGCGCGTGCGGGCGACGATCCCAAGAGCCCTGTCAGCCTGAGCCAACTGGATCGGCGCATCGACGCTTGCTGCGTCGGCGGTGCATCTCACCAACTCCTCGGCATCAGCCAAGGTCGCCGCCGGCAACGACAATAGAAGCACGATAAGGACGAGCACTCCTGATCTCATCTTCCACTCCCTTGGCTTATCCGATGGCTTGCGCGCCCGCTGAGCGCCGCTCCGGCTTGAGGCGGGAGCGTGCCTGACCGCCTCTGGCCAATTCGCTCATTGCGTCACCCGTTCGGACCGATCAGGACTTGGCGCACCCGGCGCTTTGAGGGGCACGTCAGGTGTTTCGACTCCGCTCCCGGAACGATGCGAACCCGGACTGGTGCACCAACCGGTAAACGCATCGTTGCCGCAGCCGTTCGGGACCGGCTTGCAGTAATATCCGGCAAAACAATCGGCATTGGAGTTGCAGTTGCACGCCGCCCATGCAGACGCGCTGATGATCGTAAGGGCGAAGGCTATCGGAAGAGATACAATCTTGCTCGTCACCTCTATCTCCTCATAAGTCCGCGCGCGAAATGACTATCGATCCCCATGAACCGGGACGCGCCTTGTGAATGGAGCTTCGGGCGCCGGCTCCGCTCCTTGTGGGGTCGTGAGCCCGAGTTCAGGCTGCTCACCGACACCCGCCCCGCCGCTTTTGCAAAGGCCCCAATACTGCGCGGATACAACGCAGCTTCCCGCTCCGACACAAACACAGTGCGCGCTGTCGAAGCAGTTGCACAAAGGCAAACCAAAGGCCGACGAGGGCACCGCCGCGAGCACCGAAACGAAGCCCCAGAGGGTCAGCGCCACATACCGATTGCCGCTCCGGTGCGCGTCTGACCGCGACCGAGGTGTTGCCGCGCCAAGACAAGCGGCCGCCGCGGCGGCGCCCTGAAGGATCAGTTGGCGGGACAGAGCGAAGTGGAAGGCTGGCGCATGCCAGCGCCAAGGGCCGTCAACCTCCATTGCAGATGCGGTCCTCATCGAAGGCTCCTCCTGGTCGGTGCTGGTCGGCGCCCCAGCCGCGGCAATGGCGCGTTCCAACGCGGGAGTTCACTGAGAGGGGTAGAATAATAGCATGCAAGCACACGCTTTATCCATTGAGATACAAGAGTTCGTGCCGCAATTGCAGGTGTGTTGCTTATCAGTGCTCGTGCATGTCGCCGGAAGCCTTCCGGGTCCAGCCGACTTCAACCGTTGGAATACCGTCTGGGCAGGCACGGCTCCGCCGTCGCTGTGGCCGCTGGTGATTTTGGAGCAAAGACAATAGTCCGCACCGGCCACACACCATTCGCCCTTGCTGCACGTACAGGCGTGTTTCGTATCAGTGCTCTTGCATGTCGAGGGGATCGCTCCGCCCCCGCTCAAGTTTAGGCTCTGAGCCTGGGCAGGCAGGGCAAAGCTCGCAAACGCCGCGACAATTAGCATCACGCTGAGTTTGTTCACGGCACCCTCCATCATTGGATCGTCGACGCGCACTCCGCGAAGCGTTTACCGGCTCTGGCGTCGACCTCCTCGCTCGCCGTTAAGCGTAGCTGGTCCGCTCCGCCCGGTCTTGGGCAGGCGCGACAAAGGGCTTGTCCTCAGGCGAACAGCAAGTCGACATTCCCCCGGCGCGTGCGTATCCTCCCCTCGAGCGGAGGCGGCTGGCGGAGGTGTCCCATGGACGCACAGGGAAGCGACTTCGCTGCCGCTCGCTTCTCCTCCGACGATCTCCCCGAGCGAGACCGAATTCCGGGTGGCGGGACTTCTTCGCGCCTCGAATCTTCAACCGGCTGACGCCGGCGTTGGCAGCGCGACGTCACTAGCGGGAGCGGGCCTTCTTCGGCCGGGCGATATTTTTCCTCACCTGGCGGGCGAGCCCCGCGATGAAGCGGCCCGCGGCGATGGGCCCAGGTGCGAAAAGTGTGCCGCATCAAGCGCCGCGTTAGATTACCACTGAGGAAACGTTGCCCAGCCCAAATACGAACCGTCGGTCGTGACCACACCTCTGCTCTCACCATTTCGCAAGTCGAACTTCTCTGCTGATACCAGTACATAGCAACGGCCGATGCCCTGAATCTTTCCGCGCACCGCCTTTATTTCTCCTCTCACTCTCTGCAGCGCGCCGGTCGGTGCAAACGCATACCTAAAAGTTGCGGAAGTCGGGGGGGCCGAAGGAGCGTGTAGACCGGCCCAGTGGCCAACTTCGTGGGTCAAGGTATCTCCCGTATTCCACGTGCCCCCTGGAACGGCAGGTGTGACAACGACGAGATCGAACTCAACGGCGCAGTCGACACCAGGCGTCGCGTCCAACGTGAAGGTAATCTCCAACGCCTCGCTGGCTGACCCGGCCGTGGTGAACAACACTGCCGAGTCATCGTTCGTGCGCTGCGCTTGAACGGTGGTCGCCGGCGCCACCATCGCAAGCAACAGCGTCAGGCTGAAAGCGGTAATCGAGCTCTTCATGTCGTTATCCTCCCCTTTGAGATGCAGCCGAACCGCAATGCTTCTCTCCTTTGACGGGTTACGCAGTGGCTTTGTACATGGATTCGCTGCATTCTGGATTATCGCTCAAAGCAAAGCAGGATGAGCACGTAGCGCTGCTGCAGTGCGCGCAACACCCCGGATATTCGATGCCTGGTCTGCTCGGGCTCTTTAGCGATTGCCCGCTTTGAGCCGGTTGTATCAGCTGTGGCCTATTTTGCCTCTGCTGTGCCATCGTCGACGAAATCGCCGCGAAAAGCGCGAAGAAGGCGACGGAGACGGTAAACAGAAGGCGCCGTTAGCTCCACGTTCTCCTCCTTGAATTCGAAGGCCAGTCGCACAGACCGCAACGCGCCACATACGTGAAGCATAGATGGCCCGCCTCCGCCCGGTCTTGGGCAGGCGCGACAAACGTCTTGTCCTGAGGCGAACAGCAGGTCGACATTCCCCCGCCGCGTGCGTATCCTCCCCTCGAGCGGAAGCGGCGGCTGACGGAGGTGTCCCAATGGACGCACAGGGAAGCGACTTCGCAGGCGTTCGCTTCTCCTCCGACGATCTCCCCGAGCGAGACCGAATTCCGGCGTGGCGGGACTTCTTCGCGCCTCGAATTTTCAGCGCCGAGATCGAGCCGGCCGCCGATGTGCCGTTTCGCACGGACGTGACGATTCGGGCGCTTCCGGGACTCAGCCTGATGTCCGCCCGCAGCACGCTGTCGCGGCTGTCACGGACACCCGCACTCCTCGCCGACGGAAGGGATGGCCTCGGTCTGATCGTGAGCTCATCGGACGGCGTCGCACAGTGTCGCGACCGGGAGCTCGCCTGCGGCGCCGGCAGCGCTTTCGTCTTTAGTGCTGCGGAGGCCACCTCCACAACCTCGCCTTCCCCCGCCCATTATTTCGGTGTCCTTATCCCGCCGAAGGCGCTTGCGGATCGGGTACCCGGTCTTTCGGATGCGGTCCCCAGGCTGATTCCGGCCGGCCATGAGCACCTGGCCTATCTGGTCAGCTACATGCGCTTCGTGCATGAGGCGGCCACGCTGGATCACGAGCTGGCGCGCGCGGCCACCTCGCATCTCTACGATCTTGTCGCACTGGTGCTTGGCGCTTCGCGCGACGCGGCCTTTGTCGCCGAGCGCTGCGGCCTGCGCGCCGCCCGCCTGCTAGCGATCAAGCGCCATGTTGCCGATCATCTCGGCGACTACAGGCTCAGCGTGGGTGCGCTCGCGGCGCACCATCGCGTGACACCGCGTTATGTGCAACGGCTGTTCCAGAGCGAGGGAACGACGTTCTCTGAATTCGTGCTCAACCAGCGCCTCGCCCGCGTCCGTAACATGCTGGATGACCCGCGTCGCGATGGTTGGACAGTGAGCGCGATCGCGCTTGCGGCCGGTTTCGGCGACATCTCCTATTTCAACCGCTGCTTCCGCCGCCGCTACGGCGTCTCACCGACGGAGCTTCGCCGACAAGGCAGCCAACCGTAGCCACGCATTGCTACTCGCGCGCCAGGCCGCGGTGCTGGTAGCCGGCGCGCAGCACCGGCTTCTTGGACGAGATGACGCGGGTGTTGACGCCGGCCCAGCCGATCTCGCCGGAGAGCCGTCCGTATTCGATCTTGGGGCAGCGGTTCATCACGACCTGCAGGCCAGCCGCCTCGGCCATCGTCGCTGCCTCGTCGTTGCGAATACCGAGCTGCATCCAGATCACCTTCGGGCGGGGTTTGAGGGAAAGCGCTTCCTCGACGATGCGCGGCGCGTATTCGGAGGAGCGGAAGATGTCCACCATATCGATGGGTTCCGGCACCGCGGCGAGCAACTCGTAGACGGGGCGGCCGAGAATTTCCTTCCCGCCCTGCCCCGGATTGATCGGAAAGACGCGGTAGCCCTTGTCGAGCAGATAGCGCGCGACGAAGTAGCTCGGCCGCACGTCCTTCGCGCTGGCGCCGACGATGGCGATGGACTTCACGCTATCGAGAATCGCGCGGATGTAATCATCGCTGTAACGGTCGTGGTTCACTCGGCCGGCCACTTCGGCTTCCGCTTCTCGAAGAACGCGGCGATCCCCTCCGCCGCTTCCTCCATCAGCATGTTCTCGACAATGGTCGCGGTGGTGAAGCCGTAGGCCTCGGGCACGGCCATCCTGAGCTGCCTGTAGAAAGCTTCCTTGCCGAGCGCGAGCACACGCGCCGGCCGCGCCAGCAGGCGCTCGACCACCTTGTCGGTCTCGGCCCTCAAATCCTCGGGCTGCGCGATGCGGCTGACGAGGCCAGCGGCGAGCGCGCGGTCGGCGTCGATCATCTCGCCGGTCATCAGCATGTCGAGCGCGGTCTTGGCGCTGACGTTCCGCGACAGCGCCACCATCGGCGTCGAGCAGAATAGGCCGACATCGATGCCGTTCACGCCGAAGCGCGCGAGCGCCGAGGCGACGACGATGTCGCAGCTCGCGACGAGCTGGCAGCCGGCGGCGGTCGCGATGCCGCCGACCTCGGCCACTACCGGCTTGGGCAGCGCCAGGATCGACTGCATCATGCGCGAGCAGCGGCCGAAAACATCCTCGAAATAGGCGCGCCCGCCATCGGCGTCGCTCCGATGCGCCGTCATCTCCTTGAGGTCGTGGCCGCCGCTGAAGAGCTTGCCTTCCGCCGCGATGACCACGACGCGGACCGCGTTATCGCGCGCGGCTTCGTCGAGCGCCGCCTGCAATGCGTCGATCACCGCCTCCGAAAGCGCGTTCGCCGGCGGGTTCGCGAGCGTGAGGCGGAGGACGCCCGCGCGCTTCTCGGTACGCACCCGAGCGGACTCTGCCTGCGAACGCTTGCGCTGCGCCAACGCCATCGGCTCAATCCTCGAGCATCGCTTCGATTTCGTCGTGGTAGGGCGCGACGGCTTCGATGTTCGCCTGGGGCGGTCGCACCGCATCCACGGCGCCCATCGACTGCCGGATCATGGCCTTCATCTGCTCCTTCTGCTCGGCGGAAAGCGCTTGCTGCGCGTCGATGTTGTCGAGCGCCTGCTTGAGCTCGGCGTCCATGTCGGGACGCGCGAAAGCGTGAGCAAAGATGACGGCATAGGTCGTGTTCAGCCAGTCGAGGAAGCTTGCGAACCCCTGCCTCTGGGCAGCGACGTTAAGCGCATTGTTGGCGGCTCCGACGAGTGACAAGGCCTGCAGGCTGGACGCAAGGGCTTCGGCGTCGCTGTTCCCGGAGAACGACCGGTCGATTTCCGCCAGGCGCTCACGCATCAGGGGAAATGACGTGACGACCGCCTCGACCTTCTCCGGCGTGAGCGGCATTTCCGCGGGTCCCGGGGTAAGCGCGCGAGCCACCGTTGCGAAGAGCAGCGCCACGAGAACAATCAAGAGCCGAAATGCCATGTCGTTCCTCCCGTTCAATTCGGAGTTGCTCGCTGCGGACGCCGGACCGCAGACCGCTGCTGTGAATCGTGACCTTAGCGGAAACGCCGCTTTTCCTCGATGGCGCTTCCCGATGATTCAACTGAACGCGACGCGGTCGTCCGGGGTTGGAGTTGTACGGTATTATATTACCTCCAATCTAAGCCGCTGATTCTTGAGATTTTTTGGCGATCGGGTTGACACTGCGTCACTTGCTGTCCTATCTGCCGCGCGACCTTGGGCAGATGCCCAGGATACTCCCGAAGAGAAGCGCACATGAAAACCTATTCCGCAAAGCCGGCGGAGGTGGAGAAGAAGTGGGTGCTGGTCGACGCCAAGAATCTCGTCGTCGGCCGGCTCGCCGCGCTCGTCGCCACCCGCCTCCGCGGCAAGCACAAGCCTACCTTCACCCCGCATGTCGACATGGGCGACAACGTGATCGTGATCAACGCCGAGAAGGTGGCGCTGACCGGACGCAAGCTCGACCAGAAGAAATACTACTGGCACACGGGCTACATCGGCGGGATCAAGGAGCGCACCGCTCGCAAGGTGATCGAGGGGCGTTTCCCCGAGCGCATCGTGGAGAAGGCGGTGGAGCGGATGCTGCCGCGCGGGCCGCTCGGCCGGCAGCAGTTGAAGAATCTCCGCGTCTACGCCGGCACCGAGCATCCGCACGCGGCGCAACAGCCGGAAGTGCTCGACGTAGCCTCCCTTTCCAAGAAAAACGTCAGGGTGCTCTGAGATGGCCCAATCGCTCGAAGACCTCGCTGCCCTCACCGGGGAAGCCACCCCGAAGCCGGAAGCCCCGATGCACGTGCAGAAGCTCGACCAGTACGGCCGCGCCTACGCGACGGGCAAGCGCAAGGACGCGGTGGCGCGCGTCTGGGTGAAGCGCGGTTCCGGCCGCATCATCGTCAACGACAAGGAATACACCGAGTATTTCGGCCGCCCGGTTCTGCAGATGATCATCCGCCAGCCGATCATGCTGACCGACCGTAACGGCCAGTACGACGTGTTGGCGACCGTTTCGGGCGGCGGCCTGTCGGGCCAGGCCGGCGCGCTCCGCCACGGCATCTCCAAGGCGCTCACCTATTACGAGCCGGAGCTGCGCATGGTGCTGAAGCGGAACGGCTTTCTGACCCGCGACGCGCGCGTGGTCGAGCGCAAGAAGTACGGGCGTCGCAAGGCGCGCCGGAGCTTCCAGTTCTCGAAGCGCTGAGCCGAGACGCAGGCGGCCGGCTCGGGGCGGGCGCGTGTCCCCGCGCTTGCGAAAGCTCGTCGGAACCGTCGCGCTCGTCGTCTTCATCTTGATCTACGCGCTGACGGCGATGACGGTCGCCGCGGCGAAGCTTCCGGGCACATCTGGCTGGACGCAGCTAGCCTACTACGCCGTCGCCGGGCTGCTTTGGGTGATCCCCGCCGCCGCGCTCATCAGCTGGATGGCGAAGCCAGGCCCGGGAAAGACTTAGGCCGCAACCGCTGGAGTCGGGCCAACGGACACAGCGCCAGATGGACCAGTCAGAAAACGAGAGTTAGAAGCAGGCGAGCTGCAACATAGCGCTGCGCGTGGCTGCATCACTCTACGAACCCATCCACGTCTACAAGCCGATCGGGCCGAATATCGGTTGCGTCGATGGTCCGTTCGAATACCTAACGGTAGCAGGTGTCAGGCTCCCGCTCCCGTTCACCACGCGGATGACGGTTGTGCGGCTGTCGAACCGTGACCTGTCCCTCCACTCGCCGATTAAGTTCGACCCGACGCTAGCCAACGAGCTTGAGAAGCGCGGAAGGGTCCGCCACCTCATCTCGCCGAACCAGTTCCACTACGCTCACATTGGGGAATGGGCGGACGCGTTCCCTGATGCCATCGCGTGGGCCTCGCCGCGTGTACGCCAACGAGCGCGAGCACGGCATCTCCGTATTCATTTTGCCCGCGACCTAAGCCCGACACCGCCCGAGGAGTGGCGCGAGGACCTCGACCAGACGCTCTTTCCAGGCGGCTATTTCAAGGAGTTCATATTCTTCCACTACGAGACACGAAGCCTCATCGTCACAGACACGATCATCAATATCGAGCTCGACAAAATGGATGAGCCTTGGGCGACGGCCACCAGGTTGACCGGGATGGCCTACCCTTACGGTCGGACGTTCTTCGGGATGCGTCTCCCGCTGCTTCTCCAGCGTCGCGCTTCGGCAGCCGTTGCTGAAAAAATCCGCACTTGGCGTCCCCAGCGAGTTCTGTTGAGTCACGGTCGTTGCTTCGAGGCAGATACAGAAGAGATTATTCGCAGAATCTTTGGGGGCGCTCCAGACTAAGTACCCGCCTTCCGCCCGTTGCGGACCTCACCCGCAAGGGGAGGTCGGCTAACGTGGCTTCCGCAAGCGGTCCCTGAGCGCCCAGAGGCCGGGCGAAAGCAGCGCGTCGAGATAGCGAAGCTCCTGGAACAGGCCGTTCAGCGAGACGCGCGGCAGGCCATGCCGCGCTCCGGAAGCCGGGACGTATCCAGGGCGTGTGGTGAAGGAGGCGGAAAGCTCCGCCTCGCCCGCCAGCTCCGCCTCGCGCTCGCCTGCAGCGGCGCGGTAGCCGTAGGGGAAGGCAAGCGTGCGCGGCCGCTTGCCGATCTCGCGCTCAATCCTGTCTGCGCTGTCGCGCATCTCGCGGAAGGCCACTTCGCGCGGAAGCCGCGCGAGCGCGGGATGCGTCATGGTGTGCGCCCCGATCGTGCAAAGCGGCTCGGCTGCGATCCGGCGCACTTCGTCCCAGTCCATGACCAGTTCGGCGGCGAGCGCCGCTAGGTCGAGCCCGTACTTTTCGGCGAGCGCGCGGATCGCCTTCCGCTGCCTCGTCTCGTCGGCGTCGGTCGTCAGCCAGGCCGTCCACGCGCGGAAAGCCCGATGCTTCTGCGCTACGGTCCCCGTCGACAGTATCTCGGCCGGGCCCTCGCCGAGCAGCGAGACGATGTCATTGGCCGCAATGATCCTCTCGAGCGCCGCCCACCAGAGCTCCGCCGTCCTGTCGGAGAAACCGGGGCAAACGAATATCGTGAAGGGCACCCGGTGGCGGCGGAAGACAGGCCAGGCGCATTCGAGATTGTCGCGATATCCGTCGTCGAGCGTCACGGCGATCCGCCGCCAGTCTCCTCCCCCGTTCGCCGGAGCGATAAGCTCCTCGACCGAAACGAAGCGAAATCCTCTCCCCGTGAAATGGCTGAAGAAGCGGTCGAGAAAGGCCGGCGTGACCGAGAGCAAAGCGTTGGGCGCGAAGCGGGCGGGTTCCTCAGGTTCGACGTGGTGCAGCGTCACCACGAAGCCGGAGGAGTCCGCCGGCGCGGGAAGCCAGAGCGGCGCACGCAGGAGCCAAAGCGCTTCGAGCGCGGCCCGGATGACGCTGTGCCGCCCCATGTTGGGAGCGCCGGCGCGGCGGCCTCAGGCCGCCTCGCTCTCGCTCAAATCGTCGCCGGACAGGCGCACGATGATGGCGCTCTTGGCGCCGCGCGCGAGCGCCACGTCGTAGGCCTCGGTGCGCAAAAACTCGGTCGTATCCGGAGCGCAGACGATCGCCGCGATGTCGGGACGCACATGCTCGTGCGGCCAGTCGTCGAGCCGGTCGGAGACCACGATCACCTTGTCGTAGGTGTGCGTCAACGCTCCTACGACGAGCTGCATACGCTGCAGCGGCGCCTCCTCGGCAAGCGCGCCGACCGGGATCACGTGAACATGCGCGTCCTCGTCGCGGCGGATGACCTCGCCGAACGCGGCTTCGCCGGCGAGGAGGTCGCCGAGCCCCGGCCGCTCGAGCCCGAGCGCTTCCGACGGCTTTCGCCCGACGTCGACGATGATGCAGCGGAGTTTTTGCTCCGCGGCGATGCGCGCTGCGGAGAAGGCGATCTCGCCGGCCCCCTCCCCTCCCTCGGCGCCGCTGAAGAGCGCGACGCGGACGGCATCGTTGGCCAGGATGTCGGCAAGCCCCGACGTTCCCGCCGGCCTGCCCTCGCTTCGATCTTCATCGGGGACGGCTGGCGCGGCCTCGGCCATGGCAGTTTCCGGGCCTGCCGGAACCGCGGCCGTAGGTGTCTCCGCTACGGTGGACTCGGGCTCCGGCTCGGCGAGAGCGGTCTCCACCGCCGGAGGCGTAACGGCCTCCGCTTCGCCAGTCGCGTCCTCCGCTTCAGCGGGCGCGACCTGCTCCTCGACGGTGACGGGCTCTGCCTCCGGCATGACCACGACCGGCCGAGCCGCTTCAACGACCGGTTCGGGTTCCGCCGGCTCAGCCTTAACCTGAGACGGCGCGACATCGGGGAGTTCCGCCTCGCGAGCCGCGACGGCGGGAGAGGTTACGGCAACGATAGCCACGTCCATCACGTCCGCAGCTTCGCGCGGCGGCGGGAAGCCGTAGCCGATCACCCGGAAGGCGCGGCCGGAGATGAACTGGCTGAAAAGCACAATTGTCGACCCGATCAGGAAAACGGCGATCGCCGCGGCGAGCGCCATCATCGTCTTCTTCGGGAAGGACGGCTCCGTGGGCGCCACCGCACGCGAGATGATGCGCGCGTCCGCTGGCAGGTAGTTGGCGTCGGTGCGCGCGGCCGCCTCGCGGTAGCGCCCGAGGAAAGACTCCAGCAACCCGCGCTGGGCGGTTGCCTCGCGTTCCAGCGCACGAAGCTCGATGCCTTGGTCGTTGGCGCGGGAGACGTCGACCTTGGCCTCGTTCAAGCTCGTGACGAGCGACTGCTCGCGCGCCGCGGCGACCCGCGCCGCGGTCTGCAGCGACGTGAGAACCTTGGCCGCTTCTTCGCGGATCTGCGCCTCGAGGTTCGCGACCTGCCCCTCGAGCGCCCGGATGCGCGGATGGCCCGGAAGGAGCGTCGTGGAGAGTTCGGCGACCTGTGCGCGGAGCGCCACCTGCCGCTCGCGCAGCCGCTGGATCAGCTGCGAGCTCAGCACCTCCTCCGACGCATCGATCGGGCCGCCTTCGTCGAGCAGGTTTTGTATCAGCTCCGCCCGAGCCTCCGCCTCCGCCCGCGCGGCCCGCGCGCGTGCGAGCTCGGCGTTGATGTCGCCGAGCTGCTGGGTGGAGAGATTGCCGCCCGGCTCGGCGCCGCGCTGATCGACGTCGAAGAGGCCATGCGTGGTGCGGTAGTCCGCGACCGCCTGTTCCGATTCCGCCACGCGCTGGCGCAGGCGCTCGATCTCCTGTTCGAGCCATGCGGTGGCGGCAATCGCCGATTGCCGTTTGGCGTCCTGCTGCAGAAGCACGAAGGCGTCGGCCACGGCATTTGCGACCTCCGCCGCGATCTGCGGATTGGGGGCGGAAAACTCGACGCCGATGACGCGCGAGCGCTGCAGCGGAAAGACCGCGAGCCGCTCGAAATAGCTCTCCATCACCCGCTGGCGGATGCTCGAATCGAGCGGGTCCTCGCCGATGCCGAGCGTGACGGCGATCGAACGGACGAGCGAGGGCCGTCGCGCCGGGTCGAACTCCGGGCGGCGCGTGAGATCGAGCTTGTCGATCACCGCATCGGCGATCTCGCGCGACCGGAGCACCTCGACCTGGCTCTGGATTGCCGACTCATCGAAGCCGGTGCCCGTCTCCGGCGGCGTGTCGCGCGGCCGGGTGAGCGGGGATTCGCGATCCTCGATCAAGATACTCGTGTCGGCAGTATAAAGTGGGTCGACGTAGCCGAGCCCGAAATAGGTCGCTCCCGCCGCCCCGATGGCAAGGAGCACGAGCAGCCAGGACCAGCGCCACAAGGCGCGGGCCAGAGCGCGCATGTCGAGCTCGGTTTCGCCTATTTCAGCCATCGCTGTTCCCCGGGCCCCGGTTTCCGCCCCATAACGCGCGGAAGACCGCTCTCAAACGCCACGCGTCGTCCCGGCCGAAGCCCATTTCGCGCCTGCTCGCCGTCATGCCGCGCTCTATATCCGAAACTCGCCGACTCATGGTTAGGAGGACGTTAACGGTCGAGAAATATCGTTAATCAGGATTAGCAGAGCGTTAACCATGAATCGGCAGCCTGTCGCGCGGCGCGACTCTGCCCGGCCGGATGAACTCAATGATTCGCTTGCGTTATTCGGTCCTCGTCGTGGTGGCCATCGCCGCGGGCATCGGCGGATGCGCGGACCGGGCGATGCTGACGGAGCCCATCCCCGCCCTTTCGGGGCCGTACCGCCTCGATACCGGCGACCGCTTGCGCGTGGTTGTCTACGATCAGCCGAGCCTCACCAACATCTACGAGATCGATCAGTCGGGCCGCATCTCGATGCCGCTCATCGCCGACGTGCAGGCGCGCGACGCGACCACGGACGAGCTCGCGCAGCGAATCGAGGCAAGGCTTGCCACTGCATATCTGCGCGAGCCGGACGTGACGGTCGAGGTCTCCGCCTATCGGCCGTTCTTCGTTCTCGGCGAAGTCCAGACGCCCGGTCAGTTCGCCTATGTGCCCGGGATTACAGCGGAGACGGCGATCGCCATGGCCGGCGGGTTCTCCGATCGCGCCAACAAGCGCACCGTCCGCGTCAGCCGCACCATGAACGGAAGGCTCTTTGAATCCTACGTTCGGGTGGTCGAGCCGATCCGACCGGGAGACACGATTTACGTGCCGGAAAGCCTGTTCTGAAAAAGCCGCCCCCGGTAACCCTAAGAATCGGACAAAATTGATTCTTCCGGCCCATCAAGTCACCTGTTGCGCGGGGGACTTGAGGCGGGTCCGGACCCAATGGCAATTACAGAAACGACCGATCCCGTCGGCGCCAGCCAATCGGCGCTCGCGCCGGCGCTTGGTTTCCGCGCCGGCCGCACGCCGCTCAACGTCGCAGCGGCGCAGGTCGCCTCCACTCTAAAGCACCGCTTCATCACGCCGGGCATCCTGGCGGGGCTCGCGCGCATCGCGGATTTTGTCGGTCTCTCCGTAGCCGGCATGGTCATCGCCTGGGCGTATGTCATTCCTGGCGATGCAGCGGGGATCGAGTATTTCCTCGCGACGTTCCTGGTGCCGGCGGCAGCCGTCCTCCTCATCGGGTCGCTGAACGGCTACGCGGTCGGCGACTACCGGACGCGAGCGGTGGCCAGGATCGGCCGCGGCGCGGCGATCTGGACCGGCGTTTTCGCCTGTTTCGCTCTGGTCGTCTTCTTCCTGAAAATGGGCGAGGAGTTTTCCCGCGTCTGGCTTGGAAGCTGGTTCCTGACTGGCCTCCTCGTGTTGACTGCACTCCGGATTGCGGTCGGCCGGCTGGTCGTCGCGTGGACCGGCGCCGGGGTGCTGGAGCGCCGCGCGGTGCTCGTCGGCGGCGGGCCGGAGGCGGTGGAACTGATCCGCGCGCTTCGCACGGAGGCCGCCAACGATATCCGCATATGCGGCATCTTCGACGACCGCGAGGACGCGCGCGTTCCGGCGATCCGGGAAGGCCTGCCGAGGCTCGGCCGCATCGACGAATTGCTGGAGTTCGGCCGCCGGGCCGAGATCGACATGCTGATCGTCGCCATGCCGATGGCGGCGGAGCACCGCCTGGTGCAACTGATGAAGACCCTGTGGGTGCTGCCGGTGGACATCCGCCTTTCGGCGGGCGCCAGCCGCCTGCGCTTCCGCCCCCGTTCCTACTCGTATATCGGGGCGATCCCCTTCCTCGACCTCTTCGACAAGCCGATCGCCGACTGGGACTACGTGGCGAAGGCCTGCTTTGACCGGGTCGTCGGCTCGATCCTCCTCCTTCTCTTTACGCCGGTGATGCTCGCCGTGGCGCTTGCCGTGAAGCTCGACAGCCCGGGGCCGGCGCTCTTCCGCCAGAAGCGCTACGGCTTCAACAACGAGCTGATCGAGGTCTTCAAGTTCCGCTCGATGTACGTCCACCAGACCGATGCAAACGCGGAAAAGCTCGCCACGCGCAATGATCCGCGCATTACCCGCGTCGGCCGCTTCATCCGCAAGACCAGCCTCGACGAGCTGCCGCAGCTGATCAACGTGGCGCTGAAGGGCAACCTGTCGCTGGTCGGGCCGCGCCCGCACGCGGTGCAGGCCAAGGCCGCCGACCGCCTCTACGAGCAGGTGGTCGACGGATATTTCGCCCGCCACCGGGTAAAGCCCGGCATCAGCGGCTGGGCCCAGGTCAATGGCTGGCGCGGCGAAACTGACACGCGGGAGAAGCTCGAGCGGCGTGTCGAGCACGACCTTTTCTACATCGAGAACTGGTCGGTCATCTTTGACCTCTACATTCTCGCGCTCACCCCGTTCAGGCTGCTGAGCACGGAGAACGCGTATTGATCAATGCATTGGCCGCGGCGGAGCGGCCGACCGGCATCCCGACGCGGGCCCTCTCCAACTCCATTCTGTGGCTGGCGGTGTTTCTGGGCGGCTTCGTGTTCTTTGAGCCGTCGCCCTATGATCTTTTCCTGGCGGCGCTGATCCCGGCTTGGCTGCTTATCGGGCTGGCCGTGCCGCGCGCAGCGAGCCCGCTCGTCGTGCTGATGCTCCTCTTCGTCGCCGGCGGCGTGCTCGCCGCGACGCAGGCTGAGGATTTCGCCACGCAGCCGCTCTATTACGCGGTGACGGCCTTTCTGGCGTTCAGCTCGTGCTTCTTCGCCTGCCTCGTCGCCGAGGATCGAAGCCGGGCAGACACGATAGTCGACGCGTGGATCGCGACGGCGCTGGTGACCACCCTCCTCGGAGTGGCCGGCTATTTCGGCTTGACCGGAGAGCTCTTCACAAAATTCGACCGCGCCAGCGGCGGCTTCCAGGATCCGAACGTCTTCGGGCCGTTCCTGATCCTCCCGTTCGCGGTGCTGCTCCGCCGCGTGCTTTCCGGCTCGCCGGGCACGGCGTTCGTCAATGCAGCGCTGGCGCTCGTCATTCTGCTCGGCCTCTTCCTTTCGTTCTCGCGCGCAGCATGGGGGCTCGCCGTCATCACCGTGATGCTGATGGGCGCGCTGATCTTCGCGACCGAGCGGAGCCATGCCGCGCGCGTGCGCTTCGTGGTGCTCTCGGCGCTGGGGGCCGTGGTGGCGGTGGCGATGATCGCCGCTGCGCTGTCGATTCCGGCAGTGTCGGACCTATTCCAAGACCGCGCGCAGATCGTGCAGGCATACGACGCCGGGCACCTTGGCCGGTTCCAGCGCTATGGCATCGGCTTCAACATGATGCTCGACCATCCGCTCGGCATCGGCGCGATCGAGTTCGGCAGGCACTTCAGCGAGGACGAGCACAATATCTGGCTGAAGACGCTCACCACCTACGGCTGGCTCGGCTTCGCGGCATGGCTCACGCTCGTTTTGTGGACGCTCGTCGCCGCCTTCCCGCTGGTGTTCAGGTCGGGCCCGCTGCAGCCGGTGATGCAGATCGCCTATGTCGTGTTCTTCGGCCATATCGTGATCGCGACGGTGATCGACGTCGACCACTGGCGGCACCTCTTCCTGCTCTTCGGATTGCTGTGGGGCGGGATCGCCGCCGACCGGGCGGCGACGCAGGCGCGGCTCGGCGCGCACTTCGGCCGCCGCCCTGCTGCCCTCCCGCGCCATTGAACGGCCAGGGTCGCGTCTCTATAGTTTCATCCGTCGGAGCGTGGCGCAGCCTGGTAGCGCACTTGACTGGGGGTCAAGGGGCCGTGGGTTCGAATCCCGCCATCCCGACCACTTTTCACTCACGCCAGTGACGTATCGGTGACGTGAGAGCCGACAGGGTGCCGCGCTTTCATCGGCTCGGTTCCCTGGCTGGCTGCCGTCGTCTCCTCCCTTCTGGTGT
>JBOHKB010000401.1:0-6290 GCA_050728815.1 Propylenella sp.
GCAAGCCCAAGCTTGTCGCCCTCGTCGCCACCGCCCGAAAGCTCCTCACCATCCTCAACGCCATCATTCGTGACAGGCAGCCATGGCGCCAACAAACCGCTTGACCAGAAAGACAGTCGCTCTCCCCACAAGGGGGAGAGGGCTCGCGCGTTGCGCCGCATGCGCGAAGCGGCTAAGCCCGAAATATGCACCGCACCGCGCTCTACCCGGGCAGTTTCGACCCGCTCACCAACGGGCATATCGACATCCTGCAGGCGGCTTTTCGCCTGTGCGAGAGGCTCGTCGTGGCGGTCGGCGTGCATCCGAGCAAGCAGGCGATGCTCTCCGTCGATGACCGGCTGCAGCTGATCGAGATGATCGCCAGGCCGCTTGGCGAGGCCGAAGGCGTGAAAGTAGAGGCGTCCACATTCGACAATCTCGTGGTCGATTTCGCCGGCGAGGTCGGCGCGACGCTCTTGATACGCGGCCTCCGCGACGGCGGCGACTTCGACTACGAAATGCAGATGGCGGGGATGAACAGCACCATGGCGCCATCGCTGCAGACCGTGTTTCTGCCCGCGAGCCCGGAGGTGCGCCACATCACCGCGACGCTCGTCCGCCAGATCGCGGCGATGGGCGGCGATGTCGAGCCTTTCGTCCCGCCCGCCGTGGCCGAGCGCATTCGCGCTCGCCTTGGCCGATGAAGATCAGCGCGACCCGCGTCCGCGGACATCCGACAGAAGGAGTGTGACGATGCTCGTTTCCAAGCTCGCGGTTGCGTTCGCCGCCGGATGTCTGTTGCTCACCGCGCCGGCTCTTGCGCAAAAGACCGACCCGGAAAACACGCTCCTGATGCAGCTGAAGGATGGGACGGTCACGATCCAGCTCCGACCAGACCTCGCGCCGAACCACGCCGAGCGACTGAAGACGCTCACCCGCCAGGGGTTTTACGACGGCGTCGTCTTCCACCGCGTCATCGAGGGTTTCATGGCGCAGACCGGCGACCCGACCGGTACCGGCTCGGGCGGCTCAGATCTTCCGGACCTGAAAGCCGAGTTCTCTAACGTCCCTTACACGCGCGGCATCGTCGGCGTGGCGCGGACGCCCGATCCCGATAGCGCCAACTCGCAGTTCTTCATCATGTACGGAGATGCGCCGTCGCTGAACGGCCAATACTCGGTGGTCGGCGAAGTCGTCGAAGGCATGGAGGCCGTCGACGCCATCAAGAAGGGCTCGAACTCGAACAACGGCATGGTCGACGGCCCCGACCGGATCGTCCGAATGACCGTTGCAGCCGATAGCGAGCGTCCGCCTGACGTGCTCGCGAAAAAAGAGGCCGACACGACGGAGCCTGTCGGTGATGTTTCGGCGCGCGAGCAGGTCACGGGGGAAGCGGCTGCAGCCGCGGGTCGCCGTGTGGCGCTCGTGATCGGGAACAGCGGATACGCTGCGGTGCCGTCCCTCCCGAATGCGGCGCGCGACGCCAAAGCCGTCGCTCAGATGCTGGAACATCTAGGCTTTACCGAGGTCGTGCTGCGCGAAGACCTCGACTATTCGGAATTCCGGCGCGCCCTCAGCGATTTCGGCGACGTGGCGAATGGCGCGGACTGGGCGGTGATCTACTACGCCGGCCACGGCGTCGGAATAGACGGTGAGAACTACGTGATCCCGGTCGATGCCCGGCTCGAGCGCGACCGCGATGTCGATTTCGAAGCCTTGCCGCTCGGCCATATCCTCGGGACTGTGGAAGAAGCGGCCACTGTCGGCCTCGTCATCCTGGACGCCTGCCGGAACAACCCATTCCTGGCGCAGATGCAGACATCGAGCCGCACGCGCTCGATCACGCGTGGGCTCGCCCGCGTCGAGCCGCGAAGCGGCGGTACGCTCGTCGCTTACGCCGCCCGCGATGGGCAGGTCGCGGAAGACGGCTCCGGCGGCAACAGCCCATTCGTGTCGGCTCTGCTGCAGCACATGCCGACCCCGGGTCTGGAACTCTCGAACCTGTTTCGGCTTGTCCGGCAGAGCGTCATCGCCGCAACCGACGGGCGCCAGGAACCCGTTGCTTATGACGCACTCCCGCCCGGCAGCTTTTCCTTCAGTCCCCTGCCGGCCGCGGACTAGAGGAGAATCCCATGGCCGAACTCAAAGACCCGGAAAACACGCTCGTGATGGAGACCTCCAAGGGCGCGGTCATCATCGAGATGCGGCCCGACCTCGCTCCTGGCCACGTGGCTCGTATCAAGGACCTGGCGCGTCAGGGCTTTTACGACGGGCTGAAGTTCCACCGCGTCATCGACGGCTTCATGGCGCAGACCGGCTGCCCGCACGGCACCGGCACGGGCGGCTCCGGGGAAAAGCTGAAGGCCGAGTTCTCGGCAGAGAAGCACGTGCGCGGCACGGTGTCCATGGCGCGCGCCAACGACCCGAATTCCGGCGACAGCCAGTTCTTCATCTGCTTCGACGAGGCGCCGTGGCTCAACAAGCAGTACACGGCCTGGGGCCGCGTGATCTCCGGCATGGAGAACGTCGACCAGATCAACAAGGGCGAGCCCCCGCGCAATCCGGACCATATCGTGACGATGCGGGTGGCCGCCGACGCGGCCTGAGCGGTCAGCGTGAATGGCAGCCGGGCCCGCCGGATGCTGCTCCAGTCACCGGAGAGGATTGTCCTCCCCGCGCGCAACCGATCGCGGGGCACAGGGTTTGATGCCGAGGAGGCTTCATTTGGTTGCAGTCTTCGACAAGGGGGGCGGAATGCGGCCGGCGGTGGAGCCGCCCGCGCGCGATCCCCTTTGCGCGGATGACAGGCTCCTCCAACTCGTCTCTGCACCGGACCGGCGCTCCCTGGAGTTGCTCCAGGCGCTGCCGGCGGCGATCTACCTGACCGACGCCGAGGGACGCATCACCTTCTACAACACCGCCGCCGCCGAGCTTTGGGGCGTGCGGCCGGAGCTCGGCAAGAGCGAATGGTGCGGATCGTGGCGGCTCTACTGGCCCGACGGACGCCCGATGCCGCACGACGAATGCCCGATGGCGGTTGCGCTCAAGGAGGGTCGCGCGTTCCGCGGGGCCGAGGCGGTGGCGGAGCGGCCCGACGGGACGCGCGTGCCTTTTCTCGCCTATCCGACGCCGTTCCGAGATGAGTCCGGCGCCGTGACCGGCGCGATCAACATGCTGGTCGACGTCAGCAACCACAAGCGCGCCGAGATCGACAAGCAGCTCCTCGCGGCAATCGTCGAATCGTCCGACGACGCGATCGCGAGCAAGGACCTGAATGGCGTCATCACGAGCTGGAACGCAGGCGCGGAAAGGCTGTTCGGCTATTCCGCCGCGGAAGCGATCGGGCAGCCGGTCATGATGCTGATCCCGCCGGACCGCCGCGACGAAGAAGCTCGCATACTCGAGCGCATTCGGCGCGGCGAGCGCGTCGAGCGCTACGAGACGGTGCGTGAGCGCCGGGACGGGAGCCGCGTAGATGTCGCCCTGACGGTGTCGCCAATCAGGGATGCCGGCGGCAAGGTGGTGGGTGCTTCAAAAATCGCCCGCGACATCACCGAGCGCCGGCGCGCCGACGAGCAGCGCCGGCTCGTTTTGCGGGAGATGGGCCACCGGGTGAAGAACCTGTTCGCGCTCGCAAGCAGCATTGTGGGGCAGAGCGCCCGCTCGGCCGAGACGTCGGACGACCTTGCAGCAAGCGTCAGGGAAAGGCTCGCCGCGCTCGCGCAAGCCCACGACCTCACCGTCCCGCGCTACAGCGTCACCGGTGTTGAGGTGAAGCGGTCGGTGCAGCTTGACCAGCTCGTCTGTGCGATGCTTTCGCCCTACGCCGGCGGAGGCGGGGAAGCGCCCGACCGCGTGACCGCCGCCGGGCCCGAGCTGACGATCGGCGGCGACTCGGTGACGAGCTTCGCGCTGCTTCTCCACGAGTTCGCAACGAATGCCGCGAAGCACGGGGCGCTGTCCACGCCCTCCGGCCGGGTCGCCGTCACCTGGGAAATCGAAGCCGACGAGCTGCGGCTCGCGTGGCGCGAATCCGGCGGGCCGCCGATCCATGACGTGCCGAGGTTCGAGGGCTTCGGAAGCGCGCTCGCGAAGAACACTGTGAGGAGCCAGTTCCGGGGCGAGCTTCACCGCGAATGGCGACGCGAGGGGCTGCTGATCCACATTTTCGTTCCGACGGACGCACTGCGGAACGGCGACTGAGGGGCTCGGAGCGCAGTCGCCTGGGGCGCGCTCCCTTGGCTTTGCTTCTGGCGCGCGTGATAGACCGGCCGGATGCGCGTCGAGGAGTTCGATTTCGACCTTCCGGAGGAGCGGATTGCGCTTCGGCCGGCCGTGCCGCGCGACGCGGCGCGGCTGCTTGTGGTGCAGCCGGGCGCTGCGTTCGAGGACTGCGCGATCCGCGATTTGCCGCGGCTGCTGAAGCCGGGTGACACGCTCGTCTTCAACGACACCAAGGTGATTCCGGCGCAGCTTCATGGCGTGCGGACGCGCGGAGATTTCACGCTAGGAATGTCCGTTACGCTGCTGGACCGCATAGACGATTCATCGTGGTGGGCTCTGGCGAAGCCGGGCAGGCGGCTGAAGCTCGGCGACAGCATCCGTTTCGGGCACGAGGGGCGGGTGTGCCTCCTCGGCACGCTTGAAGCGACCGTTGAGGAGAAGTTCTCAGACGGCCGCGTGCGCCTCGCTTTCGGACTTTACCGAGCGTATCTCGACGAGGCGATCGCCGCGCTCGGCGACGCCCCGCTGCCGCCCTATATCCTTCAGCGCCGCGTCCCGGACGAGCGCGACCGCGCCGATTACCAGACCGTCTACGCCCGCTTGGAGGGCGCCGTTGCCGCGCCGACAGCCGGGCTTCACTTCACGCCGGAGCTTATGAAGGCGCTCGACGAGACTGGAATCGCCCGCGAATTCGTCACGCTGCATGTGGGACCGGGCACGTTCCTGCCGGTCAAGGTGGAGGACACCGAGCACCATCAGATGCACGCGGAGCATGGAAGCGTGAGCGCCGAAACGGCGGAGCGGCTCAGCGAAGCCCACGCCGCGGGGGGCAGAATTATCGCCGTCGGCACAACGTCGCTCAGGCTGCTCGAGGCCGCCGCGGACGCATCCGGAAGGATCAGGGAGTTCGACGGCGCGACGGACATCTTCATCACGCCGGGCTACCGTTTCCGCGCTGTGGACCTGCTGTTGACCAACTTCCACCTGCCGCGATCGACGCTCTTTATGCTGGTCGCCGCCTTCTCGGGCCTCGCGACGATGAAGGCCGCCTACGCCCACGCCATCGAAAAGGGCTACCGGTTCTATTCCTACGGCGACGCCTGCCTGCTCTATCCGGAGAGGGGCGCTTGAGAGGCTTTATCTTCGCCGTCACGGCGACCGACGGAGCGGCGCGGACGGGCATCATCACGACGCCCCGCGGCGACATCCGTACGCCGGCCTTCATGCCGGTCGGCACGCAGGCCGCGGTGAAGGCGATGTACCCCGAGCAGGTGCGGGCGCTCGGCGCGGATATCGTGCTCGCCAACACCTACCACCTGATGCTTCGCCCGGGGGCCGAGCGGGTCGAGCGGCTCGGCGGCCTGCATGAATTCATGCGCTGGCCGCATCCGATCCTGACCGATTCCGGCGGCTACCAGGTGATGTCGCTTGCCAAACTCCGCCGGATCGACGACGACGGCGTGACGTTCCGCTCGCACATCGACGGCGCCGAGCACCGGTTGACGCCGGAGCGCTCGATCGAAATCCAGCGGCTGCTCGGCTCCGACATCGTCATGCAGCTCGACGAATGCGTGCGGCTGCCGGCCGACCCGGCGGCGATCGAGCGCGGCGTCCGCCTGTCGCTCTCTTGGGCGGAGCGCTCGAAGGCCGCGTTCGGCGATCCCAACAGCCATGCGCTGTTCGGCATCGTGCAGGGCGGGGATGACCCGAAGCTCCGCCACCTCTCCGCCGAGAGTCTGAGGGCGATCGGCTTCGACGGCTATGCGATCGGCGGGCTTGCCGTCGGCGAGCCTCAGGCGACCATGCTGTCGATCCTCGACGAAACGGTCCCGGCGCTTCCCGCCGACCGGCCGCGCTATCTGATGGGCGTCGGCACGCCGGACGACATCCTGAAAAGCATCGCGCGGGGCGTCGACATGTTCGACTGCGTGCTGCCGACCCGCGCGGGCCGGCACGGCCTCGCTTACACGCGCTTCGGCAGCCTCAACTTGAAGAACGCCCCCCACGCCGAAGATCCGCGGCCGCTCGACCCGGAAAGCTCCTGCCCGGCCGCGCGCGACTATTCGCGCGCCTACCTGCATCACCTG
>JBOHKB010000402.1:0-5011 GCA_050728815.1 Propylenella sp.
GTCGTAGGCGGCGTCGAGCGGAAGCTCCACCTCGGCGATGATGCCGTTGGTACCGTAGGCGTGCATGACCTTCATCAGGTCGCGCCCTCTAAGCTCGAGCACGCGTGGCTTCTCCTCCATGGTGACAATGCGGAAGCCGAGAACATTGCCGATGTTGCGGAGCCCGCCCCAGCTGATCGAGCCGCAGCCGCCCGAGCCGCCGGCGATGAAGCCGCCGACCGAGGCGGTGTTGTAGGTGGAGGGGAAGAGCCGGATTTCCTGCTCCGGACGGGTCTGCCGGTCGATGTCCGCGAGCACTGTCCCGGCCTCGGCCGTGACACGGCCGCGCGAGATCGACTTCACCTTGTTCATCTCAGCGAGCGAGAGCACGACGCCGCCCGCAAGCGGCATAGCCTGTCCGTAGTTGCCGGTGCCCGAGCCGCGCGGCGTGACCGGCACGCCGTGTCGGTAGCACGCTTCAAGTACGCGGATCAGTTCGGCTTCGCTCTTTGGCGACACCACGAGGTCGGCCGTGATGTGGTCGAGCTGCCGCTTCAGCACCGGCGAATACCAGAAAAAATCGCGGCTCTTCTGCTTCACGATCGCCGGGTTGTCCTCGATCTTGAGGCCATTCAGCTCTTTCTTGAGCGCAGCGATGTCCATCACGCCACCATGAGGTCGTCGAGCTCGGAATAATCGGGGAGTTCGGCGGAAATCTCCTGGCCGTTTCGCACGACGATGCGGTCCGTCTCGGGCCGCGACAAAAGCTCTGTCCACGAACGGCCGCGGAAAACGATGAAATCGGCCGGAGCGCCCGGCGCGATCCGCCCGAAATTGTCGAGCCCTATGATATCGGCCGGCGTGGCGGCGATCGCCGTCGGCCAGTCGCCGACCGGATGATCGAAGTGCAGGATGCGCGTCGCCATGCGGTAGACTTCCAGCATGTCGAGGTCGCCGTAGGCGTAGAACGGGTCGCGCGTATTGTCGGAGGCGACCGCTACCTTGATGCCGCGCGCCTTCATCTCGTGCAGCAGCGTGACGCCGCGCCAGTAGGGAGTCGACCCATCGGTGCGGCGGTCCTGGAGGTAGAGGTTGCAGAGCGGCAGGCTAACCACCGCGACGCCCGCCTCCGCGACCTTATCGAGCGTGCGCCGGGCGACATCAACGGCTTGGCGGGCGACCGAGCAGCAGTGTCCGACGAGCACGCGCCCCTCGAAGCGGTTGCGTAGCACCGCCTCGGCGATGCGGTCGAGCGCGTGCGCCTCCGGGTCGGCCGTCTCGTCGGCGTGGAAATCGAGGTCGAGCCCGCGCTCCGCCGCCGCCCGCACGACCTGGTCGAGGAGCGCGTCGAGGTCGGGGACCATGAAGGCGACGCAGCCGAGCACGCCGTTGGCCGCGGCGACGCGGTCGGCGAGCGAAGCGAACCAGCGCTCGTCGCGCATCTGCTCGACGGTGACGAGCGAAACGCCCTGCAGCGCGATCCGGCCCCGCCAGCGCTGCCGCACTCTCTCGAAGACGGGCCACGAGATCGTCTCCTGCGGCGGAAGCGAGTCGAGATGGGTGCGAAGCGCCGCGGTGCCGTGCGCGTAGGCGCAGCGGAGTGAGAACTCCATGCGCCGCTCGACATCCGCCGCACTCCAGCGCGCCACGCGGTCGCGGCCGACAGCTTCGAGCGCCGACAGGAATGTTCCGTCCGGGTTCGGCGTGCGCGGCCAGATGTGGCCCTTGTCGATATGCGTGTGGCAATCGACGAAGGCTGGAAAGACCATGCGGCCGGCAAGGTCGATCGCATCGCTTGCCGGCTTGGCGACGGCCGGCGCGACGTCTGCGATGCGGCCGTCGGCGACAGAAAAATCGACGAGCGCGACGCCATCGCCGTCGGCTCGGAACGGGGCGCCGCCCAGCAGCGCCGTCGGGACGTGCGCGCGCGCCAGACGGTAGGCGCTGCTCGCGGGGAACTCTACGCCGGCCATTCGCTCAGTTCTCCCGGCGCACGGCGCTTTCGTGCCATTTCCTGAGCAGCAGGTGTGAGATCAGGCTGGTAACGCCGAAGATCGCCACGCCGGTGACGGATAGGAGCACCAGCGCCGCGAACAGGCGCGGTATGTTCAGGCGATGCTGCGCTTCGATCAGGCGGAAGGCGAGCCCAGCATCCGCGCCCGGCGTGCCAGCCGCGAACTCGGCGACCACGGCGGCGATGAGCGCGAGGCCTCCGGCGATGCGGAGGCCGGCGAGAAAATAGGGGAGGGCATTCGGGATTTTGAGTAGTGCCAGCGTCTGCCAGCGCGTGGCGCCGTAGAGCTCGAAGAGGTTGAGGAGATTGTGGTCGGTCGAGCGCAGGCCCTGCGTAGTGTTCGAAAGCACCGGGAAGAACGCCACGATCCAGGCGCAGATCAGGAGGGCCTGCTGCGTGGTGCTCGTGTAAATCAGGATCAGCGGCGCGATCGCGACGATCGGAGTCACCTGGAGGATCACCGCGTAGGGGAAGAGCGCCAGCTCGATCCAGCGCGACTGCACCATCAGGATCGCCAGCGCCAAGCCGCTGACAAGGGCGATTGCGAGCGCGAGGAACGTGGTCTGCAGCGTGACCGAAAGCGCCTTGAAGAGCATCGCATGGTCTTCGAGGAAGGCCTGATAGATGCGCAGCGGACTCGGCAGGATGTAATGCGGCACTTCCGCTACGTCGCAGTAGATCTGCCAGGCAACGATGAGCAGCGCGAGCATCGCGATCGGGATCGCAACCTGTCCGGCGCGCGCGCCTATTCCCTCGCGCGGTGGAGCCGGCGATGGGCGGTCGTCGGCTTCCGCCGGGTCCGGCGCAAACCTTTCCGAGCTGACCGCGCTCAATTTGGCCGGCCTCCCATCGCGTCGTCCAGCGCGTTCGAGACCCGCCGGCAATGGTCGTTATAGGTCGCCGATGTGCGGAAATCGTCGCCACGCGGGTAGGGCGCGTCGATCTTCATGTCCCTGAAGACCCGGCCCGGGCGTGCAGCCATGACGACGATGCGCTCCGACAGGTACACCGACTCGAACACCGAGTGGGTGACGAAAATCACCGTCCAGCCGAATCCCTCCCAGAGGTGCAGGAGGTCGTTGTTGAGCTTGAAGCGGGTTATCTCATCGAGCGCCGCGAACGGCTCATCCATAAGCAGGAGCTTCGGCCTGGTGATGAGCGCGCGCGCGATTGACACGCGCATCTTCATTCCGCCGGAGAGCTCGCGCGGGTAGGCTTCGGCAAAATGTTCGAGGCCGACCATGCGGAGCGCCTGCGTCACCTCGGCCGCGGCCGCACCTTTTGAAATGCCTTTGAGGCGGAGCGGCAGCCAAACGTTGCCAGCGACGGTCGCCCACGGCATCAGCGTCGGCTCCTGGAAAACGAAACCGATTTCCGTTTCCGCCTTGCCGCTCGCGTCGTAGCTCGTGGCGCTTGGCCACTCGACCGTGCCGGACGTTGGCTCGCCAAGTCTGGCGACAATCCGAAGCACAGTCGACTTGCCGCAACCGGAAGGGCCGAGCAGGCTGACGAACTCGCCTTGCGCGATGTCGAGCGACATGTCCTTGAGCGCGACCGTGCCGTTTGAGAAAGTCTTGGAAATCGAGCGCAGCGAAACCAGCGGCGTCCGAGCGGAGCGTCTCTCAATCGGCGGCGCCAAAGCGGCCGACGGTGCGATCGACGGTGCCACGTTCTGGCAGTCCCGTAACTACTTCAACAAGCAGGCGCGAGCCGTCCCCGGTTCGCGCCCGCACCTCAAGAGCCGAAACTACTTCGCAAGTTCTTTGCCGAGGCCCTTGCAGACGTATTCCGTGGTGTAGACCTGCGACAGGTCGAGCCCCGCCTTGACGACGCCGGCGCCGACCATCTTGTCGTAGAAGTCCTTCACGGTAGCATCGGTGAAACAGCCGATACCGCCATCCACCGCGGAACCCGAGACGACGATGCCCTGGTCCTTCATCGTCTTGATCGAGAATGCGATGAACTCGTCGTTGAAATCGGGGTTCTCCTTCTTGATGAACTCGTTCGTCGCCTTGTTGTCACCGTAGAGATAGTTGTACCAGCCGATGATCGAGGCTTCGACGAACCGCTTGGTGATGTCGGGGTTGGCCTTCACATACTCGGCCATCCCCTCGATCATGGTCGATGGCGTGGTGTAGCCCGCGTCGGCCATCAGGAAGACGGTCGGCTCGAAGCCGCCTTCCTTCATCACCGAAAACGGCTCCGAGGTGACATAGCCCTGCTGGCCGGAATCCGGGTCGGCGAGGAATGGGGCGACCGAATAGTTGTAGGGCTTGCGCTGCCCTTCGGTGAACTCCGGGAACGTCGCCATCATCCAGCGGTAGCCGCTGGCATAGAGGTCGTCGCCGATGAAGAGCGTCGGCAGCTTGGCGAGATCGGCGAAGGTCTTGAGGCCTTTCTCGGGATGCGCCATGATGATCTGCGGTTCCTTCTGGAAAATCGCCGCGACGACCTTGACCGGGACGTCCTGCTCGACCGCCGAGAAGGTCTGCAGCAGATTTCCGACCATGTAGAAGTCGATCTTGCCGCCGAGCAGCATCGCCTCCTCGGCCTTCGGAATGATCGTCACCTTCAGGCCGTGCTTTTCGTAGGTGCCGTCGAGCACCGCCTGGTAGAAGCCTCCATGTTCGGGCTCGGTCACCCAGTTGGTGCCGAAGGTGACTTCGTCGAGCGCCAGCGCCGGGCCGGTAAACGCCAGCGCGGCGGCGCCTGCCGCGAGGCCGAACGTCAATGCTCTGATCTTGCTCATGCTGTCTGGTCTCCGCCTTCCTCTGTCGCGCGGTGCCGCGACGGGCGGGCCGCGCCGTTTCTGCAGTGAAATATCCCTGTTGCGTCGCAAGAGACGTGCCAGCGGCCGCCCTGTCCCGCAGGCCGGCACTCTAGGCGAACGGCGCTGCGCACGAAAGCGGCTGTCCGGGTTCAGGACATGTGAGACGCGGGGGCGTTTCCGCTGCTGAGTGTTTTGAGATACTCGGCCGGGGTCATGCCGTCGAGGGCGTCATGCGGCCGGTGATGGTT
>JBOHKB010000403.1:0-8525 GCA_050728815.1 Propylenella sp.
TCGCCGCGTCGCAGCGGGTGGCGTCGATCGCTTTGCGCATGCTAATCTCTCGCCTGCAACAAGCAGGTCTCAGACCCGATGCCCGACTTTGTCACCCAGGAGGAGTTCGGGGCGCGCGTCGGCGTTCTTGAACAGGAGGTCGAAGGCGAGAAGATGGTGACCCGCCATATTCTCGAACAGACGCGCCATAATGGCGATGACCTGGCGGCGGTAAAAACGCGACTCGACCGGGTGGAGACGCGACTTGAGGGCGTCGATCGGAAGGTTGATGCGCTGGGAGATGACGTCGGTAAGCTGAAGCGTTCGGTCGGAGACCTTGTGAAGAATCTGCCACAGATCGTCGGCGAGGCCGTGAGAGGCGTTCTTAAGGAAAGAGACCGCAAGGCCTGAGCTACGGCCCGCGCCTCATCGACAGGCAAGTTTGAGCGAAACCATCCTCAATCACGCCTTCTCGTTCCGCCGCGTTGCGGCGATGGTGCTCCGTTACTGGTACCTGCTCCGCTATTCCTGGCCGCGCGTCGTCGACCTCATCTACTGGCCGGCCGTGCAGATGCTGATGTGGGGCTTTTTACAGATCTACCTCGCAAGCGAGGAGCTCCTCGGCGGCCAATCCGGACTTCTGGTTCAGGCCGGCAGCGCCTTCATCGGGGCGGTGCTGCTTTGGGACATTCTCTTCCGCGGGCAGATCGGATTCTCGATCTCGTTCCTCGAAGAGATGTGGTCGCGCAACCTCGGCAACCTGATGATGACGCCGCTCCGCGCGCCGGAATTCGTCGCGGCGCTGATGGTGATGAGCGTCGTGCGCGTGATGATCGGCCTGGTGCCGGTGACGCTGATGGCGATCGCCTTCTTCGGCTTCAACTTCTGGGGACTCGGCTTCGCTGTCGCAGCCTTCTTCCTGAACCTCATCCTGACCAGCTGGTCGATCGGGCTTGTCGCCTCAGGGCTGGTCATGAAGAAAGGGATGGGGGCCGAGGGTCTCGCCTGGAGCATGACCTTTGCGCTGCTGCCGCTCTGCTGCGTCTACTATCCCGTATCGGTGCTGCCCGAATGGCTGCAATGGATTTCGCTATCGCTGCCGCCCACGCACGTCTTCGAGGGGCTCCGCGCGCTGATCCTTGAGAACCGCTTCGACGGCGGCGCCATGCTGACCGCGCTCGGCCTGAACCTTGTCCTCTTCTCCGCGGCAAGCGCCCTTTTCGCCCTGCTTTTGCGCTCCGCGCGCTGGACCGGCTCGCTCATGCAAACCGGCGAGTGACAAATCCGTTACGGTTAACGCTTGTTTACGAAATCGGTGCAATCGTTTGCTCAGGCACTTGTCACGGAAGCTTCAAGCGCTAAGTTTGCAGTGCACTATCTTTTCTGCGGCGCACAAAACGGCGGGGGGGGGAAGGAAGGGCTGGGGCGCGTTGTCGTTCTATCAACTCTACGAGCTCAATCACGCCGCCCTTGCGCCCTGGCGCGCCATGGCGGACGCAACGCGTCTTGCTTTTCAGAACCCGCTCAACCCCCTCGCCGAGACCGCCTTCGGCCGCTCGGTTGCCGCGGCAGCAGAGCTCTTCGAGCGCACCACGCGCCGCTACGGCAAGCCTGAGTTCGGCCTGACCGAGGCGGTCGTCGACGGCAAAACCGTCGCGGTCAGCGAGGAGGTGGTGTGGCGAAAGCCCTTCTGCACGCTGCTGCACTTCCGCCGCGACCTGCCCGCGAAGCGCAAGGCAGACCCCAAGCTGCTCATCGTCGCGCCGCTCTCCGGCCACTACGCGACGCTCCTCCGCGGCACCGTGGCGGCGATGCTGCCCGAGCACGACGTCTACATCACCGACTGGGCCGATGCGCGCATGGTGCCGCTGTCGGAGGGCAGCTTCGACCTCGACGACTATATCGACTACCTCCTCGAAATGTTCGAGCGGCTTGGCCCCGGCGCCCATGTCATGGCGGTCTGCCAGCCTTCCGTGCCCGTGCTCGCCGCGGTCGCGCTGATGTCGGAGGATCGCGACCCGAACCTGCCGCTCTCCATGACGCTGATGGGCGGTCCGATCGACACGCGCATGACGCCCACCGACGTGAACAAGCTCGCCGAGACGCGCGGCAATCGCTGGTTCAGCAACCACACGATCATGTCGGTGCCGTTCCCTCATCCGGGCTTCATGCGGAAAGTCTATCCGGGCTTCCTGCAGCTCTCCGGCTTCATGAGCATGAACTTCGACCGGCACGTCTCGGCTCACCAGGAGTTCTACCATCATCTGGTCGACGGCGACGGCGACTCCGCGGAGAAGCACCGCGAGTTCTATGACGAGTACCTTGCCGTCATGGACCTCACTGCCGAGTTCTTCCTGCAGACCGTCGACACCGTGTTCGTGCGCCACGCACTGCCGAACGGGCTGATGACGCATCGCGGCCGGCCGGTCAGGACCGAGGCGATCCGGCGCACCGCGCTCCTCACCGTGGAAGGCGAGCGCGACGACATTTCCGGCGTCGGGCAGACCAAGGCGGCGCATGCGCTCTGCACCAACCTCCCCCACGACAGGAAGCAGCACTACCTCGCGATCGGAGTCGGGCATTACGGCGTCTTCAACGGCTCACGCTTCCGCGCCGAAATCGTGCCCCGCATCACCGACTTCATCGCCAGGCATGACGTCGCGTCAGCGCGGAAGGCGCCCGCCCCGGTCGCCAATGGCGGGTGCTCGCCGGGCATCGAGCGGCGCATCGCCGACGCGACCGGCCTCACCGCGCTTGCGGGCAAGAGCCTGCCGGAAATCGCCGAGGGCATGTCCCGCGAGCTGACCGAGATTGCGGGCGTCGGGCCGAAGATGCTGGAGAGCCTGAACGAGCTTGGAATTTTCGAATTAAGCGAGCTCGCCGAAATGACCGAGGACGCGATGCGCGCGCTCGACAAGGAGCTGAATGGCCGCCCGCTGCGCGAGGACTGGTTCGGACAGGCACGGCGGCTGATCGAAAAATCGGACTGACCCCTGTCCGATTTTTCTTGAACGGCATTTTTCCACTTCCCATTTCCATTTCATCGTTGGGAAAGGGGAGTTCCATGAACAGCACTGCTACCGCCACCGCGCCCCGAGCTTGCAGCCGCGGCCGCTGGACGGCGCTCAACATCGTGCTGATGATCATCGGCTTCGCCGTTTTCTGGCCGCTCGGCCTAGCGATGCTCGCCTGGATCATCTGGGGCGATGAGATCGGCGCCAAGGCCGGAGAGCTGAAGGATCAGTTCCGCTCCTTCGGCGAGCGCGCGTCCTCGTTCGGCAGCCCGCCCTTCGCCTATTCCGGCAACGTCGCCTTCGACGAATACCGGAAGCGCGAGATGGAGCGGCTGGCGGAGGAGCGCCGCAAGCTCGACGAAATGCGCGCCGAGTTCGACGCCTTCCTGAAAGAACTGCGCCGCGCCAAGGACCAGGACGAGTTCGACCGCTTCATGGCCGAATTCCGCAACCGCACTGCGGGGTCGAGCGAGGCGGCCGCCTGACCTGAGCGGCGCGCCGGTGGAAAAACTCGCGAGCGGGGCCATTGGCCCCGCTTTTTGCATTCCCCTCCGGCCGAAGCGGGGCAATAATTCCGCGCATGCGGGCGGGGCCGAATCGCGGGCACGAGCGGCTTTTCGTTGACATCGAGGGGAGAAGGATCCCCGTCGCGGTCCGGCGCAACGCGCGGGCGCGGCGGCTGATCCTCCGGGTCGACCACGCCTCCGGCGAGCCGGTCCTGACGCTCCCCCGCCGCACCGGCCTTTCCGAGGGGGCGCGTTTCCTTGCCGACCATGTCGCTTGGCTCAAGGGGCAGGTCGGCGCCATAGCGCCGACCACGCCCCTTCATGACGGGAGCGTGTTCCACCTCAGGGGCGAGCCCTGTCGCATCCGCCATCGCGGCGGGCGCGGATTAGTGGTGCTTGAAGCGAACGGCTCGATCCCCGGCCTCGTCGTTCCCGGCGACCCGGATTTCCTGCCGCGGCGCGTCCGCGACTGGCTGAGGCGCGAGGCGAGACGCGATCTCGAAATCGCGGTCGCGCGTTACGCCCGCGCTCTCGGCCGGGCGCCTTCCGGAATCCGCATCGCCGACCCGAAGAGCCGCTGGGGCTCCTGCTCGCCGAAGGGCGTGCTCACCTTCTCCTGGCGCCTGGTGCTCGCGCCGCCCTCCGTTCTCGACTATCTCGCGGCGCACGAGGTCGCGCATCTGAAGGAGATGAACCACGGCCCACGATTCTGGGCGATCGTGGAGAGGCTCTATCCCCGCTACGCCGAGGCGCGCGACTGGCTGAACCGGGAGGGCCCGGCGCTCTCGGCTGTCGGCCGCCGCTAGCGCGGCGCATCCTCAATATTTGTCAGCGCGGTTTGTCGCCGCGATACGCCGCTACGCGAGCGTGGCTCGTTCTCAGGCGTTGTCCCGATCGGGCCGGCGGCGAAGTGACCGCGGCTCAAGGGAGATAGAACTGAATTGATTGGGCGATGTAGTGCTTGTTAGCCTGGCCTCGGGCCAAGAGGTAATACACTCCCTCGCCAGAGATCGTGATGTCGCTGAACACTGTGCTGAGTGGGCTCAGAGGGTAAGTCGATACTACTGTCGGAGAGCCGAATGTCGAATTGACGACGGCGACTTCCGAGCCCGCCGGCATGCCCTCATAGAAGAAGCTCACGCTGTCTCCGGACTGGCGAACGTATTCAATGTGCGGTGGGACTTCGACAACGGGCGGCGGTTCCCGAAGATTGACTTGAACACTCTGGTACTTGTTCCCGGACGGAGCGCCCTCCGGGTACACATCGAATGCAAAAATGTCCCCGGTCTCACCGGCTTGAAACCGGAAATCACCGCTCCCAAAACCGTCCGTGTCGGTCGTGAAATCACCAAGCAGCCGGACGCACTTCAGAAAGAAGTGGTACGTTGTATTCGGCTGAGCGCCGAGGCTCACTCTGACGCGGCCGCTGCCGTCAGGCCTTCGCTCGACGGCCACGGTTCCACCGACGAGCGACGTGTCCGAAGCGCTGACGTCGGCGTTCGAGCAGTCTGAAAAGTCCTGTCGGACGAGCGCGACGCTTCGTAAATCCACCGCCTGGGCGAAGACCGAGCCGGAGGGATAAACGAGCGCGCAGACGATCAGCGTCGCCAAAAGATTTGCGGATTTCATCAAGGCCCCCACAACCAGCTGGAGAGCACATTACACCTACCGGGGGAGAAGGAACATCGGCTCGGCTGGACGATGGGTCGAGGCTCCCGGCACGCCCAAAAGCGCCGTCAACCGGTCGAGCGCTGATCCCAGATCACGTCCGGGAGATGACAGCGACAGTTGGGAGTTACCCCCCGAACAGCCGCTGGAAGAAGCCGCGGCGCTCGCGCCGCTGCGGCTGCGCCATCGACGGCGCTTCGATCGCGCAGTTGGCGCTGCGGTTCAGGATGCAGTTCCGCATGCGCGCGTCGTTCGCCGCCTGCTCTTCGGGGCTCGCCTGCGCGAAAGCGCCCCAGCCCTGGAACTGCGATCCGGGCGCCGGCTGCGCGAGGAGATAGGGCACGAGGTCGGAGCCCGGCAGCTGCGCCACCGGCACGCCGCGATGCGCCTCGATCATGAACTTCGACCAGATCAGGGCCGGGATGTTGGCGCCGGAGGCGCGCTTGGTCGGCGCGTTGGAATCGTTGCCGACCCAGATGCCGGCGGTCAGGTTGGCGGTGTAGCCGATGAACCAAGCGTCGCGGTAGCTCTGGCTGGTGCCGGTCTTGCCGCCGGCCGGCCAGCCGGGAAGGTCGGCGCGCGAGCCGGTGCCCGCCGCCACCGTCGCCTGCAGCATGTCGTTCATCAGCGCGACGCTTTCGAGGCTGACCACCCGCGTCGGGCTGGAGCCCGCGCGCTCGAACAGGATGTCGCCCTGCGGCGTGCGCACGCGCTGGATGACGAAGGGCAGCACCGCATAGCCGCCGTTCGAGAATGGCGCGTAGGCACCCGTCAGCTCGAGCAGCGTCACCTCCGACGTGCCGAGCGCGATCGAGGGATTGGCGGCGAGCGGGGAGTTGACGCCGAGGCGCTTGGCGGTCTGCACTACCGCCTCGGGCCCGACCTGGTCGGCAAGCTGCGCGGCGACAGTGTTGATGGAGAGCGCGAGCGCCGTCTTCAGCGGCACCGGGCCGCGATACTGGTTGTCGTAATTGTGCGGCGTCCACTCGCCGAAGGTCACCGGCTCGTCGATCATGATCGTGTCGGGCCGGTAGCCGAGCTGCTCGACCGCGGTCAGATAGACGAAGGGCTTGAACGCGGAGCCCGGCTGACGGCGCGCGTCGACCGCGCGGTTGAACTGGCTCGCTGCGTAGGACCGGCCGCCGACCATGGCGCGAACCGCACCGGTGCCGTCGACGACGACCATGCCGCCTTCGCTGACATCGTATTTCGCGCCCTCTTCGTCGAGCACCTCGGCGAGCGTCCGCTCCGCCACGACCTGCAGGCTGAGATCGACGGTCGTCTCCACCACGATGTCCTGCTCGACGACGCCGAGGTGGAAGGGGAGCACGTCCTGCACCCAATCGGCGATGTAGTTGCCGCTTCGGCTGAGCTGGTAGGTCGAGCCTTGCGCGGGGCTCTTCCGCGCTTCGTCCGCCTGGGCGGCGGTGATGTAGCCCTCTTGCGCCATCGCGCCGAGGACGAGCGATGCACGCTGCGCCGCGGCCTCGGGATTGCGGTTCGGCGCGTAGCGGCTCGGCGCCGGGAGCACGCCCGCGAGCACCGCCGCCTGCGGCAGCGTCAGCTGCGCCGGCTCGACGTCGAAATAGCGCCGCGCCGCCGCGTCGATGCCGTAGGCGCCGTTCCCGAAATAGACGCGGTTCAGGTACATCTCCAGGATCTGATCCTTGGTGAACTTCGTCTCCAGCCAGAGCGAGAGCACGACCTCCTGGACCTTGCGCTTCAGCGAGCGCTCCGGCGTCAGGAACATGTTCTTGGCGAGCTGCTGGGTGAGCGTTGAGCCGCCTTCGACGACGCCGCCTGCGAAGAAGTTGCGCGCGACGGCGCGAGCGAGGCCGACCGGATCGACGCCGAAATGCGAGCGGAAGCGCCGGTCTTCGATGGCTATGACGGCGTTCGGCACGTAGGACGGGAGGCCCGCCACGGGGACCGACTCGCCGCCGGTATCGCCGCGGTTGCCGATCAGCTGGCCGTCGACGGCGACGATCTGGATGTTGGGCGGGCGGTCGGGCACGCGCCATTCGGAGGCGCCCGGCAGCTCCGCGGCGTAGTAGGCAATGAGGCCCGCCCCGGCAATACCCGCCCACAGGCAAAGCACGAAGGCCCAGTAGAACGCCCCGCCGAAGAGGCGTCGGATCGCGGAGCGCCGGCGGCGCTTGCCGCGCCCCGGCTTTCGGCCGGCGCGGCGCTTCTCGGCTTTCTTCTTGGAGCGGCCGGCCGTCAGCCAGCCGCCCGCGCGGTCGTCCGGCCCGACGGCAAGGCCCTCCGCCACCGCGCCGGCGAACTTCGGCTCGATCCGACTTTTTTCGCGGCGCGCCATCGCTTCCCCGCCCTAACCCTCGTCCGGCCCTCTCAACGCTAATTTTGTCGATTTAAGGGGCAGTTAAAACCCTTTTCCGCATTTACCCTTTCTTAGGGAATGAGGCGACAGGCGGCGCGGAATGCCGCAGAACGGCGGGGAAAGCGGCAATACGAGGAGCCCCGCCATGAGCGAACGCGTCGATTGGGTCGACGTCGCCAAGGGCATCTGCATCGTGATGGTGGTCATGATGCACTCCACGCTCGGCGTGGAGAGGGCGGCGGGCGAGATCGGCTGGATGGGCTACGTCGTTGAATTCGCCCGGCCTTTCCGCATGCCTGACTTCTTCCTCATCGCCGGCCTGTTCCTGGCGCGCCGCATCGACGCGCCCTGGCGGCTCTATCTCGACCGCAAGGTGCTGCATTTCGCCTACTTCTACGCGCTCTGGCTCACCATTCAATTCGCCTTCAAGGCGCCTGGCCTCGCGGCCGAATTGGGCTGGCAGGGGGCGCTCGGCGAATACCTTTACGCCTATGTGGATCCGTGGGGCACGCTGTGGTTCATCTACCATCTCGCGCTGTTCCTGCTGGTGGCGCGCCTGGTGAGGAGCGTCCCGTGGCCGGTCGTCTGGCTGGTCGCCGCGGCGCTCGAGATCGCGCCGATCCACACCGGCTCGGTCCTCATCGACGAATTCGCCGGCCGCTTCGTCTACTTCTACTCGGGCTACGTCTTCGCCGACTATGTCTTCCGCCTCGCCGACGAAGCGGCGCGCGACCGCGGCACGGCGCTGACCGGGATTGCGCTCTGGGCGACGCTGAACGGGCTCCTGGTCTTCAACGGCTACGCCGACCTGCCGTTCGTCAGCCTCGCGCTCGGGCTCGCCGGCGCGATGGCGATCGTCACCGCCGCCACGCTCCTCGCGCAGAGCTTTGCCGTCGCGCCGATCCGCTGGCTCGGCGAGCACTCGATCGTGGTCTATCTCGCCTTCTTCCTGCCGATGGCGGTCAGCCGCGCTTTGCTCCTCAAGCTCGGGATCATCCCCGACATCGGCACCATTTC
>JBOHKB010000404.1:0-5156 GCA_050728815.1 Propylenella sp.
CGATGTGGCGGCCAGCGTGGAAGCGCTCGAGCGTAAAGGCAGCGTTCCGCGCATGCGGCGCGTCGTTCGCGATCGTGTGCGCAAAACACCAGCCGGAGCCGGGCGTTGCCTTGAAGCCACCATAGCACCAGCCGGCGTTTAGATAGAGGCCGGGGAGCGGACCCTTGGTGATGATCGGGCTCCCGTCCATCGACATGTCCATGATGCCGCCCCAGCTGCGGACGAGCCGCACCTTGGCGGCGTTCGGGAAGCAGGCGAGGAGCTCCGTCGCCACTTCGTGCACGATCGGCAGATTGCCGCGCTGGGCGTAGGAATTGTAGCCGTCGAGGCTGCCGCCGTAGACGAGCCCGCCCTTGTCGGACTGCGACACGTACATGTGGCCCCCGCCGAAGGTGACGACGCAGTTGATGAGCGGCTTCAGCGGCTCGGTGACGAAGGCCTGCAGGACGTGACTCTCGATCGGCAGCCCTTCCACGCCGGCGAGGCGTAGGACTTCCGAGGTCATGCCGGCGACCGCGATGCCGATCTTCGGCGCGACGATATTGCCGAGCGCGGTCTCGACGCCGTAGACGCGGTCGCCTTCCTTCATGAAGCCGGTCACCTCGCAATTCTCGACGATGTCAACGCCGAGCCGGTCGGCGGCGTGGGCAAGGCCCCAGGCGACGGCATCGTGACGCGCGGTGCCGGCGCGCGGCTGCAGGAGGCCGCCAACCACCGGGAAGCGCGCGCTCTGGCTGAGGTCGAGGCCGGGGCAGAGTTTTCCAATCTCCTCCGGCATCAGCAGCTCGGCGTCGATGCCGTTCAGGCGCATGGCGTTGCCGCGCTCGGCGAACTGGTCGAGCTGGGCCGGGCTATTGGCGAGGTTGAGCACGCCGCGCTGCGAGAACATGACGTTGTAGTCGAGCGCATGGCTTAGGCCCTCCCACAGCTTCAGGCTCCACTCGTAGAAGTGCGCGTTCTCGTCGAGGAGATAGTTGGAGCGGACGATAGTGGTGTTCCGGCCGACGTTCCCCTGGCCGATCCAGCCGCGCTCCAGCACCGCGACGTTGCGGATGCCGTGCTCGCTTGCGAGGTAGAAGGCTGTGGCGAGCCCGTGCCCGCCGCCCCCCACGACGATCACATCGTAGGAGCGCTTCGGCTCGCGCTTCCGCCAGGTCGGCTTCCAGCCCCGGTTGCCCGAGAGGCCGTGGCGCAGCACGGAGAAGATCGAGTATTCGGCCATGAAGCCCCAGCGGCGGACGATATTTGGATTGAGACGAAAGCCCTAGACCGGGATGCGGTCAATCAGCCTGCGTCAAGATTCTCCAACTGTGGCCGGAGGATAGGGGATGGCGATCAACGTGCCATCGCCTCAAGCCGGAGCCTTGCGATCTTGTCGATCTCGGCGAGGGCCGTGCGAAACTCCAGATCGCGGTCGCGTTCGATCTGCACCTCGAAGGCAGCCAGGATTTCGCGGCGGTGGCGGCCACCGACCGCGAGAATGAAGGGAAAGCCAAATTTCTGTTTGTAGGCGGCGTTCAGCTCCTGGAAACGGCGAAACTCTTCCGGCGTGCAGTTGGCGAGGCCGGCGCGCGCCTGCTCCGACCTGGAGGCCTCCGTCAGCTCGCCGGCGATGGCCGCCTTGCCGGCAAGGTCCGGGTGGTTGCGGATGAGCGCAAGCTTCTCGGCCTCGCCGAGCGCCGCGGCGACCGAGGCCATGGCCGCGGCGAGCCCTGCGGGCGTGTCCTCCGCCGTAGTCAATCCGCGGTCAAACGCCGCTGCGGCGATCTCCGGGAAATGCTCGTAAACCCCGCCGAATTTCTTCACGAATTCCGCGCGGCTCATCTCCCGCGGCGGCGGGTCGAAAATGCTTCCGGCCGCGCCCTGCCTCATTCCTCCGCCCTTGTGCTAACGCGCAACCCTTTGCCGAATTGCTGCGCAAGGGGCAATATGGCGAAATGATTTGCAGCGAGAGCACCTTGCGGCTCGCCGGGAGCAAGCCGTGGGCCGGCTGACCACGCACGTCCTCGATACGGCGCTCGGGAAGCCGGCGGCGGGTCTCGCCATCACGCTCCGCCGCGCCGGGAAGCACGGCGAGCCGCTTGCGCGCGCCGTCACAAACAAGGACGGGCGCTCGGACCGAGCGCTGCTCGAAGGCGAAACGATGCAGGCCGGCGCCTACGACATCGTTTTCGAGGCTGGCGCCTATTTCGACGCGCTCGGCCTGTCGCTGCCCGAGCCGAAATTCCTCGACCAGGTGGTCATCCGCTTCGGCATTTCCGATCCGGACGCGCACTACCACGTGCCGCTGTTGCTCTCGCCTCACGGCTACTCCACCTATCGGGGAAGCTGATGGCGGACACGATACGATTCCTGCTCGGAGACGAAGAGCGCGCACTGACGGGCGTCGCGCCGACGCTGACGGTTCTGGAATATCTCCGCCGGCACGAGCGGCTGACCGGCACCAAGGAAGGCTGCGCCGAGGGCGATTGCGGCGCCTGCACGGTGGTGCTCGCGGAGCTGGACGGCGAAGGCGGGCTCCGCCACCGCGCCGTCAATTCCTGCATCCAGTTCGTCTCTGTGCTGCATGGACGGCAGCTCATTGCGGTCGAGCATGTAAAGGGCGCGGACGGCGGGCTCCATCCGGTGCAGCGGGCGCTGGTCGAGAAGCACGGCTCGCAGTGCGGCTTCTGCACGCCGGGTTTCGTGATGCAGCTTTACGCCGGCTGGCTGGAGGGGGCGCTGACGGACCGGCAGGCGGTGAAGGACTGGCTGGCGGGGAATCTCTGCCGCTGCACCGGCTACGGGCCGATTGTGGAGGCGGGGATCGAGGCTGGCAAAGCAGCCGGCCCCGATCGCAGAGCGCTCGCGCAGACGGCGAAGCGCGCCGCGGCGCTGGACCATAGTGAGATGCTGCATCTCACGAACGGCGAGGCGCAAGTTTTCGCGCCGCGAAGCGCCGATGAGCTTGCCGAAGTTTATGCGGCCAACCCCGATGCCGTCATCGTCGCCGGCGCGACTGACGTCGGCCTGTGGGTGACGAAGCAGCACCGGTCTCTGAAGACCCTGATCGATGTCACGCGCGTGAAGGACCTTGCGACGATCGAGGAGGCGGACGAGGGGCTGACGATCGGCGCTACGGTGAGCCACCGCGACGCGACGGCGGCGCTTGCCCGGCTGCATCCGGACCTCGGGGAATTGGAGCGGCGCTTCGCCTCCATCCAGATCAGGAATGCCGGCACGGTCGGCGGCAACATCGTGAACGGCTCGCCGATCGGCGATCTGCCGCCGGCGCTGATCGCGCTCGGCGCGACGCTGACCCTGCGGAAGGGTTCCGCCCGCCGCACAATGCCTTTGGAGGACTTCTTCATCGCCTACGGCAGGCAGGACCGTGCGCCAGGCGAGTTCGTGGAGCGGGTCTTCGTGCCGCGACTCACCCCCGATATGCGTTTCGCCTGCTACAAAATCTCCAAGCGCTTTGACCAGGACATCTCCGCGGTGACGGGCGCTTTCCGCGTCACGCTGCGCAGGGGAAAGGTCGCGGAGGCGCGTATCGCCTACGGCGGGATGGCGGCGACGCCGAAGCGTGCGAACGCGGCCGAAGCGGCGCTTGTCGGAAAGCCGTTCGACGAGCGCGCGGTCGCGGAAGCCGCCGAAGCGCTGGCGAACGATTTCTCGCCGATCACCGATATACGCGCCTCCGCTGGATACAGGCTCAAGACGGCGCAGAACTTACTCCGGCGCTTCCATCTTGAGAACGGCGGCGACGAACGTCCCGCCGCGCGCGTTCTGGAGCTTGCGTGATGGACGTGACGATCCTGCAGGACCGCAGCGGCGCAGGCGCGGTCACTTCCGTGCCGCACGAACCGCCGACGCACGAGGAGTCGATCCGGGGAGGCGTGCATAGCGCGATCGCGCACGACAGCGCCGCGCTGCACGTGACGGGCGAGGCGGTCTACATCGACGACATTCCGGAGCTGCCCGGCACGCTGCAGGTCTACATTGCGATGAGCGAGCGGGCGCATGCGCGGATCGTGTCGCTCGACGTGTCGGAGGCGCGGCGAGCGCCGGGCGTCGCCTGCGTGCTCACCACCGCAGACATTCCCGGCGAGAACGACGCAAGCCCCGTCGCGCACGACGATCCCGTTTTCGCCGAGGACGAGGTCGAGTATGTCGGCCAGTCGATTTTCGCGGTTGCGGCGGAGACGATCGACGCGGCGCGCGCGGCCGCGAAGCTCGCCAAGATCGAATACGAGGACCTGCCAGCGCTGATCAGCGTCGACGACGCGCTCGCGGCAAACAGCGATCTTGCGACGGTGCCGCGCCACGTGATGCGGCTCGGCGACGTGGAGAGAGCGCTTGCGGATGCCCCGCGCCGCATCAAAGGCACGGTCCACATCGGCGGGCAGGACCATTTCTATCTCGAAGGGCAGGTCGCCTACGCGATCCCGGGCGAAGGCGGCGATATGTTCGTCCACTCCTCGACGCAGCATCCGAGCGAGGTGCAGCACACCGTCGCCAAGGTGCTCGGCCTCTCCGATCATGCGGTAACGACGGAAGTGCGGCGCATGGGTGGCGGCTTCGGCGGCAAGGAGAGCCAGCCGGCGCTGATCGCGGCCATCGCAGCGCTCGCCGCGGCGAAGACAGGCCGGCCCGCAAAGCTCCGGCTCGACCGCGACGACGACATGGAGCTGACCGGCAAGCGCCACGATTTCCGCATCGACTACGATGTCGGATTCGACGGTGAGGGCCGCATCCGCGGCGTGCGCTTCGACCAGGCGGCGCGCTGCGGCTATTCGGCGGACCTGTCTGCGGCGATCGCCGACCGCGCCATGTTCCACGCCGACAACGCCTATGCGCTCAACGCCGCCCTGATCCGTTCGCGACGGATGAAAACCCACACCGTCTCCAATACCGCCTTCCGCGGCTTCGGCGGACCGCAGGGGATGGCGGGGATCGAGCGGGTCATCGACGAGATCGCCTTCACGCTCGGCCGCGATCCGCTCGACGTGCGGCGCGCGAATTTCTACCCGATGACGGGCGGCGTCACGCCCTACCACATGGAGGTGACGGACTGCGTCATCGCCGAGATGGTGGAGGAGCTGGAGGCCTCGTCGGATTATCGCGTCCGGCGCGAAGCGGTGCGCGCCTTCAATGCGGCGAGCCCGGTCCTGAAG
>JBOHKB010000405.1:0-22131 GCA_050728815.1 Propylenella sp.
GTTCGGCGCCGCGGAAGAGCGTCGCCAGCGCGAGCGCCAGAAGCCCCAACATTCGAGAAGCGGTCATCAGTCCCCTCCCGCGGAAACTGCGAAGCCCCGACAAGCTACATCCTACGTTCACCAGAATAGCGCAACAGCGGCCCAGTGGTGTGGGGTTTGCCACTGCAATCAACTCCCAAGCGTGGGCGACTACCATCGCCTATCTGACAAAGCTTCGGAGCAAGATGCACTCGATCGGATGGCCTTCCTACTGCTGGAGTACCCCCGAGTTCCAGCGCCTCGATGCAATGCTGCTGAGCTTCCACCTTCGCCAGCAAAAGCCGCTGCTGCCCCCGCTGCGCTTCGATCTCGCGCTGTTGCGCCTGGTTCTGCCGTTGCTGAAATTGGATGACCGCCACGAGATCGGTGATTACGCCGTAGGTCTTGACTGTGTACGGCTCGCCGTCCTTCAAGCCCACGAGCGCTGGGTCGACTTCGGCGACTTCCTCTGCGATCAGCCAGTGTTCGGGCTCTTCCGGCGTGTCCTTGTAGGCGCCGACCTGCGGCCTGAGCGCCATCACGTTGGCCAGCGCCAAGTCGGGCGGCTCTCGACTGGCAACGGCGGGAAGCGCACTGCCTCCGGGTTCGCGATCGAGCCGTTGCAGCAGCGCGAGCACCGCGCCTCCATGGTGCTGAAGTCCTGGCCTACAAGGCCACTCCGCTTTCGGGGTCGAACAGGTGCATGTGGTTCATATTGGCCTGAAGCGTTATCCGAGTTCCGGCAGTTGACCCGGCCTCCGGCGTAACACGGCAGACGATCTCCCGCTCGCCGATACGACTGAAGATCAACGTATCGGCGCCGAGCGGCTCGGCGATCTCTACCTCGAGCGGGAGGGGAGCGAGCGCATTCCGGTCCTGGTCGGTCCAAGCGTTGGTTACGTGCTCCGGACGCAGCCCGAGCACGACCGTGGCATCCGTATGCTTTTGGTATCTTTCGGCAAGGTGAGGCGGGAGCTTCAGGCCTGTCCCGCCATCGGGGACGACGGAAAGACCGGCTCCGTTCTTTTCCAGACGCGCCTTCAGAAAATTCATCGCCGGCGAGCCGATGAAGCCGGCGACGAACATGTTGCGCGGCGACTGGTAGAGCTGCGACGGTGTCCCGATCTGCTCGATCACTCCGCTCCGAAGGATGACGATGCGGTCGGCCAGCGTCATCGCCTCGACCTGATCGTGGGTCACGTAGACGCTGGTCGTCTTAAAGGACATATGCAGCCGCTTGATCTGCGTGCGCATATCGACACGCAGCTTCGCGTCGAGGTTGGAGAGCGGCTCGTCGAAAAGGAACAGCCTTGGTTCGCGCGCGATCGCGCGGCCGATGGCCACCCGCTGGCGCTGGCCGCCGGAGAGCGCCTTTGGTTTGCGGTCGAGCAGGCTTTCGATCTGCAGGATTTCGGACGTTCGCTTGACCGCGGCCTCGATTGCGCTCCGCTTTGCGCCGCGCATTCTGAGGCCAAAGCCGAGGTTTTGGCGGACCGACATGTGCGGATAAAGGGCGTAGTCCTGGAAGACCATCGCAACGTCGCGCTCGCGGGGCGGCACGTCGTTAACGATCTCGCCGTCAATGACGATGTCGCCGCCTGTGATCGTTTCGAGCCCGGCGATCATCCGAAGAATCGTGCTCTTGCCGCAGCCCGAAGGCCCGACCAGCACGACAAACTCGCCGTCGCTGATTTCGAAGTCGATGCTATGGACGACCTGAAGGTCGGCGTACTTCTTGATCAGATTCTTGACGACGACATGCGCCATGTCAGCCCTTCACTGCGCCCGCTGTCAGCGCACCGACGATCAGGCGCTGCAAAAGAAGAAAGACGATGACCGCCGGAATGATCGACAGCACGCTTGCGGCGGCGAGGAACTGGGTCGAAGTTTGGCTATAGGTGCCCTGGAAGTTGAAGATGCCGACTGCGATCGGCTGCAGCGCGGGCTTGCTGATCATGATGAAAGGAACGATGAACTGCGACCATCCAAGGATCGCGTTGAGTACGAACGCCGACGTCAGGCCTGGGAGGCTCAACGGCAGGATCACTCGAAGAAATGCTCCCCAACGCGTGCACCCGTCGATCATTGCGGCGTCTTCCAGACTCTGTGGAATGCCGTCTAGAAAGCCCTTCAGCATCCAAGTGAAAAGCGGTGCGGAAATCGCGATGTAGACGAGCGCTGCGCCGAACAGGCTATCGGTGAGTCCGATCCGATCCATATAGCGATAGAGCGGGACCATGATGACCAGCGGCGAGATCATCTGGAACGCGAGCAGTCCGATCATCACGAGCTTGCTGTTGCGGAAGCGGAAACGCGATAGTGCGTAGGCTGCCGGCGTCGCGAAGAGCATTGCCCCGAACGCGCCACCAACCGAGAGCTTGAGACCGTTCCAGAGATAGACCGGAAGCAGCGCATTCTTCATAACGGAAACGTAGTTCTCGAAAGTCGGCTGGTTCGGCACGATGTGGAGGTTGCTGACATAGACCTCGCCGGCATTGCGGATCGACAGCGAAACCAGCCAGAGCAGCGGCCCCGCAAAGAAAAGAAAAATGACCGCGTACGCCATATAGGTGCCGATGTCGGCAAGGAGCGTGCGTTGAGAGATACGCACCGGTCAGGTCTCCTTCGGCAGGAGCCGCACGTAGAAGAACGTGAAGGCGAGGCTGATCAGCAGCAGGACAACGGCTAGTACCGCGCCGTTCGAAAGGTCGAAGTTCCGGAAGACGGTATTGTAGGCGTAGAGCGATAGCACTTCGGTGGCGCGACCGGGGCCACCGCCCGTTAGCGGCAGGATGAGATCGAAGCTGTTCAGCGTAAAAATACTAATCAAAATGGTGTTGATCAAAAGGATTGGTCGAAGCTGCGGCAGGGTTACGTGCAGGAACTGCCGAAACGCAGTCGCGCCGTCGACCTCCGCCGCCTCGTAGAGGCTGGCGGGAATGACGACGAGACCCGCATAAAGCAGGATCATGCTGAAGGCGGTGCCGCGCCACACGTTGGCAAGCACCGCCGACCAGATCGCGATGTCGGGGTCGGAGAGCCAGGCCACCGGCGAAACCCCCAGCAAGCGAAGGACACCGTTGATGAATCCGTAGGTCGCTTCGTTGAACATCAGCTGCCATATGATTCCGGCAGATACGCCTGGCACGATCCATGAGGCGAGAATGACGATGCGGATGAAGGACACGCCAGGCAGACCACGCTTTGCGCCGCGGTTCAGGATCATGGCGACGAGCAGCCCAAGCACGAGCTGGAGGGTCACACTAGCCACCACAAAGATGAACGTGTTCTGCAGGATGATCGGTAGATCACGATTGGCCGAGACGTTGGCGTAACTCTGCAGCGTGTATTCGTAGTCGGGATTCAGCAGCGTCGCGTCGGTAAAACTGAAGCGAACGACGTCGATCGCTGGATAGACGTAGGAGACGAGAAGCAGGAGGACGAGCGGGAGGAGCCACAAGAGCGGCCGCTCGGCCAGTTTTCCAACGACGCGCCGCCGTCGCCGTCGCGGAGCGGGGATCACGCGAGCGGCGATCACGCCTTCGGTCATGGAACAGCCCTCGCAGGCAACGGCCGCCGTTTCGCCTTCAACCTTCTGAGGAAGGCCTGTCGGCCCCTTGTGGGCCGACAGGAAAGCGAGCCTACATCTTTGCGTAGGCGTCGTTAACCGCCTTCCAGGCGTCGTCGAGCGCCTGCTCCGGTGGCTTCGCGCCGGTGAGCACGTCGCCCATCATGATCTGAATCTGGTTGGAGATTTCCGGATAGATCGGCACACCGGGTCGTGCTTGGCCATGCACCAGGTATTCCCGCAGCTGGTTGTAGTAGTCCGTCTTGAACTTTGGCAGTTCGGCGAAGAGGGACGCCCTCGTCGGCAGGTCGCCGATGACCTCATTGGCGGCCCCCATATAAACCTCACGCATTAGCGAAGCGCAGGCTTCGATCTTTGCCGGGTCCTTGCTGAAGGCTGCAACAGTCCAGCCGCCGGTGCCGGTCGAACGCTGATCGGCGGTGGGACCGGGCAACTCCGACGCTTCCCATTTCGCGAACTGGTCCGGCGGCATCTGCTCCTTCAGCTGGAAGTATTGCCAGTGTCCGCCGGCAAACATCGCCGGAGTGCCAGCAACTGCCGCGGCATTGAAGTCGTTGTAGTTGGCGATCGTGGCGACGCGCTTCGGCGACGCGCCGCTGTCGACGAGGTCCTTGTAGTAGTCGAGCGCCTTGAGCATTTTGTCGCGATTGTCACCCTCGCCGAAGATCGGCTTTCCGGCGTCGTCGACAAGCTTGCCGCCCTGGCTCCAGAAATTGGCGAGCCAATCGAAAGTGGTGCCCTCCCAGCGGCCGCCATTGAAAAGATAACCTTCTGTGGCTCCCTTGCTGACCGCATCTAGGGCGGCCGTCTTCAGGTCATCCCAGGTCGCCGGAGGCTGCGGCACCAGCTCCTTGTTCCGCCAAAGAACTCGAAGGTCCGTGCCCCACCACCAGGCGTAGATGTGACCGTCCGGTCCGGTGATGCCGGTGCGGATGAACGGGAAGAGGTCGTCGATTTCCTCTTTGCTGAAGTATTCGTCGAGCGGCTGCAGTGCGCCGTTTTTCACGAACAAACCAAGCTGAAAGGAATCGACGGTCACGCAGTCCGGCGCACGCCCTGCGCGCGCCTGCTCCAGGAGTCGCGCATGCTCGCCGCCGATGTCGGGGGTGAAGAATTCGAAGTTGATCTGCCAGTCAGGGTGCTTCTCGGCCCAGGCCTGCCATACCTTGACGAAGGCCGCCTTCTGCTCGGGGCTCGGGCTGTTGGTCGTCTGATTGGGATTGCCTCGGAACGTCAGCACGTTCGGCGCATCGCTTTTGCCGACGTGATCGTCGGTGACGAGTTCTTGGGCGACCGCGCCGGCCACAAGGCTGCACAGCATTGTGGACGCAAGAAGCACGGTGAGAATCGAACTGCGGCGTGTCATTTGGTTCCTCCTTGATGCCTTGTTCCGGCGGGACCCGATCTTGGTGGCGGGGTCTCTATGCGTGCCCACTATAGGCACGCTGCATCAGCACCTGCAACGTTGCAGATAGCAGGATGCCGGGCTACACGCTCGCCTGGTCGGGGCGGCGCGAGGTACGCGTCTTCCTCCGAAAAGAGGGCAGGGGCGCGTGGGTTATCTCAATCTCGAACATCGCCTGAGGCGGGTTCGCAAGCGTGTCGCGGAGCTCGAATGGTGGGTCGCCCGCCGGACGCTGCCGCTCGATGGCTGGACGGTCGACGGCAAGCCGCACGGGCTCGGCCAGCCATGGCCCGGTCTCGGGGGCGTGTTTGCGTTCGCCCATCCGCCGGTCGACGTTCCCGACGGCTGGCCGGTCGAGCGCACGCGGCTCAGGCTCGATCTCGGCGGCGAAGGCCTGCTCGCTGTCGGGGGACCGGACGGCGTTGAGTCGAGGTACGGACTCGATCCCTACCATACGAGCTTTCCTGTTCCCGGGCGCCGTTTCTCCATTACTGCCGATTGCGTCGCGCGCCTGCCGTTCGGCGTGCCGAACCGCGCGGCGCGACTCGCGCGTGCGGAAATCGCTTGGATCGAGACCGATCTTGAGCAATTCATTCTCCTGCTCACGCAGGTGGCGGAACTGGCACAAGTATTGGGCGGCTACGCGGTCGACCAGATTCCGCTCGAGGGTTATCACCCGTATCGTCCGCATCCGGATCATTCGCGGCCGCATGATGTCGTGGCTCCGTTGATCAGCGCGGCCGAAGAGGCGCTGCATCAGCTCCGCTGGCCGTCGGATACAACGAACTACATCGCTCGAACGGCCCCAAGTCCGGATCAGCAGAGTATCTGGCAATTGCCAGCCGACCTCGCCGCCGACCCGGAGCCGCTAAGCGCCGATGCCGTAGCTTCCGTCGTCGAGGCGCGCGACATGCTCGTCGCCAGTCTGCGCAGGTTGCGCGATCGCTATCCACAAGCCGGCTCAATTGCCCTCTCCGGGCACGCGCATACCGACCTTGCATGGCTGTGGCCGCTGGAGGAAACGCGACGCAAGGCAGTCCGCACCTTCCACACCGCCGTCGATCTGATGGATCGGTTTCCGGATTACCGCTTCAACCAATCCACCGCACAGTACTACGCGTGGCTCGAGGAGGACGACCCGGCTCTGCTTGCCCGGATCAAGGAGAAGGTCGCTGCCGGTCAATGGGAGCCGATCGGCGCCATGTGGGTCGAGCCCGACACCAACATGCCGACCGGCGAGTCCTTCGTTCGCCAGCTTCTTTACGGCATCCGTTATTTCGACAAGGCGTTCGGGCGCGAGCGCCGGACGACGGTCAACTGGCTGCCGGATTGCTTCGGCTTCTCGCCGGCTCTTCCTCAGCTTCTCCGGCTCGCCGGGCTCGACAGCTTCTTCACGCACAAGACGAACTGGTCGGAGCGGAACAAGCTTCCGTCGGATCTCTTCTGGTGGGAGGGGCTCGATGGGTCCCGTGTGCTGATGCACACATTCGACAACCCGGCGGGCGGATACAACGCCTGGATCGGTCCGCGCGCCGCAGTCGAAACGTGGCGCAACTATCAGGACAAGGAAAACAATCCGGAAACGCTCCTCCTCTTCGGCTGGGGCGACGGCGGCGGTGGTCCCACCGAGAACATGCTTCAGCGCATTGGCCAGCTCGCCGATTTTCCCGCTATGCCGGCTGTTCGCTACGTCAATGTAGCGGAATGGTTCGGTGATATCGCAACGCGTGCCCGCGAAACCGCATCCCTGCCGGTCTGGGTTGGTGAGATTTATCTCGAATATCATCGCGGGACCCTGACGACACAGGGCCGCACGAAGTTCCTTCACCGCCGCGCCGAGCGCGCGCTGATCACAGCCGAGACGCTGTCAAGCATGGCGGCGGTGCTCGGCGCTCCGTTCGCTTCGTCGTTGGAGGGGCATTGGCGGGTGCTTCTTCGCAACCAGTTCCACGACATCCTGCCTGGATCGAGCATCCGCGAGGTCTACGAGCAGGCCGAGACGGAGTTGGCGGGCGTCGTTGCGGCGGGGGCCGCCGCACAGAATGCGCATCTCGACGAGATTGCGCGGCGTGTCGGCAAGAGCGGAGCGGGGACGGGCCTCCTCGTCGTCAACCCTGACCTGTCGCCTCGGCCGTTGCGCGTCATTTCTGAGGAAGAGCTGCCTGGCGGCCAGAAAGTAGACGGCGGTACCGTGATTGCCATGGACCGGACTGTTCCGGGACTATCGGCGGTGCTTATCGGTGGGGATGGGCTCGGCGCGCCCGGCGATCTGGCTGTAGCCGCGGATTTTCTTGAAAATCGCTTCGTCCGTGTCGAGTTCTTGCACGATGGGACGCTTAGCAGCGTCTTCGACAAGCTTGCGGGGCGGGACTGTCTGGTCGGGCGCGGCAATCAGATCCGTGCATATGTCGACAAGCCGAGGCTGTTCGATGCGTGGGATATCGAGGAGGACTACACCGCGCAGAGCGAAGAGGTCGTTGCGTCGGGCCGGGTCGAAATCGTCGAGCGCGGCCCGTACCGCGCCGCGATCCGTATTGAGCGAAAATTCCGCGACAGCACCATCACGCAGACGATCCGGCTCTGGGCAAACTCACCGCGCATCGACTTCAAGACCGACATCGACTGGCATGACCGGCGCATTCTGCTGAAAGCCATTTTCCCCATCGCGATCCGCGCCGAGACTGCCATCTTCGAGTGCGCGCATGGCATTGTCCGCCGCCCGACCCATCGCAACACGCCTTGGGACCAGGCGAAGTTCGAGGTCGCCGCGCATCGTTTCGTCGACATGGCCGAACATGGGTACGGCGTCGCACTTCTGAACGACGGAAAATATGGCCACCATGCGCTTGGAAACGAGGTCGGCGTCAGCCTGCTTCGCTCTCCGGTCAATCCCGACCCTCTGGCCGACGAGGGGTTCCAAAGCTTCACGTATGCGCTCCTTCCCCATAGCGGCGACTGGCTGACGGGCGGCGTGCTGGCGGAGGCCGAGGATCTCAATCAGCCGCTCCTCCACAGACCTGTCAAAGCCGACCGTGGTGCGACTTGGAGCGCCCTTAAGATCGAGGGCATTGCGCTTGGGTTGAGCGCTCTCAAGCCTGCGGAGGACGGAGGCTCCCTGATATTTCGTGCATACGAGCCGGCCGGAGCGCGCGGCACGGCAAGTGTGACCCTGCCGACCGGATGGGAGATAGACGAGGAACTCGACCTGCATGAGGAGCGATCAGGGCCGGCTGATCTCGAGTTCACGCCGTTTCAGCTGCACAGTTGGCGGCTGAGGCGTGGTGCCTGATCAGACACCAAGCGTGCGAATGCACAGCCGTGGCTGATCGACGGCCTGCAGTTCCTCGGGCGAAACTCCGTGAATCCGCTTCACCAGGAAGCGTGCAAGCGTTTCACCGGCGAGCACGAGGTCCTCGTGGAAGGAATCGATCGGCGGCGTGAGATAGTCGAGAATATCTGATGTGCTTTTGGCGATGACGTCGATATCGCGACCGACTACGAGCCCGGCGTCCTGCAAGCCCGCGACAAGTCCGACGGCGGGGGTCTCGAAGCCGCAGATTATGCCGTCGGGAACGGGCGCGCGCTCCGACAGTCTTCGGCCGGCCTCGCGGAACTTGGATGGGTCCTCGTTGAGGAAAAGGCCGGGAATAACGAAGCCTTCGGCCGTTGTTTCCCGAACACTATCGAAAAAACCTTCGAGGAAGTGACTTGCGCACGTCAGATCGGGCGTTGGTGCGACCATGGCCAACCGCCGACGGCCTTTGTGCACCAGCCGTTCAACGGCCTGTTTTGTCATCGCGTAGTTGTCGAAGTCGAAATACGCGTGCTGGTCGGCCAGCCTGGTCCGGCCGTGGGTGACGAACGGAACGTTGCGGTCGATCAGATAACGCGCCCGCTCGTCCTGCGGCGTCGTGTGAGCGAAGATCAACCCGTCGACCTGCGCATCCTCGACAAAGTAGCGGACCGACTCGAGCGGGTCTGCGTCGTGGGTGTGAGGCAGCACGACGAGGTTGTACGAAGTCTCGTCATAGATAAACTTCGATGCTCCGGCGATGATGCGTCGTTCGAATTCGGCAACGGCAAGCGTTTGGTCGAGGATCAGCCCAACGACCAGCGTGCGGCCGGTCCGAAGTCCCTGCGCGGCGCGGTCGGGCCGATAGCCAAGCGCCGCCGCCACAGCCTGCACCTTGGCGCGGGTTTCTGCACCGATGTCCGGCTCGTTCTTCAGCGCGCGCGAAACGGTGGTGAGCGCAAACCCGGTCGCTTCCGCGATGGTCTTTAGGGTTGCGCGCTTGCGACCATATGCGCTTCGCACACGTGGATCCTCCAGGGTCAAGGGAATGACGCCTCCGTTGCGGGGAAACCCGCCAGCAAGCCCGCAATCTAACGGGATCGGAGCCGCTGCTCAAACGCGGCACATACTCTCAGGACAGGGCGGCGTCCTTACGTTCGCGGTCGGATAGCTGCGCCATGTCGAGCACTTTTTGGATGTTCGCCGCGCGGCGGAATGAAGGCTCCTGGGATTTGCCGGTTCGAACAGCGGCGACGAAGCGCTGATAGTTCGTCTCGACCGGGTCATAGGGGATGTCGCGCCAGTTGGCCGTGTCGAGGTCCCGGTCCACGCAGGCGCGAAGGTACGACCGGCCCGTGTCGTAGATCATCTCGATCGCGCCCTTCTCGCCATAGACGCGGAGACGCAGTTGATCGAGCTGTCCGGCGGCGGTGCGGCTTGCCTGGATCGTGCCGATCGCCCCGTTCGAAAAGTCGACGTTCATGGCGAAGGCGTCGTTCGCGTCGAGATCGTACTCGCCAATTCTATTGCCGGGCGCCTTGTCGAAGGTCTTCAGCCGCGCGAAGACGTGGGCGACATCCAAGCCGGCGCCATAGGAGGCAAAGTCGACGATATGGATGCCGATGTCGCCGAGGGCGCCGTTGGACCCGTGCTTTTTGGAGAGGCGCCAGAGCCACCTGCTTTCGCTCTTCCAGTCTCCCCAGGCCTTGCCAACAAGCCAGCTTTGCAGGTGCGAGGCTTCGACGTGGCGGACTGCGCCGATCTGACCGTCGAGCACCATCTGCCGGCCCTTCTGCAGCGCTGGAGAATTGCGGTAGGTGAGGTTGACCATGCCAACCAGACTGGCGCTCTCGACTGCCTCCGCCATCTCCATGGCCTTGGCAGCGTCTGTCGCGAGCGGCTTTTCGCAGAACACGTGCTTTCCCGCCGCGATCGCCATCATGGTCGTCGGATGATGCACGCGGTCGGGCGTGACATTCGCGACGGCGTCGAACTCGCCCCATGCGAGCGCGTCTTCCAGACTCGAAAAGCTCCTGCCGATCTTGTGCTCCGTGCAATACGCAGCGAGGCGGTCCGGCACGACATCGACACCGCAGACGACGCTCACATCCTTGATGGCCGAGAAGTTGCGGGCGTGCTGATTTGCCATGCTGCCGGTGCCGAGAATGAGGAGACGCATTGATAGGTCCTTCTGCGATGGAGTGTAGTACGATCAGACCTGTAGCTTAGAACCGCATCGCCGCGGCACACTAGCGTAGGAGAGTTCGACCAAGAAGCGGTCGCTGCGTTTGAGAGCGGCCAGGAAGGGCGAGACATGAAAGTCGGTTTCTACACGTCCACGTTCAATGACCGGCCCGTCGAGGAGGTGCTTGATTTTGCGAAGGATGCGGGGTTCGAGGCGATCGAGATCGACGTTGGCGGGCATATAAGGACTGCGGATAATTTGGGGCCAGTCGTCGCCAAGGCGCGCGAGCGCGGCCTCTTTGTCGCGTCTGTCACCCTGGTCGGCAATCAGCTCGAACCGGACCGCGAGAAGCGCAAGGTGCTGCGGGCAACCACTTTCGGCTTCGCGCAAGCGAGCGCGGAAGCACGGGTTCCAATCCTTGTCATCTTTCCCGGCCGCGATCCAACGGTTTCGGATGACGACAACTATAAAAGCTTCGCTGAGCACGCGAGTGGACTGCTGTCGCTGACGACGGCGCACGGGCTTGACTTCGCGATCGAGAACTGGCCTGGCCCGAAGAATGACTTCATCGCAACGACGCCGGCGGGATGGGAGCAGCTCTTTGCGCTCATCCCCGACAGGCGCGTTGGCCTTGAGTTCGATCCGTCACACCTGATCAGGCTCGGCATCGATCCGTTCGCGGCCCTCGAAGGTGCGAAGGACCGGGTTAGGATCCTCCACGCCAAGGATACGTCGATCGATACCAAACGACTGCAGGCGGTCGGCTATCACGGCACCGGCTGGTGGCGATACCGTCTGCCGGGAGACGGAGTACTCGATTGGGCGAGGTTCCTGAAAATGGCGAGAAGCTCCGGATTCGACGGAACAATCTCCATCGAGCACGAGGATTCCGACTACGGTTGGCCAAAGAAGGATATGAATGCACGCAAAGAAGGTGAGCGAAGGGCTCTCGCATTCCTGCGGACACTTCCTTTGGCATAGAACCGCCTGTGGTCCATTTCTCCGATCGCGAAACCTGCGCAGCAGAAACCCCAAGGAGGCACCCGGAATGAGCTGGCTGGATACGAGCCATATGGCGCGAAGAGGCGTTGCCGGGGGAAAGCGCGGCACTAGTCGCCAGCTGACCGAGTCGGTGCAGGGCGGTTACCACTACGTCTACGGCCCCTACGCGACGCCCGTGCTCCGTGTAAGACCCGGCGACGTCATCGTCGCGGAAACCGAGGACGCGTTCGGAGGGAAGATCACGAAGGAGAGCGACAGCCCGTCAAAGCTGCTCAACTTCCCCTTCCTCAATCCGCAGTGCGGCCCGATCGCGATCGAAGGTGCGGAGAAGGGCGACGTCGTCGCGGTACACATCCACTCCATCGTCCCACGCGGGAAACAGCCGATCGGAACGACGGCCCTCATTCCCGAGTTCGGTGGGCTCGTCGGTACCACGCACACAGCCCTGCTGCACGACCCGCTTCCGGAGCGGGTGAAGAAGATGGAGGTGACCGAGCGTGGCATCCGGTTCAACACCAAGCTCACGCTGCCTTATGAGCCGTTCCTCGGCACATTGGGCGTCAGTCCCGAGATCGAGGCAGTCACTTCCCTCCAGCCCGACTATTGGGGCGGCAACATGGATGTCCCTGACGTCTGCCCCGGCGCCATTGTCTATTTTCCAGTTCACCACAAGGACGCATACCTCTATCTCGGCGACTGCCACGCGACGCAGGGTGACGGCGAGCTGTGCGGCGTTGCGGTGGAGATGAAGTCGACCACGACGATCCAAGTCGATCTCATCAAGAGCTGGCCTATCGCGTGGCCGCGACTGGAGAACGAGCGGTTCATCATGGCGATCGGGTCCGGCCGCCCGATGGAGGATGCAACGCGCATCGCCTATCGCGAGCTGATCCGCTGGATGGTCGAGGACTACCGGTGGGACAAATACGAAGCCTACTTCGTCCTGACCCAGGCCGGCCGCGTTCGCCTCGGCAACATGGTCGATCCCAAATACACCCTCGGCGCCTCGGTTCTGAAGACCTATCTGCGTGACAGCGAGTAAGAGGGAGAGCCGGCGTCACGATCGAGGGATTTTGCTTGCGGCCCCAATCTAACCGCTGCTGGCGGGGGGCCTGTCCTGCGGCCCGCACAGGATCAAGCGGCTGATGCGAGCGTCCAAGCTCTTCGTGCCCGTTGCTCGATGGGCCGCAGAGGCAATCCCTATGACAACGGCGCTTGGCTACCTAAAGGCCAAAGCAGTTCGAGGACCAATACATCCGGCAGACTGGCAAAATCCGCGGCCTGATCCCTGTCCACCGCCAGGGGCGCACTCCATCAGGGGGTGATATTTGCACGCCGATTCAAAGGCTCGACGGCTGATTGGCGTGATTTCCCTCCTAACAAAGGTCAAGAATTGCAGACTGCTTTTGCTCGGGCGAGCAGGTTCCTGACCGTCGATACATGCCATTGCCCGCCGCGGGCGGTGCGGATGCCGCGGTCGTTCAACGCCTCTGCGATGGCCGCCATGCCGGTGATTCCGGCGGCTAGGATCGATCGGACGACTGGCAGGATGTTAGCAGCGAAGCGCGCGGCTTCCTCGGTCTGAACAGTTCGCCCTGGTGCTGCAGCTTGCTTCGCGTTCGTGGGATTGCCGAGCCGCGCGCACTGAGCCTTGCGCTGGGCAAGGCGGAGTGGGTGCGTTCCGCGATCATCCGCGGCTCTTTCTCGGCGAGGGCGGCGTAGAGATGCAGCATGAAGAGATCGGCGTCGGCGCCGAGCTCCGCCACGATGAAGGGGACACGCTGCGCCATCAGCCCGGAGATAAAGGCGACATCACGGGATAGACGGTCAAGCTTGGCCACGATGGTCGGGCACTTCTTCGCACGGGCTACGGAGAGAGCCGCGGCAAGCTGCGGGGCGGTGGTCGAGCGCGTCGGAGCCTTTGCCGCTTTCCGCCTCGGTGAATTCCGCCGCCAGGTCGAACCCCTCCTGCTAGGCGAAGCGGACGACCGCCTCCCTCTGCGCCTCGATGCCGAGGCCAGATCTCCTCTGCCGCTCGGTGGAGACCCGGTAATAGGCGATCGCGGGCTTCGTTCGGGGTGCTTCGGAGTCCATGCAAACCGCATACCATCGTTGCGGTTTGTATGAAGTCGGGAGAGTGCCTAACAAATTGGCCAGAATGGCGTTTTTGTCGTTGCAGCGCGACATGCAAATGCCGCCTTAGAGGGGTTTGGATCGTCGGCCGCCGGGGGCAGGCAAAATGGTGGGTGGAGGCTATTCGTGCTCGATCAGCGGCGGAAGTTCCTCCGATCGCGGGTGATCGATCGGATGACCTCCAGCATCTCCGAGAACTCGTGTTCCGGGATGCTGGAGAGATCGAGGACGTCGACCTCTTGCTTCTGCGACGTCTCCCGCCAGATGCCCCGGGCTTCAGCCAGAAGATGGCCGCCGTCACCGATTGCGGGCCTTCACCGGTCGCCTTGCGGAACAGGCATTCGGCCACCTTCGCCGTCGGTGCCATGGGCAGCGGGGCGGAACCTCCGCCCCAAACGATCCTGAAGATCTCTGCGCGGACTTTTTTGTTAGCTTCAGTCCACACTCCTATCTCAGGCCGAATCCTGCTGACAAATGCGATTGGCCCTGTAGTACTCCTTGCCGCGACACCGGACGCAAGGCAACGTTTTTCGGGATGATGCGGTGAGCGGGATATCCAACGAATGCCTACGATATCGCTCGACCACCCCTCCAATTGTGAATCGTAACGGAAGAATGAGGAGAATATGCCGGGATTGAACAAATCAGAAATCGCTCAGTTCAATGGACTTGGCACTGGCCAGATCAGCGACGCGATGGAACTCATGGGCATTCGCCGCTCTGTGATCGTCGGGTTCACGTTCGTTGCGGCCGCCGACACGCTGATGGTCGGGACCGCTTTCACGGTGCTCCAGGCGCCCAAGCATCATCCGAGCGACCGCTCGGAACGCCTCGTTCGGCACGGGGAGGTTTCGGACGGTCTAGCGGCTCCCGGACAAGTCGTTGTCATCGATGCCGGCGGGCGCCTCGACGTCGCCTCCTGGGGCGAGAACCACAGCATCGCTTGCCACCGGCGTGGGGTTTCCGGCCTGCTCATCAATGGCTGCGTTCGCGATGCGGCCGGTATTCGGACCTTGGGCTTCACCGTCTTCTGTCTCGGGTTCTCGCCGATCAAGAGCCAATGGGACCTCGAGACTGTCGCCTTCAACCAGCCAGTGACCATTGGCGGAGTGCAGATCCGCCCGGACGACGTAGTCGTTGGAGACGAGGATGGAGTCATCGTGATCCCCCAGGAGGCGCGTGAAGCAGTGGTCGGGAAGGCACAGGAGATACGCGCAAAGGAACTGCCGGGCATCCCTTATCGAACATGACGGCGACTGCCGCGGTGCCGATCGCCGGCAGCGCTTACAACCGCACCATCTTCGGATCTAGGATGTCGCGCAGCCAGTCGCCGAAGATGTTGAACGACAGGACGACCAACATCACAGCTATTCCGGGAAAGACGGAAATCCACCAGAGCGTGTCCACATAGTTGCGCCCATCAGCGATCATGCCGCCCCAGGTCGGCGTGGGCGGTGGCACTCCGGCACCGAGAAAGCTCAGCGACGCTTCGACCATAATCGCCCACCCCACCTGAAGCGTCGAGAGTACGACTATGCTGCCGGCGACATTGGGCAGAATGTGAATGAGGATTATCCGTGCCCGGCTTGCCCCGGCGATACGGGCGAGGGCGACGAAGTCGCGCTCCTTCCAGGTCAGGACTTCGGCGCGAACCAGCCGAGCATAGCGGGCCCAGATCAAGAAGACGAGGACTGAGACAACGACCGAGAAGCTCGGTCCTACTGTCACGGCGAAGATGAGCGCAAGCAGGATCGAGGGAAACGCCAGGAACACGTCGACCGCGCGCATGACAAGCATATCGAGCCAGCCGCCTGAGTAGCCTGCTGCAAGACCGAAGGCGCTGCCGATCAGACCGCCGATGAAAATACAGAGCGCCGCTACAGAAAGCGAAACGCGCGTTCCCGTTATGACACGGCTAAGAATGTCGCGGCCCTGCCAGTCAGTGCCGAACGGGTACTCAAGGCTGCCCCCTTCGAACATGAAGGGCGGATGCCGGATGTTGCTCAGATCAGGTGCGATTGGGCTGTGAGGCACAATCCAGGGCGCGAGGATAGCCGCAAGGATGCTTACCAGGACGATGGCGGTCGCGATCTTGGGGGCCGAGGCCAGTATCAGCCAAGTCCTTTCGCGGCGGGATACGCGCGATGACCGAACCTCTCCCGCGTCCGCTGAGACGGTCACAGTCGGATCCGCGGATCGAGTGCTAGGTAGAGGACGTCAACCAGATAGTTGATGCCGATTATGAGTGCCGCCCACACGAGCACCGCAAACTGGAGCAGAGGAAAATCCCGAGTCAGGAGCGCTTCGTACGTGGCGCGGCCGAGGCCTGGCCAGCTGAACACCACTTCCGTCGTGATCGCCGACGCGACGATCAGGCCATACATGAAGCCGATATACGTAACTACCGGGATGAGCGCATTCCGGAGAGCGTGCTTCCATACGACGGCGCCTTCCGACACGCCCTTGGCGCGAGCAAGCTTCACGTATTCCGCGTCGAGCACCTCGAGCATGCTCGAGCGCAGTAGGCGCACGACGCCGGCGACGATGGTGAGGCCCATCGTGACCGCGGGGAGGATGTAGTGAGCCAAGCCTCCCATGCCTCCGGTCGGCAACCAGCCGAGCAGCACGCCGAATAGAAGGACGGCCATGATACCGGTCCAGAATGGCGGCAAGGATTGGCCGAGAAGCGCCAAGGTCATCGCCAGCCGATCCCAGATGCGGCCACGGTAGACTGCCGCCGCGACACCAAGTGGCACGCTTACGACAATCACAAACAGCATCGCAGCCGACGCCAGCTTCAGCGAGTTGACCAGAAAGGTGCCGACGAGCTCGGTGACCGGATAGTTGTTGCGTAGCGAGCGGCCGAAATCACCCTGCGCCGCATGCTGGAGATAGATCCCGTATTGCACGATCAGCGGCCGGTCGAGGCCCATGCGCTGAATGAATTCCTCGCGCTGCTGCGCTGTTGCCTCGATCGGCAGCATGGTGTCGGCTGGGTTTCCCGTGAGGCGGCCGAGGACGAAGACCACAAAGCTCGCGAGGAGCAATGTGACAAAGCCCTGCACCAGACGTCCCAGAACAAATCTGACCAATACGCCCTCCCGCCTCGCTCAGGGGTTCACTCTATTGCCGCACACAATGCGGTGGAAGGGTTGCGCGACTGGCTAGGAATGCGCACGCTGACCGCGCAATCGAACGCTGATGGTGATCCTAAAGCAGCGTGCGGCTGGCAAAGCGTTCGATCTCGCGGTTGAATTTTGCCGCTTCGACCCATGGGATCAGGTGTCCCACGGTTTCAAAATAGACCAACTCACTGTTCGGCGTGGAGCGGTGCATCGCCTCGGCTGTCTCCGGCGTGATCGAGCCATAGCGTGACCAGTGAATCTGTGTCGGCACTTTGAGCTTGCTCATGTGCGGGCGAAAGTCGGAATGGTAGGAGTCGATGACGATCTCGACATGCGCCGACGTCGGAGTTTTCATGCATTCAGCGACCATCCATTTGAGTGTGTCCTGGTCGTGAGGCGCCTCCGGGCCGAAATAGCCCAGGATTGCATCGGTGTGATGGGCTATACGCCGAGTCCGGATGGAGTTGACCCGCTGTGCGAGATGATCTTCCGACACGAACCGGTAAGGCGGCTGGTCGAGATTCACATTCGCAACGATGCGCTCATGTCCGAACTGCTCGATATAGCTCCAAAGGATCGAGCCGCCGAGCGACCAGCCCACGACCAACACGCTGTGGATGTCCAGCGCCATGAGGACGAAGCGGAGATCCCTCGCATACTCGGCGATGTTATGTCCGAAGTCGGTCTTGCCCGACTCGCCGCGACCGCGAGTGTCATAGGCGACAACCCGAAATTTTTGGCTCAGCGCCGGAATATTGTGGTGCCAGAACTTGGTGCTGAAGGGCTCGGCGTGGATGAGCACGATCGCGTTGCCGGCGCGCGGCCCTTCGTCAACGAAGAAAAGTGTCGCGCCATCCGGCGTTTCGAGGAACGCCATGAATAGTTGCTTTCTGCCGGCCCTTCGCCGCCGCCATCCCCGGTTGACGGGGATGGTGCCTGCCAAGTGGACGCTATCCGCCGTCGCTGCCTATTCGGGCTGAAGCGTCTCGAAGTTCAGGAAGAACGTTCCGTCGGTTCCCTTCCAGTCGGCGACGTTCCGCGTTGCCCACGGGAAGTGGCGGAGCGCGATCGGGATCGCCCAGTATTCATCGTACACCTTGCGATTGATCGCACGCAGCCGCTCCTCCCGCTCAGCTTCGTCCACGATTCCGGTAATCTGCTTGAACTCGCCATCGAGCCACTCGGAATCCCAGTAGGTCCAGATGCGGCCGCCTGCTTGGTGGCTGATCATGAAGGTCCGCAGATTCCCCAAGGTGGAAGGACGCGCCAACGGAGACATGACCGCTACTTCCAGCGGAGGATCGAACTGCTGCGGGTCCGCGACGTATTTGGGCACGAAGGAACCGAAATCGATCGGCAGCAGTGTGACGTTGACACCGATCGCGCGCCAGTAGCCGGCAATGATCTCGTTGACTTCCTTCTGCTCCGGGTTCTCGAAGGAGGCAAAGCTCCAGAAGCGGACCTCCTGGCCCGTGTAGCCGCCGGCCTCGAGCAGGCGCTTGGCCTCCTCCGGATCGTACTCGTAAGGCGCAAGGCTCGAATCGTAGCCAATCGCGAGTGGCGTGAAGATCGCGGCCCCTCCGGGGAACGGGCTTGCGACTTCCGGCGGATAGATCGCCTTGAACAAGGCAGCCCAGTCCACCGCAAGCGCGAGTGCCTTGCGGATTTCAAGCTTGTTCGTGAGGAACTGCGGATCGTAGCTCTTCCAGAAGAGCACCATCGTCGATACCGAATTCTTCGGGCCGAAAATCTTGAAGCCTTCGCTCTTGAGGGCTTCAGCATCCTGCGGCTCGATCGGGATCATGTCGACCTCGCCGCTGCGGAGCATGGCCAGTCTTGTGCGGTTCTCCGGCACAAGAATGAGCCTGAGCGTCGCTACGCCTGGAATGCGATCCTGGTTCCAATAGTCGGTGTTCGCGGCGTACTCGATGGACTGGGTGATCTGCCGCGAGACGAATTTGTAGGGGCCGCTCCCCATCGGCTTCTCGCCGAAGCCCTCGGGTCCCACGCTCTCGATGTAGTGCTTCGGGAGGAGCAGGAGGTCGCCCTCCATCGGACTGAAGGTCCACGGAACCGAAACATCCGGCGACTTGAGCTTGACCACGGCGGTGTATGGGTCGACTTCCTCGACAGAGGCGACGTTGGTCTTCAGCCCGCCACACGCCGTGCAGACCGCCTCCTCGCGCTGGTAGTATTCGATCGTAAATTTGATATCAGCGGATGTGATCGCCTCGCCGTCCTGCCACTTCAATCCCTCCTTGAGTTTGAAGGTCCACTCGGTGGCGTCGGCATTCGGCGAATAGCTCTCGAGCAGTCCCGTGTCGAGCGTCAGCTCGCCTTCATGCGTCGCACCGATGAGAAAATCGAACATCTGGCCGTGATAGGGGAGGCCGACAGCGGAATCGAGCGACGGGTCAAGCACCTCCTTGGCGAAGGTGTGAACTGCGGCTGTAAGCTCGCCCCGCGGCTCTGCCGCCGCCGGCATCGTCGCCAAGGTGCCTGAAAGGACGACTGCGCCGATCGCAGCGCTCAGTCTTACGAGAGGTTGGGTTTTCATTTGAAATCTCCCCTGCTGATTGTTGCCCAGGATCGCCTGTTTCCGGAATCCTGATGCTGCAATGCGACGGACAACGTAGTCTAGGTGCCACTTCTGAACGGAAATCGTAGGATTGAGTGGCGGAAATTGTCAAGTGAACTCACTGCGTTCCTGCACCTACGCAGCTCCCGCACGCTCCTTGGTCACCGTATTCCGCAACACTCCAATTCCGGTGATTTCAATCTCGATCACGTCTCCCGGAGAGACACTTTCGGGCACAAGGTCCGTTCCCATCCACAGCACGTCTCCGGGATAGACCGTGACGTAGGAGGTAAGCGCGCGCAGATACTCGGATACGCCGAACAACATGTTCCCCGTGGCGAACTCGGTGGCGACGCGTCCATTGATCCGAACGATCGTACGCATCGCCTCCAGATCGACGTCCGTCTCGATCCACGGCCCGAGCGGCTTGAACGTATCCGCGTTCTTGCAGCGCCAGAACGTACGGTCCGATTTTTGCCAGTTGCGCTCCGTAAAGTCGTTGCCGATCGTATAGCCGAGGACACAATCGAGGGCGTTGTCGGCGGTTAGGTGTTTCGCCTGCTTCCCGATGACGACCACCAGCTCCCCTTCGTATTGAATCTCGTCGGATGCGTCGGCGGGGATGACGATGGGCTCATCTGGGCCGATCACGGCACTTGGCATGCGGTAGTTGATGTAGGGGGCGGTCGGAGGTTTCGATACCGTCCCCATCAGTGCAGCCATGCCGATATCGTGGTCGAGATAGTTCGAGCCGGCGGCATACATCGTGCGCGGCACGCACGGCGCCAAAAGCCTGACCTCGTCAATGGCGAGGGAATTCCCGCCACGCCGATAATTGCCGTAGGGACTTCCTTCCACCGGTTCGATCCGGCCGTTCTCGACGATCCCGTAGGATTCCTTCTGGCTGAGCCGAAACCGACACCACCGCATCGCGTGCTTCCTTTCCGAGGATCGAGTTTTGCCGAGGTCTCTTTCAGTAGAGGTGACATGCCGCGAAATGCCCCGGCTCCAGTTCGCGAAGCTTTGGTTCCTCTACCGGGCAGCGGCTGAAGGCGGCGGGGCATCGGGTGTGGAACTTGCATCCGGGCGGCGGCCGCACCGGTGACGGCACATCTCCCGACAGGACGATCTGCGTGCGGGCGCTGCCCGGATGGTTCGCCTCGGCCGCCGAGATGAGGGCCTGCGTATAGGGATGGAGAGGTTTGGCGAAGATCGTCTCCGCGTCGCCTGACTCAACGATATAGCCGAGATACATCACGGCCATGCGGTGGCTGAGATAGCGCACCGTCGCCAGGTTGTGAGCGATCAGCAGGTACGACACCCCGAAATGTTCCTGAAGATCCTTCAGGAGGTTCATGATCTGCGCTCGGATGGAGACATCGAGAGCCGATACCGGTTCGTCGAGGACGACGATGGACGGCTCCAGCGACAGGGCGCGGGCAATCGCCAGCCGCTGCTTCATCCCGCCGCTCAGTTCGTGCGGAAAGTAACTGGCAACTGCGGGATTGAGGCCGACAGCCACGAGCAGCTCTTCGACGCGGGAAGCGAGTGCCGGGCCGGAGATGCCGCGGTTGATCACAATCGGCTCGCCAACGATATATCCGCAGCGCAGGCGGGGATTGAGCGAGCTTGTGGGGTCCTGAAATACGGCCTGGACCGCGGCGCGATACTCTTGGAGGAGACTTCCGCGGAGCTTGGATACCTCGCGGTTCCGAAAGGTAATGCTGCCCGACGTGTAGGATTCGAGACGAAGCACCATCTTGGCGGTCGTGGTCTTCCCGCACCCGGATTCGCCTACGATGCTGAGCGTTTCGTTCTGGCAAACGGCAAAGGAGATGCCGTTCACGGCACGAACGACCGGCCGGTTCCACGACAGGGCGCTTCCTTGACGGAAGTGCTTGTGGACTTCCTTCAGCTCCAGGAGCGGCTCACGACGGGAGTCTTCGCTCATTGTACTTCCAGCATGATGTCGTGTGTCCGGCGCGGATCTCTGTCGCGCCGGGCATCGTCTCCCGGCAGACCGCCATTACATCCGGACAGCGGTTCGCGAACGGGCAGCCGGCGGGCAGATCATAGATCGAGGGTGGCTGCCCCTCGATCGAAACGAGCCGCTGCGGCCGACTCCGAACGTCGGGAATGGCTCTCAACAGTGCTTCCGTGTAGGGGTGCGCGGGAGAAGCAAAGAGGGCCGCGGTAGGCGCGCTTTCGACGACCTTACCGGCATACATGACGGTCACGCGATCGCACATCCGGGCAACCACGCTGAGATCGTGAGAGATGTACACGATCGCCAACTTGGTTTTCTGCTGAATCTCCTTGAGCAGGGCGAGATAAGCAGCTTCGACGGTGGCATCGAGTGAGGTTGTCGGCTCATCGGCGATGAGAACCTCTGGGCTCCCGGCAATCCCAATCGCGCCCACGATGCGCTGCCGCATGCCTCCGCTGAACATGTGAGGATAGCTGCGGATTCGCTCTTCCGGAGCTGGAATACGCAGCATCCGCAAGAGGTCTATGGCGCGATCAAGAAGAGCGCGACCGCGAATGGGCTGATGCAACCGCAACGCCTCGATGAGCTGGTTCTTTATCGTGAGGACCGGATTGAGGGCGGTCATCGGATCCTGCAGAACCATTGCGATGTGACGACCGCGGTATTTGCGGAGCTGCCGCGGCGGAAGGGACAGCAGGTCTGTGCCGTCAAACAGCACCTCGCCGCCACGGACCTGTGCCGTCTGCCGCGGATGCAGTCCGATCAACGCCAGAACGGTAATGCTCTTTCCGCAGCCGGACTCGCCGACAAGGCCCAT
>JBOHKB010000406.1:0-16972 GCA_050728815.1 Propylenella sp.
GCTTTGAAGGCTGTCATCGAGCTCGCGCACGGTGCGCGGACCGATCAGCGGGACAACAGGGAAAGGCTGCACCAACACATAGGCGAGAGCGACGTGGATCGGGCTCCTGCCGAGCGCCTTCGCAAGCTGGTTGGCGTGGTCGCGCCGGACAAAATTCCGCTTCGAGTGCCAGACGCGCGCCACCTCATCGGGCTTTACCGGGCCGTTCAGCGCGTTCTCCGTGAAGAAGCCGCGACCCTGGCTCGACCAAGCGAAATTCGGGATCTGACGCTTCTTCAGCCATGTCTTCCAGTCGTCGCTCGACGACGAGACGCAGCCCGGCCAGATGATGCCCTGCATCTCGGCCAACGCGAAGTTGTTGGAGATCGCCCCGAAACCCTGCTTCCCCGCCTTCTTCGCATAGGCGTTCGCCGCGTCGATCCGCTCGCGCTCCCAGTTCGAACCGCCGAACAGGCCGTGGATGCGGCCCTTCTTCACCTCCGCGTCCATCGCATCGACGAACTCGCCGACCGGCACGTCGGGATTGTCGCGATGCATGAAGTAGATATCGACTCGGTCCGTCTTCAGCCGTTCGAGCGATTCTGAGAGCTGCCGGCCGATCGCCTCCGGATGGCAGTGCGGCGTGTGCGCGCCCTTGCCGATGATCACGGTGTCATCGCGGACGCCGCGGCGCAAAAGCCACTCGCCAAAAATCGTCTCGGTCAGCCCGGCGCCGTAGACATAGGCCGTGTCGAAGAGATTGCCGCCGGCGGCGTAGAAGGCGTCGAGCATGGGCGCGGCACTCTCAAGATCCTTGAAGAACTCGAATCCGAGCGCGATCGGCGACACTTTCCCAGTGACTCCGGGGAGGTCGCGGCGATGCATGGGTTTGGGTCTGCCTTGCGGCACGTGTTTTCCGGAGCCGGGCCTGCCCCTTTGAACGCTCCGCGCCTTTGGCGGCTCCCTGCCGAGAGCCTCGATGCGGCGGTGAAGCTCGGCCGGCGCGTCGGTCGTGATCTGGCGGACGCCGGATTGCACGAGGGCGGCGAGGACTTTGTCAGTGAGTCCCGGCCCCGGATTGAGCGTCCAGGCGTCGGTCTCGATGCCTAGGTCGAGCAGCCTATCGACGAGCGGGAAGCGGGATGCAGTCGCGGCGACGATCACGTCGTAGCGGATGAAGGCGAGCGTCACGCCCTCGGAGCGCTGCTCCATGTGACGAAGCAGCCGCTCGGGATTCCGCGCGAGTCCGCGGTCGCGTGACGCCGCGAGCATCGGGTCATAGCCGAGGCGCGCGCCCGGTATCGCGGCGGCAAGCCGGCGCGCCTCGTCGAGAAAATGCGAGCCGACGATGATCCCATCGCCGAGGCCAGCGGCCGCCTTGGCGGCGTCCGCAATCGCCCGCTTCGGCACACCGTCTCGAAGGACCTTCAGATCGAGCTGCAGAGACGCGGTTTTCGCGCGCTTCGCTGACGCGAGCGGCGCAAGCAGCTCCGCAAGCGACAGCACCGGCGCGTCGGCGTCGCCGTTTCCGGAGCCGTCGCGATGGTGGAGGCCGCGCATCGCCGCAGGCTTGGTCTCCGCCACGCGGCCGCGGCCGGTCGTCGAAGGCGCAAGCGTGGGGTCATGCAGCACGGCAAAGCGGCCGTCGCCGCAGGCGAGGATGTCGATCTCAAGGCTCGCGCCGCGCCGCCACCCCATCACAAGGTTGGCGGGCTTGAACGGCGCCTCGGAAGGATTCGTCCTGAGCTTGTGCCATTTGAGCCGCACGGAACCGCGCGGCCCGTCCACCGAAAAGGGGATAGCCTCCCTTTCGGCGCCGGCTTTCTTCGCGGACGGAGCTGTCGCCGCCCTCAAGCGCCCTGCTCTCCTGCCGCGATGGTCCGGCCCGCCGGATCGGGGAGCTTCATGCGGCCGTAGATTTCGAGCGGCGCGTCATGCGCGGCGAAGATGCGGGCAATGATCGCATCCATGCGCGCCGCAGTCGCGGGATCGTCGATCGGGCGCGCCTGCTCCGGATCTTTTTCGAGATCGAAGAGCTTGGTGCCGATATCCTCGAAGCCAACGCCGTCGTGGATCGGAATGCGCCGCGCGTCCTTCAGTGCGTCGATGCGCATCACCGGCATGCCTTTGGTGAAATCGAATGGCTTGGCGAGCTGCGCGGTGCGGATTTCATCGGCCGTGAAGAGCGTGTGGAGATGCATCGGCATCAGCGTGTACTCGCCGAGGCCGGGCGCCATCAAGTCGTCCGGGTAAAGATAATAGGCGTAGCGGCCGTCGGTGACCCCGATCGGCCCGCCGAACATGCCAAAGGCAACGCCTTCGCGCGGCCGCTCGCGGCCCGTGAGCGAGGGCAGAAGCGATTCGCCCCGCACCTCCGGCGGCAGCTCGATCCCGAACGCGTCGAGGAAGGTCGGCATCAGATCGATGGTCTGGCTGAGCGAGCCGACCCGCCGCCCCGCCTCGCTCGCATGCGACGGGTGGTGCACCATCAGCGGGATGTGCGAAATCTCCTCGTAGTAGGGCTGGCGGTTCTTCCCCCACCAATCGTGCTCTGCGAGCAGGAAGCCGTGGTCGGTTCCGAGCACCAGCATGGTGTCCGACCAGAGATCGTGGGCGTCGAAGAAGTCGAGCAGCTGCCCGAAATAGTAGTCGCACATCGCGACGAGCGCCGCGTAGTTCGCGCGAATCTCGGCGATCTCCTCAGGCGTGCTCCGGCCCTTCTCGTAGCTCGGCCAGTCCAGAATGCCGCCGTTGTAGCCGGTGCGGTACGGCCGTTTGAAGCGCTCCGGCGCCATGAACGGCTCGTGCGGGTCAAAGCATTCGACATGCAGGAACCAGTCGTCGGCCTCGTGATTGCGTTCGAGAAACTGCAGCGCCGCGGCGATGCATTGCAGCCCCGGAAAATCCTTCTCCTCGACCATGAAGTCGGCATTGATCGCGTGCTGCAGCCGCTTGCGGCTGCCGGCAAAATCATAGTGCTTGGGGGAGTAGCGCTCGCGGTAGCGCTCGATCGGCGGCTTCACCATCGCGATCCACGGATCGTACTCCTGGCCGCGGATGAAATCCCACGTCGTGTAGCGGGTGTGGTAGGTCGAGCCGCCGTCCTCGAAATAGTGCAGGTGGTCGCTGACGAGATGCGCGTGGACGCCCGCCTCGTGCAGGATCTGCGGCAGCGAATTGTCGAACGGCTCGAGCGGTCCCCAGCTCCGATGCATGAAGTTGAGCCGGCCCGTGTGCATGTCGCGGCGCGCCGGCATGCAGGGGAGGCTGCCGACATAGTGGCGGTCGAAGGACACGGCGCGGCGCGCGAAACGGTCGAAGTTCGGCGTGGCGATCCAGCTCCCGCCATACGAGCCGAGGGCGAGGCGGTTCAGCGAATCGAACAGGACGAAGACGGCCTTCATGGGCGATTCCGGCGGAGCATCTGCAAGAGATCCGCTATGCCGCCCTGACCTCGGCGCCGGGGACGAGCCTGCCGCTCCCCGTGTCGAAGACAAGCGAGTCTGACGGCTCAAAGCCGATCTTCACCGCCTCGCCGGCGGGATGGCTCGCCGCTCCCTGTCCCAGCACGCGCACATAGCCGATATCCGTCTCGACCACGTAGAGGACTTCACGCCCCATCGGCTCGAGCTGCGCGATGCGTCCCGGCAGCCCTGCACCCGCGAAGGAAAGATGCTCGGGCCGAAGGCCGACGGTGACGGCCCCGCTCGCGCCCTTTACCGGAAAGCTCGCACCCTTGATCGAAACCGATCCGTTCTTCGCCTCGCCTGGGAAAAGGTTGATCGGCGGCGAGCCGATGAAGCCTGCGACGAAGAGGCTCGATGGTCTGAGGTAGAGGTCGTCCGGCGTCCCCACCTGCTCGATGCGGCCGGCTCGCATGCAGATGATCCGGTCGGCCATCGTGGTCGCCTCGATCTGATCGTGCGTGACGAGGATGGTGGTGACGCCGAGCTTGTCCTGGAGCGATTTGATCTCCGTCCGCATCGAAAGGCGAAGCGTCGCGTCGAGATTGGAGAGCGGCTCGTCCAATAGCAGAAGCTGCGGCTCCTTGACCAGCGCGCGGGCAAGCGCCACGCGCTGCTGCTGCCCGCCGGAAAGCTCGCTCGGCCGCCGGCCAAGGAGCTGCTCGACCTGCACCAGCTCAGCCACCGCGCGGATTCGCCGATCGGCCTCCTCGCGCGGCGTCTTCTTGAAGCGCAGCGGGAAGCGGATGTTGTCGAGCGCCGTCATGTTCGGATAGAGCGCGTAGGACTGGAAGACGATGCCGACATTGCGGTCGCGCGCCTCGACGTCGTTCACCACGTGCCCGTCGAAGAGCAGCTCGCCTCCGCTCGGCAGGTAGATGCCGGCGAGAATCAAGAGGCTCGTGGACTTGCCGCAGCCGGACGGCCCTAACAGCGCGACGAACTCGCCATCCTCGATCGCGAGGTTCATCTCGGGGATTACCTCGACATCCCCGAAGCGCTTGACGATGTTGCGGAATTCGATCCTCGCCATGCTCAGCCCTTCACGCCGCCGATCGACATCTGCATGAGGTAGCGCTGGGCCGCCACGTAGAGGATGAGGCTCGGCACGAGATAGAAGACGCCGACGGCGGAGACGACGCCGTAATCGACGCCCATGATGTCGTCGCGCGCCCAGAACATGTAGAGGCTCATCGTCCAGTTCGTGTTCCGGATCAGGAACGTGAACACGAAGATGTACTCCTCCCAGCCGCGAATGAAGGTGAAGACGGAGATTGCAAGGATGCCATTCGTCACCTGCGGCAGCACCACCTTGACAAACGCCTGCCGGCGCGAGGCTCCGTCGGTGAGCGCGCTCATCTCGATGTCCCAGGGGACCGCGTCGAAGAAGCCTTTCATGATGAAGATCGCGAAGGGCAGCTCGAACGCGACCAGCACGAGCACAACGCCGAAAAGCGTGTCGAGAAGGCCGATGTAGTAGAGCATCAGGAACATCGGCACGATCAGCGTCAGCACCGGGAAGGCGTGCAGCACAAGCAGCGAGCGAAGCATCGACGCGCGCCCGGGGAACTGGAAACGTGAAAGATAATAGCCGGCAAGAGACGCGACGGTGACCACGATCGCCGTTTGCGAGCCGGCGAGCATGATGGAGTTGCCGAAGGCGTGCCAGACGTTCGGGAACTGCACGGCTCCCCTGACCTCGCCGGCGCGCGAGCGGACGACCGACGCGAAGTCCGGCTCCCACAGGAAGAGAAAATTGCGGAGGTGTAGCTCCGGCCCAACGAGCGCGGCGAAGGCGGCCGTGCCGATGACCGCCACGCCTGCCATGCCGATCAGCATCTCGCGGCGCGAGCGCGAGATCGCCGCCGCCAACCAGAAGCCGATGACGGCGGGCACGAAGATCAGCATCGCGAGCCAGAGGACACCCGTCTCGGCCCTCCCGGTTTTCGCCGAGAAGGCAATCGTCACCAGCCAGAAGTAGGGCAGGATGATCGGTATCGAGACGGCGATGAGGAAGGCATAGACGCCCGTCGCCCTGGCGCGCCGCGCAACGCGCCCGCGCCTGCCGATCGCCTCCCAATCGACGTCGCGAGAAACGCCCGGCGCAACTTCGGCGAGGGCTGTCTGAGCCGCCATGGCTAGTTCACCTCGATCCGCGGGCGCTGCAGCAGCCTCTCCATGTCGAAGAAGCGCCAGCCGAGCAGCGCGAAAATCACGCCGATGATGATGAGGAAGAGAGCCAGCGCCGCGCCGTAACCGTACTGCCCGCTCTCGAAAGCGCGCCGGTAGACGTAAAGCGCGTAAACAGTGGTGTCGTAGAACGGCCCGCCTTCGGTGAGGAGCAGGATGTATTCGAAGCTCACCAATAGCGACAGCGTCTGATAGATCGTGACGAAGCTGATCGGCCAACGGAGCGCCGGCAGCGTGATGTGCCGCACGATGGAAAATGCGCCGGCGCCGTCAACGCGCGCCGCGTGAAAAAGATGCTCGGGAATGCTGCGGATGGCCGCCGTGAAGATGATCATTCCCATCGAGGCACCGATGAAGCCGTTAGCGATGATGATGAGCGCGACCGGCGCCGTCGTCTTCAGGTCGAGGGGCGCGTCGAGCCCGAAGAGCCCCATCAGAACCTGGTTGAGCAGCCCAGCCTCCGAGGGGCTCACCACCCATAGCCACAACAGGATGTAAAGGACCGAAGGGCTCATGCGCGGCAACAGCCACACACCGCGGAAGAAGCCGCCCGATACGGAGTTGATCGAGGTGGTGACCAGCGCCAAGATCAGCCCGAACGTGACGTTGAAGATCGCCAGCGTTCCAAGCACGTAGACGAAAGTCAGCCAGATCGCCTGCAACACACGCCGGTCGGTGCCGAGCAGGATTTTTTGGTACTGTTCGGTGGTGAAGCCATCGACTCTCAGCGAGCGGCCCATATCGGTAAACGAGACCGCGACGTCGATTGCGACCGGGATCAGGAAGAACACGACCGTGAGCGCGATCGCCGGGCCGAGAAAAATCACGAAGTTCACGCGCTGACGAACCGTCGATGCAGCAGCGCCGCGCCGTTCAATCGCCAGCTGGTCGGCTATTGCGACCATCCCCGTCCGGTCCTCGCGAGGGCCGGCGAACGCCGCCGGCCCTGGCTTCGATGGCTGGACTCTTACTTGACCATCACTTCGCCGAGCGTTCCCTGCGCCTCGTCAATGACGAAGTCCGCGGCTTCCTCGGCGGTCAACCGGCCCGACTCCACGCCCTGCAGCGCGGTGTAGATGATGCCGTTCAGGTCGCCGAACTTCGGATTGTTGGGCAGGAACTTCGTGAACTCAAGGAGCTCCGTCGCCTTGGCGAGCGTCCAGGCTTCCTTATAGCGCGGATCCTCGAGCTGCTCCGGCCGGATGCCGATATGGGTCGTTGTGACGGCATGGTCGGTGTTGAGGTCGGCCGCGGAAGCATGTCCCATCAGCCGTACCGCGAGGTCCGGCTCCTCGACGTCGGCGGCGATCGCGTAGATGATCGGATGCGTCAGGCTCGACGGCTTGCCGCCCTTCTCAACCGGCGGGGCCGCGACCCAGCCCCAGTCCTTCGAGAAGGTCGCCTCGTCGGACGGGATGCCGAAGGTCGGGAAGGCGACGCTGCCAAGGTCCCAGATGCCGTACATCCAGAAGGCCGCGTTCCCCTGGTAGAACTTGGCGCGAATGTCGTTCCATTCCATCGAGGTGTTGTTCGCCGCGATCACGCCCGATTTCACGCCGCGCTCGAACCATCCAAAGGCGGCGGCGAGCTTGTCGCGTTCGAGCAGAAGGCCGCCCGACTCGTCGACGAAGGTGTTGCCATAGGATTGAAAGACCATCAGGTAGTCCGGACCCTTCGAAGGCCGGTGCAGGACGCCGTACTCGGCGCCTGAGTCGACGACCTTCTTGGCGATATCGAGGATGTCGTCCATCGTGATCTCGCCCTTCAGGACGGCGTCGGGGAAGCCCTCGATGAAGGCATCGTCATAGCCGGCCTGCCGCAGCAGGTTCTTGTTGTAGAAGAACATCCGCGCTTCGGCGTCTTGCGGAATGCCGTAGATGCCGTCTGGGCATTTGCCCGCCTCCCAGAGCGACGGGAAAATCGTGCCGAAGTGCTCCGGATACTTGGCGATGTAGTCGTCGAGCTTCAGCACGAAGCCTTCCTCCTGGAAGGCGCATATCCATTCGTGCGCCTGGATGAACATGTCCGGGCCCTCGTTGATGCCGAAGACCTTGAGGAGCTGCAACGCGTCCTCGTCGAACCCGCCGGCTGGGCTTTCGCGCACGGTCACGGCGACGCGCTTGTCGGAGTTCTCCGCAGCGAGCTCCTCGTTGAGGCGCTCCGCGGCTTTTACGACATTGCCCGGGCGCAGCGGTCCCGACGGGTCGGCGCGCGACCAGAGCTCGTAGGTGATCGTCGTCTGAGCGAGCGCCGGCGCGCTCAGGAGTGCTGCGGTCAGCAGCGCCAGAGTTCCACCTGTCCAGTGCTTCATTTTCCCTCTCCTCCAGCTGCGACGCGTTTTGACCCGCATCGTTCGTATCTAATTGCAAAGCTGTGCAACACGATTATGAAGGGCTTTCGCGCGTTGGTCCAGCGCGGACCTTCGGGGGCGGATCATATGGCCGAGACCAGGGAGAATGGCCGGCGGCGCTTCGTCAGCGCCCAGGACGTGGCCGAACGCGCCGGCGTCTCGCGATCCGCGGTTTCCCGCGCCTTCACCCCCGGCGCGAGCATCGCGCCGAAAACGCTCGCCAAGGTGCAGGAGGCGGCCGACGCGCTCGGCTACCAGGTCAACGACCTCGCGCGCGGGCTGCTCGCCCATCGCAGCCAGATCGTCGGGCTCGTGACCTCCGACGCCAACACTCCTTTTCGCTCGCTGATGATCGCGGAGCTGTCGCGCGCGCTGATCGAGCGCGGCAACGTGCCGGCGGTCATCAGCATCGGCCAGACGCCGGAAGACCTCGCCAATGCCAGCCGCCAGCTCCTGCGCTATCGGGCGGAGGCGACCGTGTTTTTGTCCGGCTCGCCGCCGGAGGGGCTGGTCGAGATGACCCGGCGCAACGGACAGACACTCATCCTGATCAACCGCGCCGAGACGGAACTCGACAGCGTCCGCTGCGACGATTCCGGCGGCGCGCGCCAGGCGTTCGAGGCTCTGCGCGCGACGGGAGCGAAGCGCTTTGCCGTGATCAACATGGTCGGACCAAGCCCGAGCCTATTCGCCCGCGAGCGGGCTTTCGTGGAATTCGCCTCAACGGCCGGGGCCGACGTGACGGCAGTCCGCGCCGGCCATTCCGACTATGAGGGCGGGCGGGAGGCGGCGGGCCAGCTGGTTTCCAAAGGGGAGCCGCCGGAGGCGGTTTTTTGCGTCAATGACCTGATGGCCTTCGGGGCGCTCGACCGGTTCCGGGAGGCTGGATTTAGCATCCCCGCCGATGTCTCGATCGTCGGCTTCGACGACGTGACGATGGCAGCTTGGGAGCCCTACCGGCTGACCACGCTTCGGCAGGACCCGGAACGCATTGCGCGCGAGGTCGTCGCCATCCTCGACCGGCGCGAGGCCGATCCGGCGCTCCCGCCCACGTCGGTCCGCTTCCCGGTCCAACTCGTCGTTCGCGAAACCGTCAGGGGGCTCGGCTAGAGCGCACGACGAGGCTGCCACCGTCCTATCCGATCTCGCCGGCACGGCCGCCTCGCATCGCCGCCGGCCGACGATGCCCGCACAACAGAAGAGGAAAAAGAGCGAACATGCCTTTCAGCTTTCTTGCCAGCGAGGCCGGCCACGTCCACGTCTGCGGCCACCGCGGTTACAGCCTGCGCTACCCGGAAAACACCATCCCCGCCTTCGAGGCCGCGAAGGCCGGGGGCGCAAGCACTGTCGAGATCGATGTCGTGCTGACCAAGGACGGCGAGCCGATCGTGCTCCACGACCACAGCGTCGACCGGACCACCGACGGGCACGGCTTTGCAGCCGACCTGACGCTCGCGCAGATCCGCGACCTCGACGCCGGGGCGAGGTTTCACCCGCGCTTCGCCGGAACGCGCCTACCCTTGCTTGCGGAGACGCTCGACTGGGCGAAGCGTGAGGACATGGGCGTCGTCCTCGAAATCAAGGAGTACGAGCGGCCCGATTTGGCGCTCGAGCGGATCGCCGGCCTCCTTGCCAAGACCGGCACGACCGACCGCGTGCTCGTGCTGAGCTTCGACCACGTTGCGCTGAAGCGCATGAAGGATGCGCACCCGCACATCAAAACCGAAGCGATCATTCATGCCCGCCATGCCGACCTGATCGGGGTGCTTCGCGCGTGCGGGGCAAGCTCGGTCTCGATCGAGCTCGACATGTTCCACCCCGACGACGGGCACGCGCTGCACAAAGCGGGGCTCTCGAACCGCGTTCACCTGCCGCGGCCGGAGCAGCTCACGCATCTCTGGCGCGGCGGGCGCGACATCGTCCCGCGCGTCGTCGAATGGATCGCCGGCGGCGCTATCGACACGCTCTCCGGCGACGACGTGGCGTTTCTCGCCATGCTCGCCGGCAAGGCCGGCAAGGCGAAATAGGTGTCTGCTCCGACGCTGAAGGACGTCGAGCGCCGCCACGAGGCGGCAGAGGCCGTCATCCGCGACGCAGGCCGGATGGCGGCGGACTACTTTACTCGCCGCGAGCGGCTCGCGATCACCCGTAAGGGCGCGCAAGACCTCGTGAGCGAGGCCGACCGCAAGGTGGAGGAGCTCATCGTCTCCCGCCTCTCCGCCGCTTTTCCTGCGGACGGTTTTCTCGGCGAGGAGGGCGGCAGCAAGAATCTCGAAGCGGAGGCCGTCTGGGTCATCGACCCGATCGACGGCACGCACAATTTCCTGACGGGCATTCCTTTCTGGTGCGTCTCGGTCGGACTTGTGACCGGCAGACGCGCGGTGCTCGGACTGATCTATCAGCCCGCAGGCGACGAGCTTTTCTCCGCGCGCCGAGGCGCCGGGGCGTTCCTGAACGGCGCGCCGATCCGGGTCAGCGGCGAGACCGAGATTACCCGCGCCCGCATCGACGTCGGCTTCAGCTACCGGCGGCCGGTGGCGGATCACGTGCGTGGCATAGAGGCGCTGCTTTCGGCGGGCTGCGAGTACCTTCGCCTCGGCTCGGGGGCGCTCGGCCTCGCCTACACCGCCGCCGGCCGCTTCGACGGCTACTGGGAGCGTCACATCAACGCCTGGGACGCGGCGGCAGGGCTTGCGCTGGTTGCGGAAGCAAGAGGATGGACGAACGACTTCTTCGCCGGAAATGCCCTCATGGAGGGCAACGAAGTTCTCGCCGCGACGCCGGCCCTAGCGGAGCCGCTCGCGCGCCTGACCGGACTCGGCTCGGCATAGGACTCGTCGAGCAAGCTCCGCGGCTCCCACTTGGGGAGCCGGCGGGTACGGGACGGGTTCATCTCCGCTAATCCATAGGTCTCTTCCGGTTGCGTGCGACGCCGCCCAGGGGTGGTATGATGCGGCAGGCGGAGGTGACTCATGGACCCGATGCTTGCCGTCATCTTTACCCGCGCCCTCGAGCGGCTGCTCATCGTCGCCGTCGGCGCGCTCGCGATCTTTATCGGCTTCCGCCTCTTCGTTCTGATGCCGCTCAGGAAGGAAGGCGAAAGCAAGCTCGATCTGCCCGGCGGCGTGTCGATCGTGCTTTCGCGCGTCGGGCCGGGCATCTTCTTTGCGTTGTTCGGCACAGGGCTCATCGCCTATTCGGCGTCGCCCGTTTCCTTCAAGCTCCCGGAGCAGGTGGCGAGCGCGGCAAACGAGGCCACCGTGCAAACCGCGGTCGCCCACTATCTCGGGATGATCGACAGGGCGGGCTCGGCCAGCGCCGGGGGCACGCTGCCGGAAGCGAGCGTGCCGCGCGGGACCGTCGTCAAAGCGCTCAACGCATGGGCCGCCAAGGCCGCCGATCTGCCGACGGGCGAGAGGCTCGATGCGCAAATGGCGGTGCGGGAAGCCAAGCTCTCGTTAATGCGCGAAATCTGGGATTCCGCGAAGTGGGGCGACTACGCCGCGTTCCACCGCTGGATCGTGGTCTCGGCCGAAACCGGGGCGCCACCCGATGGCTCGTCCGTGGCGGTCGATTTCTACCGTCTGGAGTAGCGCGATGAGTATCCGGGCAATGTCCTTTGCCCTCTTCGCATCCGTACTGGCTGGCACGGCAGCGGCGCAGACGGGCTCGATCGCTCCCGCTTACGGCGGCGAAGATCTCGCCTACTGGCAACAGCGATTTCCGGCCGGAATCCTCAACAATTTCCAGAACGTCATCCTCCCGAGGCTGCCGCCCGAGGTCGCCGTTCGGCTCCAGGATGTGCGCTTCGACTTTCCGCTGCGCGTAGAGGAGGCGGAGCCCTACGCCTACTTCACGCGCCACGGCACGATCACGATGTCGATCGCCTCGATCCGGTTCCAGGACGATCTCGCCGTGGCGAGCGCCTGGCTGAACCGGAAAGGCTACGACCCGGCGACGGTCGCCGAGTACGCGTCGATGCTGAAGTACGGCCGGCTCGGCGCTGCGCCGCCGACGCCGCTCGAGGCCCTCTGCATCCCCGACGACGCGCTCGACGACGCCGAAATCGACGCGCTCGCGCAGAAGGGACTCTCCTCCACGATCGTCTTCATCCTGCTCCACGAGCTCGGGCATGTCGTTCACGGGGACAAGCTCTACTCGGAGGTCACACGCGCCGAGGCGCGGGAGAACGAGGCGGACGCGGACGCCTTCGCGCTCGACGGCATGGCGCTCCTAGGCGACGCGCCGCTCGGAATCGTGACGTTCTTCACGGTCGCCGCGCACATGGCGTCGGGCCGCGGCGATTTCGATAGCGACGCCGCCTACGAGGAACATCTCAGGAAAACGACGCATCCGGTCGACGCGGCGCGCCTGCAGGCATTCGCCGAAAACCTCGTCCGAACGGCTGTGACCTATGCACCGACCCTTCCCGGCCCGGACGGCGCCCAGCAATTCATCGATATCGCGGAGAAGATCGCATTCATCGCCGCAGCGCTCGGCGACCCGGAGCTGCAGCAGCTGACCGCGCAGGTCGGCCGGCAGGCCACGGCTGAAAGCCTCGGCCCACGCCGTCCCGGCGCCAAGCTCGGCCGCCCCTGCGGCGCCGAAGCCGCGACGGATCAGCCGTTCGCCGGCCTTTTCGGCGGCACCATCGCCATAAACGGCGTCGACTTCGATTTCAGCACGTGGATGGAGCGGAACGGGGCGCGCGTCACGGGCGAATACAGCTACGGCGCCGGCGTTGGCCGAATGGAAGGGACGGTCGACGGCGATCGTCTCGACTATCGCTGGTTCTTCGGGGCGGACAGCGGCCGCGGCGTCGCGCTGCTGCGGCCCAACGGTGCGCTTGAAGGAAGCTGGGGCGTCGGGACATCAGCCGAAAATGGAGGGCCGTGGCGAGCAGCGCCAGCGCCGCAATAGCCAAAGGATTCACCCGACGGCTTACGCCGCGCGGAGGAGACGCCAGATTTCGACGGAACGCGTGCGCCCCCTGACGGTATGGTCACCAATCGGCTCGAAGACGAAGTCGGCGCCGGCCGCGGCGACCACGTCGCCGCTGACGAGAATCGTGGCGGCGCGGCTTCCTACGAATTCGCCGGCGAGCGTCTCGATTCGCGCGCAGACATTCACCGTGTCACCGATGACGGTGTAGTTCATGCGCGACGGCGCGCCGATATTGCCGACGATGAGCGGCCCGGTGTGGATGGCGACCTTGACGCGGAGGGGTGGCGTCTCGCCGGCCGCTTCCCGCGCCGACATCGCCTCGGCGATGGCGAGGGCCGCGCGGCAGGCGCGCGCCGCATGATCCGGAATCGGCTCCGGCGCTCCCCAGAACGCCATCGCAGCGTCGCCGACATACTTGTCGAGCGTGCCGGCTTCCGCCTCGATGCAGCCGTTCAGCATCGCAAAGTGGCGGTTGAGCATTTCGGCGAGATCCGCCGGCGGCATCGTCTCGGAGAGAGGCGTGAAGCCGACGATGTCGGTGAACATCACCGTCAGCTCCGCCTCGCGGACATGAGCGGCTGGGCCGCCCCCCGCATGCATGAGCCGCCGCACCAGCGTCTGCGGCACGTAGGTCTGGAACCAGCGCAGGCCTTGGACCATCCGGTTGAACGAGCGCGCCTGCTCATCGAGCTCGCGGATGCGCGAGTGCGGCAGCGGTTCGATGGCGTCGAGGTCGAGGCGTTCGATCCTTTCGGCGGCTGCTGAAACGGCGCGTATCGGACGCGCGATCCGCCGCGCCAGCACCAGCGACAGGGCGACCGCCACCACGAGCATGCCGAGGCTGATGACAATCGAGACGACCAGACGCTCGAACTGCTCATCGACCTCGGCGACCGGCACATGCACGCCGATCTGCCACGGCACCGGACCGAAAGCGTTGCTGCTCTTCGACAGGATGATGTGACCCTCGCCCCGATCGCCCGTCTCGCGCACCTGAAATTCGTTGCCGCCCGGCAGCTCGGCGACCGGCAGTTCCGCGAAGCGAGCCAGCACCGGATCGCCAACCTCGCCGATGGAAAGGAGCGGCTTTTCGGCTGAGAGACGGCCGGAATACTCGGAGTCGAGCATCGCCGGATGCGCCAGCACCTTATCGTCGCCATAGAGCACGAAGGCCGTCATGCCCTCCTCGGCGAGGTCGCGGACGAAGCGCGACAGGTCCACCAGCGACACGCCGGTCGCGACGATTCCGCCATAGCCTCCACCGCGGACGACCACGCCAGTCATGGTGATGAACGTCGATCCTTCGCGGTAGAACGGCGCGCCCCAACGGATGCCCTGCGCCTCGGCGACCTCGGCGATGAAAGTCTCGAAGCCAGGTACCTCCTCGCCGCTCGCTTCATCGACCGCGATGCCCCCGCTCGCACGGCGGGTGACCCATAACGCCCGGCCGTCGGGCCGCCAGACGACGACCCCGCCGATTTGAGGCACCGGAGCAAGCGCTCCCGAAAGGACCGTCGCAAGACGCTCCCGGTCGTTGATGTCGAGTGCCGATCGGGCGATCTGACCGGAGATGTCTGCGATCAAGTTGCGCGCCGGCGCAACGTGGTCGAATACGCCGCGCTCGACCAAGGCGATGGTCAGCCGCGCCTGCGTGCGCATGAGTTCGAGCGTGTTCCTGATGCTGGCGGAAGCCGAGATGAAAAGCACGGTGCCGACGGCGATCGCGGTCAGCCCGCCGATGGCGATCATCAGTACGATGGTGATGCGGAACCGCATTTTTGGGGGAATGCGGGCGGCTCAGTCGGCCGTCAATTCATAAACGATGAACTTTTCGATGACGATGGAGCGTTCGTCGACGATTCGGAAGGCGAGGCCCGCCTGCTCGATCATCTGGCCGAGAACGCCCATGTCGGAGTCGGAAGAGAGCAGGAGATAGAAGCGCCCGCCGGGCTTCAGCCGCTCGCGGGCCTGCGCGAAAAGCGCGCGGATGTCGCGATAGCCCGGCCCCGCGAGCCAGGCGCGGTCGGCTACGTCGCGCGGCTCGCCGGCGAGGTATGGCGGGTTCGACAGGATCACGTCGAAGAGCGGCTCGGGAGCGATCGCCGAAGCGAGATTACAGCAGAGCGGGAGCACGCGATCGCCAAGGCCGTTCAAGCGAGCGTTCTCGGCGGCCGAGAGCGCGGCGTTCGGATTGATGTCGACGGCGTAGACGCGCTCGGCACCGGCCCGGGCGGCGGCGAGCGAGAGGACGCCAGACCCGGTGCCGATTTCCGCGACGATCTTACCACCGAGATCGAGCCTATCGATGAAGCCGGCGAAATACTCGCTGGTCAGGAAGTAGCGCGGGTGAAAGACAGTCGGGCCGACCACCAGGCGGAAGCCGGCGGCGCGCGCCTGCCGCGTGGTCCGCCGCGCCAGGATGAAGTGATAGGAGAAAAAATGGACCGCCTCGCGAAACAGGCGCCGCGCCAAGCCCTGCGGGGCGCTTGGGCGCCCGAGGCCGTAGCGGTCGTAAAGCTGTTTTTCCACGACGCGAAAACCACCCCGCCCTTACGATTGTTCCCCGCTTAGGCCGCCGTCGGGCGGACTGCCTTGCACGATGCGGTGCTTCCGCCGCATCCGACCCTTAGCGGAATTCATTTTCCTTGCACAGTGAACCGCGCTGTCAAGCGCGAGTGCCAATCGACCGGCCGGCGTGCTAAGCGGGCGCGGCTTTGGAACAGCGGACGGGATCCGGTGCAACGGCTGCGCATTGCAGAAAGCCCAATCGACGAAGCCGGGCTGAAGGCCGCGCTCGATGTCATCGCGACGGAGCACGGCGCCGCGACGCCGGCGGCGCGCAAGGCCGCCCTCGAGCTCCTCAAGGAGGTGCTGGCGAACGGCCGCGGCCTGATCCGCACCCGGCTAGAGCAGGACGGGAAAGGACTCGCATGCGCCGAGCGGCTCGCGGCGCTTATCGACACGATCATCACGGCGCTTTTCGATTTCGCCACGAGCCATGTCTTTCCGGTCAGCAATCCTTCCGCAGCGGAACGCCTTTCGCTCGCCGCGGTCGGAGGCTATGGACGCGGCACGCTCGCGCCCTACTCCGACCTCGACCTCCTGTTCCTCTTTCCCTGGAAGCAGACGGCCTGGTCGGAGAGCGTGACGGAATACATCCTCTACATGCTCTGGGACCTTCGGCTGAAGGTCGGTCACGCGACGCGCACGGTGAACGAGACGCTGAAGGCGGCGCGCGACGACATGACGATCCGCACCGCGCTCCTGGAAGCGCGCCCTCTTGCCGGCGACAAGGCGCTGTTCGAAGAATGCCAGACGCGCTTCCAGAAGGAGGTGGTCGCCGGCACGGCGCGGCAGTTCATCGCCGCCAAGCTCGCCGAGCGCGACGCGCGCCACGGCAAATCGGGTAAATCGCGCTACCTCGTGGAGCCTGACGTAAAGGACGGCATGGGGGGCTTGCGCGACCTTCACACCCTGCTTTGGATTGCCCGCTACATCTTCGACAGCACCTCGCTCGGCGACCTTGCAGAGCGCGGAATCTTCACCCCCGAGGAGATGGCCCGATTCATCAAATGCGAGGACTTTCTGTGGGCGGTGCGCTGCCACATGCATTTCATGACCGGACGGGCGATCGACCGTCTGACCTTCGAGCTGCAGGCTGATCTCGCCGAGCGGCTTGGCTACTCCTCCCGCGGCGGCCTCAAGCACGTCGAGCGGTTCATGAAGCACTACTTCCTGCTGGCCAAGGAAGTGGGCGATCTGAGCAGAATCTTTTGTGCCGTGCTCGAAGCCCGGGCGGTCAAGAAGGCCCCCGGCATGGCCGATTTCTGGCGCGGCCTGACCGGCGGTTCGAAGGCGGCGATCACGCCCGACGGCTGGTTCTGCATCGACGCCGGCCGCGTGAATGTCATCGACGAGGACTGCTTTGCCCGCCACCCCATCGCCGTGCTCAAGCTGTTTGCGGTCGCCGACGAGCGCAAGATCGCGGTCCATCCCGACGCGCTGAAAATCGTTCGCCGCTCATTGCCGCAGGTGTGTGCCCAAC
>JBOHKB010000407.1:0-2595 GCA_050728815.1 Propylenella sp.
TCCGCCGAGAGAACCCAAGCCATGCAGCCCTGGATCAGCAGCTACAATCACAGCCGACCCCACTCCGCCCTCGGAGGCCGCCCGCCCGTCTCAAGGCTGAACAATGTTCTTGGATTCGACACCTAGGCGGTGGAGGGGGGGAATGCCGTTCGCGGCGCTTGTGTGCGCCCCCTCCACCATGCTTCGCATGGTCCCCCTCCCCCGTTCGCATAGCGACGGGGGAGGAACCGCGCTGCGGGCGCGGCTGCGGTGAACGTCGGGAGAGCATTGTTGGCCAAGAAGCGTATCGTGTTCCAGGGCGAGCCCGGCGCCAATTCGCATATCGCATGTCTGGAGGCCTATCCCGGCTGCGAGGCCGCGCCGCAGCCGACCTTCGAGGACTGTTTTCAGGCGATCTCATCGGGCGAGGCCGACCTCGGCATGATCCCGATCGAGAATTCCGTCGCCGGCCGCGTCGCCGACATTCACCACCTTCTGCCGACCTCCGAGCTTTCCATCATCGGCGAGCATTTTCTGCCTGTTCACCACCAGCTCCTCGGCGTCTCCGGCGCGAAGATCGGCGACCTCGAGGTGGTGCAGAGCCATGTGCAAGCGCTCGGCCAGTGCCGAAAGCTGCTCCGCTCGCTCGGCGTCGCCACTGAAGTCGCGGCGGACACCGCCGGATCGGCGCGCTACGTCGCCGAGCTCGGCGATCCGAAGCGCGGCGCGCTTGCATCTAGCCTCGCCGCGAAAATCTACGGGCTCGAAATTCTGCAGGCGAACGTCGAGGACGAGAGCCACAACACGACGCGTTTCGTCATCCTCTCGCGCGATGCAGTGCGCGCGCCGGCCAAGGACGGTCCGGTCATCACGTCATTCATCTTCCGCGTCCGCAACGTGCCGGCGGCGCTCTACAAGGCGCTCGGCGGCTTCGCCACCAACAACGTCAACATGACCAAGCTCGAAAGCTATCAGCTCGGCGGAAAGTTCTTCGCGACGCTGTTCTACGCCGATGTGGAGGGGCACCCGGACGACCACAGCGTCGCGCTGGCACTGGAGGAGCTTGAGTTCTTCTCGGCAGAATTCCGCATCGTCGGCGTCTATCCGGCGAGCCCGTTCCGCAAGAATATCGCCGAGCCGGAAGAGAACCGCGATCTCAGGCCGATGGCGCCGCACGCGTGAGCACCCCCTCCCCCTTGCGGGGAGGGTTGGGGAGGGGCAGCGCCAACCGTGCTATACGGCCCGCGCAATCCCTCACCCAGCCCGCCTTCGCAAAAAGCTTCGGCGGGCTACCCTCTCCCCGCAAGGGGGAGAGGGTTCCTGGCGCGGCTCCCGCTTCACGCCGCAAACGCCCTGATCAAATGATGGGCGATCGCCATGCGGAACGGCGCCTTCAGCCCGTCCGGGTGCGCGCCCGCAAGCATCAGCCGCACCTCCTTGCGCTCGAACCAGCAGCAATCCTCGAGTTCCTCGGCGTCGCGCTCGATATTCGTTGACAGCGCCTCGGCGTGGCAACCGATCATCAGCGAGTGCGGGAAGGGCCAGGCCTGGCTCGAATGATACGCGACGCGGCCGATCGTGATGCCCGCCTCCTCCTTCACCTCGCGCCTGACCGCCTCCTCGATGGTCTCGCCCGGCTCCAAGAATCCGGCGAGGGCCGAGTACATGCCCGGCGCGAAGCGGGCCTGCCGGCCGAGCAGGCAGCGCTCGCCATCGATCGCGAGCATGATCACGACCGGGTCGACGCGCGGAAAGATCTGCGTCTCGCATTTCGCGCAGCTGCGGCTGACGCCGCCGCCTTGGACTGCGAGCGGCTCGCCGCAGCGCCCGCAGAAGCGGTTCGCGGCGTGCCAATGGAGGTAGGAGCGCGCCTGCGCCAGCCCCGCGAGGTCGGCGGGATCGAGCGCCTCCTGCATGGCGAGCGAGCGGAGATCGATCGCCTTGATGTCGTCCGGCCGCTCGGCATTTTCTGAGACAAGCCCGGCGAGACGCGGCCCGTTTGGCGCAACGCCGAGCAGGATGACGCTCTCAGCGTCGAGCCCGAGCGCGCGCGCTTCATTCCGCCCGAAGCGCGGGTTGAGCCGCTCGCCGTTGAGGCGCAGCAGGGCGCGGTCCTCGGTGAAGATGTAGAGCACGGCGTTCCTGGCGCCGAGTGCTTCGTCGAGATTGAAGTCGCCGCGCGCCTCGCTCCAGCGCTCGATCAGGTTCCCCGAGAACCCGTTCTCGTGGCTTGCTTCGCGAAAGATGCGGTTGTCGAAAAAGGAGGACATTTTTGGGCTGGTGGCTCGGTAGGCTTTCGGGCGCTACTTCAAGCGCGCGGCGAGCTTCGCTGCAAGCGCTTGCGCCTCGCCTTTGGCGTAAGGAGCTGTAGGCGCTGCGCCCCAGACCGGCTTCGGCCAGGCGGCGTCGCCGCGCCGCCGCGCGATGACGTGCACATGAAGCTGCGGCACGATGTTGCCGAGCGCCGCCACGTTGAGCTTGTCGCAGCGAACCGTCTCCTTGAGCGCGCGGCTCGCCGCCGCGATCTCCCACATCAACTCGACTCGATCCGGCTCGTCGAGATCGACGATCTCGACGGCTCCGGCGCGCCGTGGGATCAGCAGCAGCCAAGTGTAG
>JBOHKB010000408.1:0-13129 GCA_050728815.1 Propylenella sp.
ATGACCGGTCGTTGCAAGCGGCCGGGCTGCCGCGCAAAAGTCGCGCCGTGATAGCGCTCTTCACCGACTTCGGGCTCACCGGTCCCTATACCGGCCAGATGAAGGCCGTGCTCCATCGAATGGCGCCAGCGATGCCCGTCATCGACCTTTTTGCCGACGCGCCGGCGGGCAATGCCAAGGCATCCGCTTATCTGCTCGCCGCCTATGCCGAAGGGTTCCCGGCCGGAACGGTGTTTTTGTGCGTCGTCGATCCAGGCGTCGGCGGGCCGCGCCCGGCGATCATTCTTGAGGCCGACCGCCGCTGGTTCGTCGGTCCCGGCAACGGGCTCTTTGAGCTGGTGCACCGCCGCGTGGCGGACGCGCGGCGCTGGGACATCGAGTGGAAGCCGGAGCGCCTCTCCGCGAGCTTCCACGGCCGCGACCTCTTCGCGCCCGTCGTCGCGATGCTCGCGCGCGGCGAGCCGCCGCCGGGCCGGCCACGGGCAGACGACTCGGACCGCCGGCCCGACTGGCCGGACGATCTCGCAGAAATCGTCTACGTCGATCACTACGGCAACGCGATGACCGGGTTGAGGGCGGCGATGCTCCCGGCCGGCGCGCGGCTCAGTGCGGCCGGACACGTGCTCGAACGGTCGCGGACTTTCGGCGACGTCCCGGCCGGTGCGGCCTTCTGGTACGAGAATTCCAACGGTCTCGCGGAGATCGCGGTCAACCAAGGGCGCGCCGACACGGACTTTGGCCTTGGAATTGCATCGCAGGTCGAGATTCTCCCAAAGGGAGCCTGAAGAGAATGAGCGAAGAACAGGGCCGACGCCGCTGGACGACCCGCACCCTCGCGGCTCAGGCGCTCGGGCGCATCGATGAGGCGACGCGCGCGGTCGTGCCGTCGATCCACGTGGCGACGACCTTCATCCGCGACCCGGACAACCAGTACCGCAGCGGTTTCAGCTACGGCCGGCCGGACAATGCGACGGTGCGCGAGGCAGAAGCCGTGATCGCGGCATTGGAGGGCACCGCGGACGCGATGGTGTTCGGTTCCGGCATGGCGGCCGCGACTGCGCTGTTCCTCGCGCTCTCCCCCAGCGACCACGTTCTTGCGCCCAAGGTGATGTACTGGTCGCTCCGCAACTGGCTGATGACCGACGCCACGCGCTGGGGCCTGAACGTCGATCTCGTGGACATGACGGACCCCGGTGCGGTGCAGGCGGCGGTGCGAGCGGGTCAGACGAAGCTCTTCTGGATTGAGACGCCGGCCAATCCGCTCTGGTCGATCACCGATATCGCGGCGGTGGCCGGGATCGCGCATGCGGCGGGCGCGGCGCTTGCGGTCGACTCGACCGCCGCCACCCCCATGCTGACGCGGCCGCTGGAGCATGACGCCGACATCGTCATGCATGCCGCCACCAAGTATCTGGGTGGCCATTCCGACGTGGTTGCGGGGGCGCTGGCGACGGCAAGAGCCGACGCGCTGTGGGAACGCATCCGGCGGAACCGCACCATGCTCGGGCAGATTCTCGGACCGCTGGAGGGATACCTCCTCATTCGCGGCATGCGGACCCTGCCGCTCCGGGTGGAGGCCGCGAGCGCCTCGGCGATGGAACTGGCGGAGAGACTCTCGACCCATCCGGCAGTCGCCGAGGTGCTCTATCCGGGCCTCACCGGCCATCCCGGGCACGACGTTGCGCGGCGGCAGATGCGAGGCGGGTTCGGCGGCATGCTCAGCATCCGCGTGAAGGGCGGCGAGCCGGCGGCGATTTCGGCTGCGGCGCGCGTCGAGCTTTGGCGGCGCGCAACGTCGCTCGGCGGAGTCGAAAGCCTGATCGAGCACCGCGCCTCGATCGAGGGACCGGGGTCGCCGTGCCCGCCCGATCTCCTCAGGCTCTCCACCGGCATCGAGGACGTGGGCGATCTCTTCGCCGACCTCGACCGCGCGCTGCGTGGCGGAAACGCGTGATCCGTACGTGGCGGCCTGCTCTCGCCGGTCACACGAAGCTTTGATCGGCGACCTCCGAAAGGCGCCCAATTTGGCCTTCCTCGACCCGGAGTGTTCCGCCGGTTTGGCTCGTTGATGCGCGATCGCATCAGCAGGGAGGATGTCATGCAGGAAGCCCGCTCGTTCGTTTTCGCCATCGCGCTGGTCGCAGCCGGCATTGCGCCTGCCGCTGCGCAGATGGAGGCAATGTCGTTCTTCATCACCAGCGCCGGCCCGGGCGACGGCGCCAATCTCGGCGGTCTCGCTGGCGCCGACGCGCATTGCCAAACGCTGGCGGAGGCGGCCGGCGCGGACGGAAAGATGTGGCGCGCCTATCTCAGCACCAGCTCCGAGAACGCCCGCGACCGGATCGGGGCGGGACCCTGGCAGAACGCCAAGGGACAAGTGATCGCGGGAAGCGTTGACGAGCTTCATTCCGACGCCAACGCCATCAGCAAGGAGATGGCGCTCACAGAGAAGGGCGACCCCGTCAACGGCCGAGGCGACAGCCCCAACCGCCACGACATCCTCACCGGCAGCAATGCCGACGGCACCGCCAACGAGAACACCTGCGGCAACTGGACGCTGAACGGCGAAGGGAGCGCCATGGTCGGCCACCACGACCGCATGGGTCTCCGCGACGACGCTCCGTCGAAATCGTGGAACGCGTCGCATCCGAGCAGCGGCTGCAGCCAGGCGGATCTGCAGGGAACGGGCGGCGACGGACTCTTCTACTGCTTCGCGGCGAACTGACCGCTCTGCGCCCGTGTGGCCGGGCGTGGTCGCGGCCGGCCTACCCCGTCATCAGCTTCTTTGCGGCGGCGCGGGCCTCATCGGAGATGGTCTCGCCGGCCAGCATTCTGGCGATCTCCTCGCGCCGCGCCTCTTCAGCGATCGGCGTCACCTCGGTGACGACGCTCTTGCCTCGCTTCGTCTTCGCCTTGGTGATGAGGAAGTGCTGGCCGGCATGCGCGGCGACTTGCGGCGCGTGCGTAACGGAAAGCACCTGCGCGCGCTCGGCGAGGCGCGCGAGACGACGGCCGATCGCCTCGGCGACAGCGCCGCCGGCGCCGGCGTCGATCTCGTCGAAAATCAGCGTCGGCGCGGAGCCGCGGTCGGCTAGCGCAACCTTGAGCGCGAGCAGAAAACGCGAGAGCTCGCCGCCGGAGGCGACCTTCATCAGCGGGCCAGGCTCAGTGCCGGGATTAGTGCGTACGTGGAAGGCGATGCGGTCGAAGCCCTCGGGTGAGACCACATCCGTATCCACGTCGCACGCGACGATGAAGCGCGCGGCTTCGAGCCGAAGCGCCGGCAGCTCGGCGTTTACCGCGGTCTCCAGGGCCGCCCCGGCATCGGCGCGCCGTTCCGACAGCGTGCGCGCGGCGGCTCGGTAGTCGCCGAGCGCCTCCTTCACGGCGGCTTCGAGCACCTTCAGCCGCTCGCCGCCGAGGTCGATATCGGCGAGCTTCGCCGAGAATTCGGCAGCCACGGCGGGCAGGTCATCCGCGGCGACCTGGTGCTTGCGCGCCAGGGCGCGGAGCGCGAACAGCCGCTCCTCCGAGCGCTCCAGTTCATGGGGATCGTAATCGGAACGGCGGACCGCTTCCTCAAGCCCACGCCGCGCCTCTTCGAGATGGTCGAGCGCCGCGCCGAGTGCACTCACCGTTCCCTCCAGGAGGCCCGGCGCCTCCGCCGACTTCCGCTCCAGCCGCCGCGCCAACGACACCAGCTCCGGGATCGGCGAGGCGAGGCCTCCCAGGAACTCCTGCGCCTCGTTGAGGTCGGTCGCGACCTTCTCCGCCCGCATCAGGAACTGCCGCCGTTCGGCAAGCGCCGCCTCCTCGCCGGGCTCGGGGGCGAGCGCCTCAAGCTCCTTCACCGAGGCGCTGAGGTAATCCGCCTCGCGCCTGGACGATTCCAGCGCCTCGCGGAGCTTCGCGGCCTCCCCTTCAAGCTCCTTCAGCGCCCGGTGGCGCAGCGCCACCTCCTCGACATCGGGCTCCAGCCGCCCGAAGGCGTCGAGGAGCCGTCGATGCTCCTCCCCGCGGACGAGCGCGCGATCGTCGTGCTGGCCATGCAGCTCCACGAGCGACGCGCCGACCTCCTTCAGAAGCGACGCGCTGCAGGGCCGATCGTTGATGAAGGCTCGGGTCTTGCCGTCCGCCGCCTGCACGCGCCGGAGAATGAGCGGACTTTCGACCTCGATATCGTTCTCGCGCAGGAGAGCGAAGACTGGATGATCCGTGGGCGGCTCGAATATCGCCGTCACCTGCCCGCGCTCCGCGCCGGAGCGGACCAGCCCGGCATCGCCGCGCGAACCGAGCGCCAGCGACAGCGCATCGAGCAGGATCGATTTCCCCGCACCCGTCTCGCCGGTCAGCACCGTCAGCCCGGCATCGAAATCGATGCCGAGCCGTTCGATCAAAACGATGTCCTGAACTGCGAGACTCGCCAGCATGGCCGGCGAATCTATCAGGCTTCTTCGCCGCCGCGGAAGGCGCGCGAAATCCAGGAGCCCTGGTTCTCCGAAGGCACAACACCGGCCTTGCCGAGCAGCCGGTAGCTATCCTTGTACCACTGGCTGTCGGGGAAATTGTGCCCGAGCACCGCCGCCGCCGTCTGCGCCTCCGGTACGATGCCGAGCGCGAGATAGGCCTCCGTCAGCCGGAGCAGCGCTTCCTCGACATGGCGTGTGGTCTGATACTCCTCTACTACCGCTTTGAAGCGGTTCACGCCGGCGAGATACTCGCGCCGCTCCATGTAGTAGCGGCCGATCTGCATCTCCTTGCCCGCGATCTGGTCGCGCGCCACGTCGATCTTCTGGCGGGCGTCGGCGGCATATTCGGATTCCGGATATTTGCGCACCACCTCGCCCATCGCGTCGATCGCCTTCCGCGACAGATCCTGATCGCGCGTCACGTCGGGTATCTGGCGGAAATAGGATTCGCCGATCAGGTACTGGGCATAGGCCGCGTCGGGGCTGGCGGGGAAGAGCGTCACGTAGCGCTGGGCGCTGTTGACCGCGTCCTGGTACTGGCCGCGGCGAAAACTCAGGAACGCCGACATCAGCATCGAGCGCCGAGCATACTCCGAATACGGATGCTCCTTGTCGATCGTCTCGAATTTCTCGGCCGCGTCGCGCGCCTCGCCCGCTTCAAGGTGCGCGAGCGCCTCGTTGTAGAGAAGATCGGGCGGCGCGACGTTCACCGCCTCCTCCGTCTTGTCGCCGCGCCCGAAGCAGCCGGCGACGACAATCACCAGAACCGGCGCGACGAGGAGAGCGGCGAGCGGACGGCGTCGGCGACCGGGATGGCTCAACTGACCCATGAATCCTGTCCGAATGCGGCCCGGATTTCATAGCGGAGGCCGCGCGCGTTGCAAGGCCGTTCAGCACTCAATGATGGCCGCGCTGTGGCCGGATACGGCAAATCGGAGCGCGGTCAGCGCACTTCCGGTGCGAAGGCGGCCGCCGTCATCAGAGCGGGCGCGTGCTCGACGCGGCTCTCGGCGCGCGGTTCGCGCTCGGGCGAGGCGGTCGCGAGCGTCCAGGCGTCTTCGCGCGCAAAGAGCGCGGTAAGCGCCATGGCGTTCAGCCTGTGGCCGCCCTTGTGCGAGCGATAGAGGCCCTGGATCGGTGCGCCCGCCAGCGCAAGGTCGCCGATCGTGTCGAGCACCTTGTGGCGGACGAACTCGTCCGGATGGCGAAGGCCGTCCGGGTTGATCACTACCCCGTCACCGATGACGACGGTGTTTTCCAGCGACGAGCCGAGCGCGAACCCGGCTGCCCACAGCCGCTCCACGTCGCGCAGGTAGCCGTAGGTGCGAGCCGTAGCGATCTCACGGCGGAAGCTCTCGGGCGTCAGGTCGATCGCATGCGACTGGCGTCCGATCACCGGGCAGTCGTAGTCGATGCTGATCTCAACGCGGCAGCGGTCGTTCGGGAGAAATTCCGCGAACGCCGAACCAAGCTCGACGCGCACCGGCTCCTCGATGCGCAGCATGCGCTTCGGCGCGTTCTGTGCGACCGTTCCGGCCCGGTCGATCGCCTCGACGAAGTCGCGGGCGCTGCCATCCATCACCGGCACTTCCGGCCCGTCGATCTCGATCAGGCAATTGTCGATGCCGAGCCCGGCGAGCGCGGCGAGAAGATGCTCGACGGTCGCGACCGACGCCCCCATCGGATCGCCGAGCACCGTGCACAGCTCGGTCGAGCCGACCGCGGCCGCGCGGGCTGGAATTTCGATGTCGGGAGAGTCCGGAAGGTTCACCCGGAGGAAGGATATGCCATTGCCGGCGTCGGCCGGACTGAGCGTGACTGAAACCGGAGCGCCGCTATGGACCCCGATGCCGGACAGAGACACGCGCCCCTTGAGCGTCCTCTGGCCGCGATCTTTCGCAGAATTCATGTACTCGCTGTCGCCCCCCTGAAGGTCGGCTACAGACCGGCGCGCGCTCGCGTGCCCCGAATCCGTTTGCCGCCTGCCCTTTTCCCGGCAACGCTACCGGCAGGTCGTATTCTTAGCCAATCAACGTTTTTTACTCTTTGTTACGGATGTTTGGGCCGGAGCGTGCAAGCAGGTCGGGGCCCGGCCGGTCGCATGATCTCAGAGAGCGCTCCCACCTACCCCCTTGCGGGGAGGTCCAAATCCTCTAGCTGCGATCGATGTCGAGCACGTCGCCGCTGCGGCGGTCGATCACGACGACGATGCGCCGGTCGCGGCGGTCAAAGCCCTCGACCTCGAACACATCGCGGCGGCGGTCCACGAACTCCACCTCGCGCACGCCGTTCCGCCGCGCGATGCGGATCGCCTCGCGCTCGCTGATCCGGTCACGGTAGCGGTACGGCTCCTCGAAGCCAGGCGGGTTGATGCGCACGCCGCCCGGGCCGAACTCGATGCTCTGGGCGTTGGCAAAGCCCGCCGCACCGACGGTCGCCGCGAAAGCTACGGCGGTAAGCAGTTTCTTCATGGCAATGCTCCTTTGAAGCGCCAATCGCTTGCGGCGACAACAGATGGAGCAAAAGGAAGTTCCGCCTCCGCGGCTGTGTGAGCCGGCAAAGATGCAACGAATCCAAATCGTTGCCGTCAAAGTAGTCCGGCTAAATGACCTTGCGCAGGCGACCGAGCAGGGAGATGAACCGCGGCAGAACGTATGCGCCGATGACGGTCGCAACAGCCACCTGACCGAAATCGAAGAGGATGAGCCAGGGCTCGCTCCACAGCTCGCCGGCCACGAGCGTCACGAGACTGCCGATAACGACCGCCGCCACAGCCACACCGATCCAAAGTCCGCGCGACGGAGGCATCTGCCGCGCCGTAAAGCCGAGCGCCAATCCAAGAAGCCATGCAGCAAGCTCGCCCATGAGAACCTCCCGACCGGATCAGGGTATTCTATCAGCGATAGCACATGGCTGAAACCAAGCGAATGTGTGGCGGCTGCACGCGTTAAGGAGACGTTGCCCGCTGTTCTGGCGATGGGCCGCATCGATTTAGCCGGAGGCCAGGGCGCGGAATTCCTCAAGGATCGCCGCGCCCATCTCCTTCGTGCCGACCCTTCTGGTTCCCTCGCTCCAGATGTCTGCGGTCCTAAGTCCCCGCGCGAGCGCGGCTGAGATCGCCGCGTCGAGTTTGTCGGCGAGCGCCGTCAAGCCGAACGAATAGCGGAGGCACATGCCGAGCGAGGCGATCATGGCGATCGGGTTCGCCGCACCCTTGCCGGCGATGTCGGGCGCCGAGCCGTGCACCGGCTCGTAAAGTGCCTTTCGCTTGCCGGTCACCGGGTCGGGGCTCCCAAGCGACGCCGACGGCAGCATGCCGAGCGAGCCGGTCAGCATCGCCGCCACGTCGGACAGCATGTCGCCGAAAAGGTTGTCGGTGACGATCACGTCGAACTGCTTCGGCGCGCGGACAAGCTGCATGCCGCCGGCGTCGGCGAGCATGTGCTGCAGCTCGACCTCCGGATATTCGCGCCTGTGCACATCGTCGACCACCTCGTGCCAGAGCACGCCCGACTTCATGACGTTCCGCTTCTCCATCGACGTGACCTTGTTGCGTCGCGTCTTGGCGAGGTCGAAGGCGACGCGCGCGATCCGCTCGATCTCGAACGTGTCGTAGACCTGCGTGTCGATGGCGCGCTTCTGGCCGTTGCCGAGGTCGCGGATCTCCTTCGGCTCGCCGAAATAGACGCCGCCGGTCAGCTCGCGGAGGATCAGGATGTCGAGGCCCTCGACCAGCTCGCGCTTCAGCGACGAGGCGTCGGCGAGCGCCGGGTAGACGATCGCGGGCCTGAGATTGGCGAAGACGACGAGTTCCTTCCTGAGCCTGAGCAGCCCCGCCTCGGGCCGCTGCTCGTAAGGGACGGAATCCCATTTCGGCCCGCCGACCGCGGCAAAGAGAACGGCGTCCGCCGCCTGCGCCTTCGCCATCGCGGCATCGGTGATCGAGACCCCGTGCGCGTCGTAGGAGGAGCCGCCGACCAGATCCTCCTCAGTCTCGATCGCGGCGAGCCCGGCTTCGTTCATGAAGGCGATCACCGCCTTCGCCTCAGCCATGGTTTCGGGCCCGATCCCGTCGCCGGGAAGAAGCAGGAGGCGGTAGGAGGTCATGGCGCTGCACCATTCTGCGGAGGGTCGCGGAGGAACGACCTTGCTAGCGGCGGCGGCATGAGCGCGCAAGTCGCGCGCGGCGGCGCCGTTCTGCGCCCGGGCTCACTACTGTCTTTACCCTTCGGCTTTACCGTTTAACTTGAATTTTTCCGAGTTTCGCGCTCGTTCGGTTATGGCCTTCCTCACCCAAAAACCCGATCGTCCGAGGAGGCCCCCATGTCGACGATCCTTGCGGACTGGCAACCGCATCACGTCTCGCTGTTCGGCGAGCACATCCTGCATCTGAAGCACCGGCTGGCGGAGTCGCCGCTCTTCTCGGACGATGCGCTCGCACGCTTGATCGAGAACACCCCGGCCGACCATTGCTACGTCAACACGATGGACCGGCGCTCGCACAATCCGCGCTCGCGGCGCGAGGGCGCGATCGCCGGCCTGTCGGGCGCCGAAGCGCTCGCGGCCGTCAAGAATGGCAACATCTGGATCAACATCCACAAGCTCGGAGAAACCGATCCGGCCTACGCCGATCTCCTCGACGATATCTTTGGCGAGTTCGAAGCGCGCGTGCCTGGCCTCAAGACCTACAAGCGCTCGATGACGCTCCTGATCTCCTCGCCGAAGGTCAACGTCTACTACCATTGCGACGTGCCGGGGCAGATGCTCTGGCAGATGCGTGGGGTGAAGCGCGTCTACGTCTATCCCAACAAGGCGCCATTCCTCTCGCAGCCTTACATGGAAAAGGTCGTGCTCGGCGAAGCGCACGAAACCGGCATGCCCTACGAGCCGTGGTTCGACGACTATGCCGAGGCGATCGACCTTCAGGCGGGCGAGATGCTCTACTGGCCGCTCAACTGCCCGCATCGCGTCGTCAACCACGACTGCCTGAACGTCTCGATGACGACCGAGCACTGGGCGGACGATCTCCGCAACGTCTACGCTGTCAACTACGCGAACGGCATTCTGCGCCGCACGTTCGGAATGCAGAACCTGTCCAAGACCATCTCCGGTCCTTCGTTCTGGGGTAAGGCGGCGCTTGCCGCGCTTGCCAAGAAGAGCGGCCTGCAGAAGCTGCACCAGCGCAAGCGGCTGATCGACTTCGCCGTCGACCCGGCCGCGCCGGACGGTGTCCGCGACATCCCCGCCTACGCGCTCGGGCGGTAGCCCGCCATGTTCTCGGACCTTGCCAACCCCGAGGCGCTCACGCTGATCGGCTCGGGCGTGCATCGCGTCGCCGAGCGGGCAAGCTTGGCGCATCTCCAGCACGCCCGCTTCGACGCGGGCATCGCGGTCGTCGCCGATCGCGCGGCATTCGACGCGCTCCTCCCGGAATGGCGGGAGCTCGAAGACATCGCGGCCGGCCCGGCGCTCTTCCAGTCCTCCGCCTGGTGCCGCACCGTCTACGATCATCATGAGCGCTCGGCCCAAAAATTCGAGCCGCTGGTCGTGACGCTCCGCGACCGCGGGAAACTCGTCGGCCTCCTCCCGCTGCAGCGTGTCGCCCTCGGCATGACGAGGATCGCCACCGGCTTCGGCGAGCCCTACCAGCAATACACCGATGTGCTGCTCGCTCCCGACGCGCCGAAGAACGCAGCCGCGCGGCTTCTCGACGCCGCTTCTCGGCTTCCCGGATGCGAGGGCGTCAGCCTGCTCAAGATCCGCGACGACAGCCCGCTCGCCGCCTTGCTCGCCGAACGCGGCGCCATACGCTCGAACGAAGATGCAGCGCCCTTCGTCGACCTTACACCTTTCGCCGACTTCAAGGCCTACTACGCCACGATCAACGCCAAGACCCGCAAGAACATGCGGAACGCCAGGAACCGGCTGGCGCGCGGCGGCGAGCTTCTTCATCGCGTGCTGACCGATCCCGCGGAAATCGACGCGCTGGTGGCGCGCGCCCATGCCGGGCGCGAGCGCTGGCTGGAAGAACTCGGCCTCACCTCGCGCGCCTTCCGCGACCCGACCTTCGGCGCGTTCGCGCGCTCGTTGGCCGAGCCGGCGAGCGGCCTTGCGGTCATGGCGATGAGCCTCACCCTCGACGGGCGGCCCGTCGCCGACCAGTGGGGTTTCGTGTTCAACAACCGCTATTACGCATATGTCGCGACCTGGGCGCCCGAATTCGAGGAAGCGAGCCCGGGAAAACTTCACCTCGAAGAGGTGATCCGCTCCTGCCACGAGCGTGGCATTGCGGTCGCCGACTTCCTCATGCCGGCCGTGCGCTACAAGTTCACCTGGACCGACCAGGCTGTGCCCGTCGCCGACTATTCACTCCCGCTCTCGCTCCGCGCCCGGCTTTACACGTCGCTCTGGTCAGCCCGCCTGCGGCCGGCTCTGAAGCGGCTGGCGCTGAGACTGCCGGCGAACCTGCGCAGCCGGATCGCACGACTCGCGCTCCGCCGCTAGACGCCTCTACTACCCGGTCCCGACAGCTGTACTTCCGGAACCATTCCAGCCGCTGACCTGTTCTCAAATGCGCATCGAAGCGGCGCGGCGGGATTGGACCTCAATGACGACCATCGACATGCGCCTTGGGGCGGACCGCGGGCGCGCGGCGGAAACTCCTTTCGAACTCACCTGGCAGGGGTGGAAGGACATCTTCTGGCGGGTCAAGGCCGAGTTCGTCGCCGACCGGCTCACCCTGATCGCCGCCGGCGCGACCTTCTATCTCCTGCTCGCGCTGTTCCCGGCGCTTGCCGCCTTCGTTTCTCTTTACGGCTTCGTCGCCGACCCGGTGACGATCGGGGATCACATTGCGTTCCTCGGCGGCGTGCTGCCTTCGGGCGGCATTGATCTCATCCGCGCGCAGCTCGAAAGCCTTGCCGCCCAGAACGAGGCGGCGCTCTCCTTCGGATTTATCTTCGGGCTGCTCTTCGCGCTGTGGAGCGCGAACAACGGGATCAAGACGCTTTTCGAGGCGCTCAACGTCGCCTATGAAGAGGAGGAGAAGCGGAGCTTCGTCCGGCTCAACCTCGTCTCGCTCGCCTTCACGCTCGGCGCCATCGTCATCGGCATCCTCTTCATCGTTGGAGTCGGCGTTGTGCCCGCAATGCTCGCCTTCATGGGACTCGGCGGATTCCAGGAGACGTTGATCTCGCTGCTGCGGTGGCCGGTGCTCATCGTCATATCGGCGCTCGGCATCTCGCTGCTCTACCGTTTCGGCCCGAGCCGCGAACGCGCGCAATGGAGCTGGGTCAGCTGGGGAAGCGTGATTGCCTCCGTCCTTTGGCTCGTCGCTTCGATCCTCTTCTCCTGGTACCTGGCCAACTTCGCCGATTACAACGCCACCTACGGCTCGCTCGGCGCTGTGATCGGCTTCATGATGTGGACGTGGCTCTCCGTCGTTATCCTGCTCGCAGGCGCGGAGCTCAACGCGGAGATGGAGCACCAGACCGCGGTCGACACGACGACCGGCGCGCCGCGCCCGATGGGCCTCCGCGGCGCCACGATGGCGGATACCCTGGGTGCAAGCCGCGAGCACGCCTCCGCGGCAGCCGAACCGGCTTTCGAGCCGGCTCGCCGGAGGGAGCAAATCTCCGGAGCCCAGGCGGTCGGTAGGCGACGTTATTCGAGCCTGGGGACAGTACTTGGCTTCGCGCTTCCCGTCGCGGTGCTCATCGGCGCTCTCGCAATGGATCTGGTCGAGGGCAAACGACCGCGAAGGCGCCGCATCGACCGCCCGGCAGCGGGACAGAAGGACAGGCAAGCGACGCGGGCGATCGGTGCGACATTCGCTCCCTGGATTCGGCAGGCGCGCGAATTGATCGAAAGCCCTGCTGGGCGCGCCATGTTAGAGCGCGCGCTGCGGTCGACGCTCCGCGCGGGCCGATCCTTCCGATCTTGACGCCCGGTTCACTGAAAGCTGCGAGCGGCTGGGATTTGTTGACTCCCGCCCCTTGTTCCGCTAGCCGCGAGGCACAAAATTCCGTTCGGTTCCGTAACCGAGTCGCCGACCGGGGCGTTCGAACCCGGAGGTCACCATCCGCCAGCGATGTTCGCCCGCGGATGCAAAGCTGTTTGAGGTTTCATTGTTCGAATCGCTGTCCGACCGACTGAGCGGCATTTTCGACAAGATCACCGGCCGCGGTGCGCTGTCGGAGAATGACGTCGCCGAGGCGCTGCGCGAGGTGCGCCGAGCGCTGCTCGAAGCCGACGTTTCGCTCGAGGTCGTGAAGGAATTCATCGACCGCGTGCGCGAACGCGCCGTCGGCGTGGAAGTCATCCGCTCAGTGAAGCCCGGCCAGATGGTCGTGAAGATCGTGCATGACCAGCTGGTCGAGATGCTCGGCTCGGAGGGCGTCGCCGTCGATCTCAACGCCCCCGCCCCCGTGCCGCTGATGCTCGTCGGCCTTCAGGGCTCGGGCAAGACGACGACCGCAGCCAAGCTCGCCAGGCGCGTCGCCGAGCGGCAGAAGCTTAAGGTGCTGATGGCCTCGCTCGACACACGGCGTCCCGCGGCGATGGAGCAGCTCGCCGTACTCGGCCAGCAGGTCGGCGTCGAGACGCTGCCGATCGTCGCCGGGCAGACCCCGCAGCAGATCGCGACGCGCGCGCTGCAGGCG
>JBOHKB010000409.1:0-6995 GCA_050728815.1 Propylenella sp.
CCGCCGTCCAGTGAAGCGGCCGCGGGGCGCCGTCCAGTGAAGCGGCCGCGGGGCGGCTCGGGCCAGCGCGAGCTGCGCCAGCGACTGAAGACGGCGCGCGGACGCAAGGCTTCGTCGCAGCGCTGGCTCGAGCGCCAGCTCAACGATCCCTATGTCGCGCGATCCAAGCGCGAAGGCTACCGCTCGCGCGCCGCCTACAAGCTGATCGAGATGGACGACCGTTTCGGCCTGCTGCGGCCCGGAGCGCGCGTCGTCGATCTCGGCGCGGCGCCCGGCGGCTGGTCGCAGGTTGCTGCGGCGCGGACCGGCTCCACGGATGCGAGGCCGCTCGTCCTCGCCGTGGACTTTCTGGAAATGGACGCGCTTCCCGGCGTCGCGTTCCTCGAGACCGACTTCCTCGGCGTGGACGCGCCCGCCCTAATCCGCGAGGCGCTCGGCGGCGATAAGGCCGACGTCCTGCTCTCCGACATGGCGGCGCCCACAACCGGCCACAGGGCGACCGATCACCTCCGAACGATGGCGCTTTGCGAGGCGGCCGCGGACTTCGCCCGCGAAGCTCTGAGGCCCGGCGGGACGTTCCTGGCAAAGGTGTTCCAGGGCGGCACGGAAGATACGTTGCTCAAGGCGCTGAAGCGCGATTTCGCCAAGGTGCGGCACGTGAAGCCGGCAGCGAGCCGCGCCGACAGCGCGGAACTCTACCTGCTCGCAACGGGATTCCGCGGCGAGCCCGCCGCCTGATCGTTTTGCTTCCTTCCCCGCCCGTGTTAAGGACCCGCGCCAATCCCTGAGCCGATTCCCTCTTGACGCGGCCTTCGCGGCCCGCAATCGGCCCCCCGTTATCGGAGGCTTGGCATGGCCAAAATCATCGACGTCGTCACCGGCCGCGAAGCGCTCACCTTTGACGACGTGCTGCTCAGGCCCGGCCGCTCCGAGGTGCTGCCCGCCGAGACGGACATCTCCACAAAGCTCACCCGCGCGATCTCGCTCAACCTGCCGATCCTCTCCGCCGCGATGGACACCGTCACCGAGGCGCGGCTCGCGATCGCGATGGCGCAGGCCGGCGGCATTGGCGTCATCCACCGCAACCTTGACCCCGACCAGCAGGCGGAAGAGGTGCGGCAGGTGAAGAAATTCGAGTCCGGCATGGTGGTGAATCCGGTCGTCATCGGACCGGAGGCGACGCTCGCCGACGCGCTGCAGCTGATGAAGGACTATCGCATCTCCGGCATACCTGTAGTGGAGGGCGGCGGGCAGGGCGGCCAGGCGACCGGCCTGCTCGTCGGCATCGTCACCAATCGCGACGTGCGCTTCGCCTCAGACCCGAAGCAGCCCGTCTCCGAGCTGATGACGCGCAAGAACCTCGTCCGCGTGCGGGAGAACGTGAGCCAGGAGGAGGCGAAGCGCCTGCTGCATCAGCACCGGATCGAGAAGCTGCTCGTCGTCGACGACGACGAGAACTGCATCGGCCTCGTCACCGTGAAGGACATCGAGAAGGCGCAGCTCAACCCGTTTGCCTGCAAGGACGACCAGGGCCGCCTCCGCGTCGCCGCGGCGACCGCGGTCGGCGACAGGGGCGTCGCCCGCACAGATCGGCTGCTCGATGCCGGCGCCTATGTGATCGTCGTCGACACCGCCCACGGCCATTCGGAGATGGTGCTTCAGACGGTCGCCGCGGTGAAAAGGCTGTCGAACGAAACGCAGGTGATCGCCGGCAACGTCGCGACCGGCGAGGCGGCGCGCGCGCTGATCGACATGGGCGCCGACGCGATCAAGGTCGGCATCGGGCCGGGCTCCATCTGCACCACGCGCGTCATCGCCGGCGTCGGCGTGCCGCAGCTGACGGCGCTGATCGACGCTGTCGCCGCCGCCGATTCAGCCGGCGTGCCGGTGATCGCCGATGGCGGCATCAAGTATTCCGGCGACCTCGCCAAGGCGCTCGCCGCCGGCGCGTCCGCCGCGATGGTCGGCGGGCTCTTGGCGGGCACGGAAGAAAGTCCGGGCGAGGTCTATCTCTACCAGGGCCGCTCGTACAAGGCCTATCGCGGCATGGGTTCGGTCGGTGCGATGGCGCGCGGCTCCGCCGACCGCTATTTCCAGGCCGAGATCCGCGATACGCTGAAACTTGTCCCGGAGGGCGTGGAAGGTCAGGTGCCCTACAAGGGCCCGGCGGCGAACGTCCTGCATCAGCTTGCGGGCGGCCTGCGCGCGGCGATGGGCTATGTCGGGGCGCGGACGCTCGAAGAGCTGCGCCAGAAGGCCGAGTTCATCCGCATCTCCGGATCGGCCTGGCGCGAGAGCCACGCGCACGACGTCACCATCACGCGCGAGAGCCCGAACTACCCCGGCGCGGTGTAGGCCCCTCCGGATGTCTCTCCTTTACCCGGTTCTCGCGCAGGTGCTGCTGACCTTGCTCCTCCACGTCCGGCTCGGGGCGATGCGGGTCGCTGCGGTCCGCTCGCGTCGGGTGCGTCTCGGCGATGTCGCGCTCTCCGACGAGGCCTATCCCGAGAGCGCCCGCAAGGTCGGCAACAACGTTCGAAACCAGGCCGAGACGCCGCTGATCTTCTTCGTGCTCTGCGGCGTCGCAGTCTATCTCGGAGCGACTGGAGCGCTAATGACCATTCTGGCCTGGGCCTATGTGGCGACGCGCCTCGTGCACACCGCCATCCACCTCACCCACAACCGCGTTGAGCAGCGCGTCATCCCGTTTGCGCTTGGCCTCGTTGTGCTGACGCTGATGTGGATCGTTCTCGCGGCTCGTGTGATCGCGGCGTGACGGAATGCGCCTGCCGGGATTGATCGCCGCCGCTGCGGAAGTGCTGGCCGAGATCGAGACCCGCCACCGTCCGGCGAGCGAGGCGCTGAAGGATTGGGGTCTCTCGCACCGCTTCGCCGGATCGGGCGACCGCGCCGCGATCGGCAACCTCGTCTACGACGCGCTCCGCCGCCGCGCTTCCTCCGCCTGGCGGATGGGCGGCGAAACGCCGTGGCATCTCGCCGTCGGTGCGGCGGTTCTCTCCTGGGGCAACGATCCGCGCGCGTTGAATGAGGCGTTTCGCGCCGATCCCCACGCGCCCGAGCCCATTCCCGAGGAAACGATCCGCCGCGTCGAGACCACAAAGCTCGGCGATGCGCCCGATCACGTGCGCGCCGATCTGCCGGAATGGCTCGCGCCACACTTCGAGGCCACGTTCGGCGCCGACTGGATAGAGGAAGGCGCTGCGCTCGCGGAGCGTCCGCCGCTCGACCTCCGCGTCAACACGTTGAAGACGAGCCGCGAGAAGGTCGCGCGGCAGCTTCATCGCCTCGGCGTCGAGCCGACGCCGTTCTCGCCGGTCGGGCTGCGCATCCCTCCTGCCGATGGCCCGCGCCGGCACCCGAACGTCCAGGCGGAAGAGGCGTTCCGCCGTGGCCGCATCGAGGTGCAGGACGAGGCAAGCCAGCTCTGCGCGTTGATGGTCGGCGCGAAGCCCGGCGAGCAGGTGCTCGACATCTGCGCCGGCGCCGGCGGCAAGACGCTGGCGATCGCCGCGAAGATGGAGAACCGCGGCCAGGTCTACGCCTACGATTTCGACAAGAACCGGCTCGCGCCGATCTTCGAGCGGCTGCAGCGGGCAGGCGCGCGCAACGTGCAGGTGCTCTCGCCTGCGCCCGACGCGCTTGCCGGCCTTGCCGGCCGCATGGACCGCGTGCTCGTCGACGCGCCCTGCGCAGGGACCGGCGTGTGGCGTCGCCGCCCGGACGCGAAATGGCGTTTGACGCCGGAGGCGCTCGCTAGGCGGATCGCGGAACAGGACGCGGCGCTCGCCGCTGCCGCTCCCGCGGTAAAACCCGATGGTATCCTCGTCTACGCCACCTGCTCGCTGCTCAAGCCTGAGAACGAGGAGCGCGTCGCGGCTTTTCTCTTGGGGCATCCCGGCTTTGCCCGCGTCCCCTCCGACGAGGCCTGGGAAGCGGCGCTCCCGGGCGTCGCGCCTCCAGCGGCAGCGCTCGCCGAAAACGCTTTGCTTCTCACTCCGCGCCGCTCCACAACCGACGGCTTCTTCGTTGCCCTCCTTCGCCGCAGTGCCTGAGCCGGTTGCTGCGGAGTTTCAGAGGCTCACCTACTCAACGCAAGGAGATCGAACGCAGGGACGCTCCGTACGCGCTCGATTGACATGGAGCCCGCCTTTCGCGCGGGCTCTCTTACTTCAGCCGCTTAAAGGTGCCTGGCGTCGTTCCTCCGTTTACCATCCGGTATTCGCCGGAGAGCACGTCGCCATCCATTTCGTAGATGACCGTCGAGACACCCGGAAAGACCAGCGTCAGCTTGTCGTCTTCGATCCGGCCGGTGAAACCCCAACATTGGGCGTTCACGGCGGCTTTCTTGAGTTCGCCGATAGCGTAGATGCCCTTGGCCTCCACACGGTTAGGATATTTCTTGTACTCGTAGACTGCCAAGGCGTGGTCCATGCCGCCCTGCCACTCCCCTCTGAAAACGCCGATCCACGGAATGTCGCCTTCCTCAGCCGCCTTTGGCACCTGTACCTCGCGCTGCAGCTTGCCGCACGTGTTGAAGGTTTCCGGCAGCTCGGCCGCTGCCGCCGCTCCAGCTGCAAGAACCAGCGCGACGAAAATCCCCAACGATCTCATTTCGTCCTCCCGGTCTTGTTTTCGGTACTATAGGGGATCGATCGCGGGCGCCGCCATCACTGCTTCCTGAAGATTCCCCGACCTCCTGCACTTCGGGAGGCGGAAAGGGTGCCGTTCGACTGCATCTTCATCGTGAACCTGGTCTGGTTGCCGAAGGTCAGTGTATCGCCTCTGATTCTTCCGGTCTGATCGATGCTTCCCGCCGGAGTGTTGAAAGCCGGCGCGGCTTCCCATCGGTAGGTAAGGGTTGCCTCCCCAGCATTATTCACGCTCCTAATTGTCATCGAGGTATTGATCGTACCATTCCAATCGCTGACCCATCGGCCGATCCAATTTTTGTGATCTTGTGCGAGTGCGGTCCCAGCCGTGAACGCTATCAGCAGCGCAGCGATGGCTGTTTTTGCTTTCATGACACCCTCCCCTCGTTGTGCTTTTGACCATAAGCCGCTCGACTCTGACTTGCAACGTTGTGTATGCACAACCGGCTTGCTCGGAATTCGCGAGGTGGAATAAAGTCAGAAGTGGTGTCCCGCGCGCCGTCTACTGACTGACGGCAATACGTGTTCCTCCCAGCGCGCCCCTTCTTTAGCGGGCTTGCAGAACATCACCAGTCCTTCTCAAGATCAGGAGGAGACCGTGACGCAAAACCGCGTCGAAGCGGGGACAACCCGGCTGGGTCTGTCACCTGCGACTTGTTCGTACGCGCTCACCGCTTCTACGGCTTTCATTACCGCGGGGGGATCGAGCGCGAGTTCTGCAACTGGCAGAACGGCAAACGACGCACCTGAATACGTCGTGTCTTTCTGCCGTCGACCACTCACGTCTCTGTGGCGGGCTTGCGGGCGGGACGGTTCGCCGGCAAGTGGTCAAAATCTGACACTCTGTTCCCGGTCGCGAAGTCGGTTCAGGGTGGTTAGCGGACCTCTGGTTTTTCGTTACACCGACAAAGCGGCGTGCTGTTTGTGACCTCCTTTCCGCGTCACAGCGGCTCAAGCTATTCTGAAGAACCTGGCATGGAGACATTGTAGCATGGCAAAGCTCGTCTTCGGAATGAACCAGTCCCTGGACGGGTACGTCGACCACCAGGCATTTGCGCCTGGTCCCGCGCTCTTTCGTCACTGGATAGAGCACGTGCGCGACCTGACCGGCAGTCTGTACGGTCGCCGCATGTACGAGATCATGCGCTATTTTGATGAAGACCGTCCTGAGTGGAGTGCAGAGCAACACGAGTTCGCGGCGGCGTGGCGGCGCCAACCGAAGTGGGTTGTGTCGCGCTCGTTGAAGTCGGTCGGCCCCAACGCCACACTTGTCGAGGATGACATCAATGCGGTGATACGTGGGCTGAAGGCTCGGCTCGTTGGGGAAATTGCAGTTTCCGGACCAGACCTGGCGCGAAGCCTGACCGACCTTGGTCTTATCGACGAGTATCGCCTCTACTTCCACCCCGTCGTGCTTGGTCGCGGCAAGCCATTCTTTGCCGGCCCACGGCCGCCGCTCCGCCTTGTGGCCAATGATCTGGTTGACGAGGACGTGATTAGGCTGACGTACGTTCCTGCCTGATCACGCTACTCGCCCGCAGGATTGCGCCGACACGTCGGGTCCGCTTTTGGGTTGACCCCTGCTGCGGTCGAAGGGGACCAAGTGTTAGAATTTGACCGCTGGCTCAAGGTCCAACGGGGGGAGAACCATGGCTCACACGCAGACCAAGCCGATAGAACTTCACTACTGGCCGACGCCGAACGGCTGGAAGATCACCATCCTCTTCGAGGAGCTCGGCGTTCCCTACGAGATCAAATACGTGAACATCGGCAAGGGCGAACAGTTCAGGCCCGGGTTCTTGGCGATGTCGCCGAACAACCGCATGCCGGCGATCCTCGACCCGGAAGGTCCGGGCGGAAAGCCGATCTCCGTCTTCGAGTCGGCGGCGATCATGCTCTACATCGGGCGCAAGTTCGGGCGCTTCTATCCCGTCGACGAGCGCAAGCGCGTCGCGGTCGAGGAATGGCTGACGTGGCAGATCGCAAACGTCGGCCCCGTCTTCGGACACGACAATCATTTCCGCCACTACGCACCGGAGAAGGTGCCCTACGCGATCAAGCGCTTCGGCGATGAATCGCACCGGCTCTATGGCGTCCTCAACAAGCAGCTCGAAGGCCGCGAGTTCGTCGCCGACGAATATTCGATCGCCGACATGGCGCTGATCGGCTGGGTCAAGGGTTACGAGCGGCGCGAAATTGACATCGCCGAGTTCCCGAACGTCAAGCGCTGGATAGACATGATGCTGGCGCGGCCGGCCGTTGCGAAGGGCATCGCGCTCGGCAGCGAGATGCGCACCACCAATCTCGCGACTGACAAGGAAGCGC
>JBOHKB010000410.1:0-6483 GCA_050728815.1 Propylenella sp.
TCAGGCCGTCAGTTCTGAGCCTTCCGCTCGTACGCTTCCAGGATCGCGTCGAAGTAGGGCGCGATCGGGAAGGGCTTGCCCTTCATCGCGAGGTCCTCCGGCGTCACGTCGGTGAAAAGCTTGTTCCACGTTTCCGGGTCGAGCTTCGATTGCACGTGCTGGGCATCGATCCCGGGGTACCAGTTGAAGCGCTTCACGATGCCTTCGGCCTGCACGTCGGGTCCCGTCGCGAGCGCCACGAACTTCTCGGCGAGGTCCTTGTTCGGCGCGTTCTCCGGGACGATGTAGTACATCGGCTGCCCGGGCATGCCTGGTCCGATGAGGACGAGCTTGACGTCGGGGCTCATGCGGCCGTCGGCCTGCCACGTATAGAACATGTCGACCCAGACCGGCCCCATAGCGATCTCGCCGCGGTTCAGCATGTCGAGCGTGCCGGCGTTGCCGGGCGTGAACACGGCGTTGGCGTTGAAGTCCTTGAGCTCCGCGAGCGCCTGATCCCAATCGCCTTCCACGCTCTCGTCGAACGGGCCGTTCATCAGCTGCTGTGCGTCGTCGGTCTTGGCATACATCCAGCCCATGACGAAGCTCACGCCGGACATGCCCCCCTTGATGCCGTTATAGCCGAACTGGCCCGGATTCTCCTTCGCCCACGCCACCAGCTCGTCATAAGTCTTCGGCGGGTTCGGAACGAGCGTCGGGTTGTAGGCGATCGCCGTCTGACTGTGGAACATCGGCATCACGTAGCCCTTCACGTCGGTGCCGAGCGCCATGTCGGCCGTGTCGCGGGTCACGAGGTCGCCGGTCTCGATCTCGCCGCGGTAGTTGGCGAGCAGATCCTCCTGCACCATCTGGCCGGCCATTTTTTGATGCACGACGGCGACGTCGACGTCGGTCGTGGCCGTGCCGGCTGCTTTCTGCGCGGCGAGGCGCTCGTAGATCATCTGCGATCCGGCGTCGCCGGGGCCGGTGCCGATCGCCTCGACCGTGACGCCGGGATTCTCCGCCTCGAATTTCGGCGCGAGGAATTCGTTGATGTAGTCGACCATGTTCTGGTCGCCGGCCGTCATCACCGTAAGCTTCTTCTGCGCCACGGCCGGACCGGCGGCGGCAATGAGCGCGCCCGCAACCAGCACGCCCAGGAACTTCAATCGCTTATCCATGTGTTACTCCTCCCTTCGTTGAACGCTTTACCGCGCCGAGGCGACCCGCTTGTCGGGCTCTTCGGCGAATTCGTCGGCGGACGCCTCCGCGTCTTCGCGCTGCGCCGCCGCTGCCGAACGCGGAAAAATGAAGACCGCTTCGGACGGCAGGCGGATCTTGACTGGAACGCCCGGTTCGTGGCGCGTGGGCGAATCCACCTGAACTTCGCGCCCGCCGATAGCCACGGTGTGCCGCCAAGTACCGCCCGGATACGACACCTGCGTGACGCGGCCGGTCAGCATGATCGCGTTGGAATCGGGTCCGGACGCATCGCGCGGACCGGCAGCCGCGAACTCCGCCGCCTCGCTGCGGAAGAACGCCGTCACCTCGACATCGCCCGCCGCGTCGCGCGGAAACGCGTCCTTCTCCGGCCGGACGAACGTGGCCGGCTCGTTTTCCGGACCGGCGGGAATCTCGATGCGGCCGTTCGCCAGCCGCGCATGAAGCTCAATGACATTCTCGGCTCCCATGAAGCGCGCCACGAACGGGCTTTCCGGCCGGTTGTAGACATCCTCGGGCTTACCCTGCTGCTCGATCCGGCCGCTGTTCAGGATGACGATCCGGTCGGCCATCACCATCGCTTCCTCGCGGTCGTGGGTAACGTGGATCGCGGTGATGCCGAGGCGACGCTGTAGCGCGCGGATTTCGTGGCGCACGCTTTGCCGGATGCGGGCGTCGAGGTTGGACAGAGGCTCGTCGAGAAGCAGGATGCGCGGGTCGATGGCGAGCGCGCGCCCGAGCGCCACGCGCTGCCGCTGGCCGCCGGAGAGCGCGGTCACGTTGCGCTCGCCGAAACCCCCCAGGCCAAGCATGGCGAGAATCGAATCCACCTTCGCGGATGCCGTCTGCTGCGGCACGCGCCGGACCTTGAGCCCATAGCCGACGTTCTCGCGCGCCGTCATGTGCGGCCATAGCGCATAGGACTGGAAGACGAGCGCCATGCCGCGCCGGTCGGGCGGGAGCAGCGTGATGTCGCGGCCGGCGACGCTGATCGCGCCTGACGTGGGCTTGGCGAAGCCGGCGATCGCGCGGAGCAAGGTCGTCTTTCCGCAGCCCGACGAGCCGAGGAGCGCCACGAGATCGCCCTCGTCCACCGAGAGCGACACGCTGTTCAGGACAGGGGCGCCGCCGTAGCCGACCGTCAGCCGCTCAACCGCCAAAAAGCTCGTTGCAGGCATCGAATTTTTCGAAGTCGCCGCCGCCCCGGGAAACAGCTCCGTCGGAGGGAATCATCGTCGCATTGTGACAGTCGGAACGCAACGAATTGTGACAACGGAAGCGCAATGCGAACAGCGGGATCGAGCCGGCCGGTTGCGCCGCCGGCTCACCGCCCGTTGCGGGCTCGGGCGGCAACGTGCGCGCGAACGGGGTCGGTTGGCGCTTGCCGATGCGGGGCGGCGTTGATACATCCGCGTCGCGCAGCGTCTGCGGCGGGGACCGCGGGCGCGCCAAAGGGGTATAGCTCAGTTGGTAGAGCGACGGTCTCCAAAACCGTAGGTCGGGGGTTCGAGTCCCTCTGCCCCTGCCATTTTCCACGGTTCTGGGGTGTTTTTCGGGACCCTTTGCAGCCTTCGCAAGAAGGTGAAAACGAGCCCGCTAACACCCTTGCGCGGCGGGGGCAATTTGCTTAAGTAGGGAGGCGTGAAGGCGCGCGAACCCTGTCGCGCGCCTTCAAATTCGCGTTATGGCTAGAACAAACCCGTTTCAGTTCATTCAGCAGGTGCGCACCGAGGGGGCCAAGGTCACGTGGCCCACCCGGCGCGAAACTGCGATCACGACGCTGATGGTGTTCGTCATGGTGTTCCTGGCGACGATCTTCTTCTTCGTCGCCGACCAGATCATGAGCTGGGGTGTGGGCTTCATGCTCGGCACCGGTTGAGCCGGTAAAATAGCGGAACTCTGGATGACGAAGCGCTGGTACATCGTCCACGCTTATTCGAACTTTGAGAAGAAAGTGGCGGACTCCATTCGCGAGAAGGCGGCCGCCACCGGGCTCGGCCACCTGATCGATGACATTCTGGTGCCGACCGAGAAGGTCGTGGAGATGCGGCGCGGCCGCAAGGTCGACTCGGAGCGGAAATTCTTCCCCGGCTACGTGCTGGTGAAGATGGATATGACCGACGATGCGTATCACCTGATCAAGAATACGCCGAAGGTCACGGGTTTCTTGGGCGCCGACAGCCGCCCGACGCCGATCCCGGACTCCGAGGCCGAGCGCATCATGGCGCAGGTGCAGGAGGGTGTGGAGCGGCCGAAGCCGTCGGTGAGTTTCGAGATCGGCGAGCGCATCCGCGTCGCCGACGGACCTTTCGCCTCCTTCGAGGGGAACGTCGAGGAGGTGGACGAAGAGCGGGCGCGGCTCAAGGTGGCCGTGTCCATTTTCGGACGGGCGACACCCGTCGAACTCGAATACGGCCAGGTCGAGAAGGTCTGACCGCGTGGAAGGCCGGCCGCCCGCGCCATCGGGCAGCCGCTTGGCCGCACCACGAACGCGCAAACGCCGCGCCGTAGAGAGCGGGCAACAGAACGGAGTGCGTCATGGCGAAGAAAGTCACGGGCTACCTGAAGCTGCAGGTGCCCGCCGGAGCCGCCAATCCGTCGCCGCCCATCGGGCCGGCGCTCGGCCAGCGCGGTCTGAACATCATGGAGTTCTGCAAGGCGTTTAACGCCGCCTCGCAGGACATGGAGAAAAGTGCGCCGATCCCGGTGGTGCTCACCATCTACGCGGACCGCAGCTTCACCTTCGAGATGCGGACGCCCCCGGTGTCGCATTTCCTGAAGAAGGCGGCGGGGCTGCAGAAGGGCGGGCAGACGCCCGGGCGCGCGGTGATCGGCACGGTCTCCAAGCAGCAGGTGCGCAAGATCGCCGAGGACAAGATGAAGGATCTTAATGCGCGCGACGTCGAGGCGGCGATGCGCATGGTCGAAGGCTCGGCCCGCTCCATGGGCCTGGAAGTGGTGGGCTAGGCGATGAGCAAGGTGGGAAAGCGCGTGCGCAAGGCGCGCGAAGGCATCGACCGCAACAAGCTCTATCCGATTGGCGACGCCATCCGGATGGTGAAGGGGCGCGCTGTCGCCAAGTTCGACGAGACGGTCGAGTTGGCGTTCAACCTAGGCGTCGACCCGCGCCACGCCGACCAGATGGTGCGCGGCGTGGTGAGCCTGCCGAACGGCACCGGACGCTCGGTGCGCGTGGCCGTGTTCGCGCGCAGCGTCAAGGCCGACGAGGCGAAGGCGGCAGGGGCCGATGTCGTCGGCGCAGAGGATTTGGTGGAGTCGGTGCAGAAGGGAGAGATCAACTTCGACCGCTGCATTGCGACCCCCGACATGATGTCGTTGGTCGGCCGGCTCGGAAAGATTCTTGGGCCGCGCGGCATGATGCCCAATCCGAAGGTCGGCACCGTCACCAACGATGTGACCAAGGCCGTGAAGGATGCGAAGGGCGGCGCGGTGGAGTTCCGTGTCGAGAAGGCCGGGATCGTGCAGGCAGGCGTCGGCAAGGCCTCCTTCAGCGAGGCGGCGCTTGCCGAGAACATCCGCGCGCTTGCCGATGCGGTCTCGCGGGCGAAGCCGTCCGGCGCCAAGGGTACCTATATGAAGCGCGTCGCGCTGACCTCCACGCAGGGGCCGGGCGTGCGCGTCGATCCAGCCTCGCTGACGGCGGGCTGAGTTCGCGAATGGTTTTGCCCGGCCTGCGTGGTCCGGGCGCAAGCGTTTCGCCCACGGCGCGCGAGCGGCGCGGGCGAAACAGGGCCGGCAGGCTTGCCTGTCCGGTCCGGTCCTGTCCGAGATTGCAGGTGAGCTTCGGCTCTTAAGCCCTTCTGGGGCCTGCATGAGACGGGTTCGGGAACCGATCTTGGGGCGAAAGCTCCACGCCGGTTCGAACCTCTCGTCCTTCGCTTCCCTTGGGAAGCGGGGGCCCGCGCTTCCAACGAAGCTCGGGGGACAGGCGTCACCGTCGCCCGTCCTCCGTCTTCGGAAGCCGGGCGGCAACGCGAAACGGCCCTTGGGTTTTGCGCGAGCGATCCCGGGCCAGATGAGGACAGAGGCAGTGGATAGAGCGCAGAAAAGCGAAACGGTCGCCAACCTCAACCAGGTGTTTTCGAACACCGGGGTCGTGGTGGTGGCCCACTATTCCGGCCTGAACGTCGCCCAGATTACGGCCTTGCGGGGCCGCATGCGGGACGCGGGGGCCAGCCTCAAGGTCGCCAAGAACCGCCTCGTCAAGCTCGCCCTGAAGGACACGGACGTCGAACACATCAGCGACCTGTTCGAGGGACCGACGGTCATCGCCTATTCGGACGATCCCGTCGCCGCCCCCAAGGTCGCCGCCGAGTTCGCCAAGACGAACGAGAAGCTCGTCATTCTCGGCGGCGCCATGGGACGGACCACCCTCGACGCGAAGGGGGTCCAAGCCCTCGCCACGTTGCCGTCGCTCGATGAACTGCGCGCGAAACTCGTCGGCATGATCAACACGCCGGCGACCCGCCTCGCAGGCGTCTTGCAGGCGCCCGCCGGGCAGCTTGCGCGGGTGTTCGCGGCCTATGCCGACACGGGCAAAGCTGCCTGAAGCTTATCTTGAGCGACCTGAGACAAAGGTTCGAACCGACAAGGAAACGAAATCATGGCTGATCTATCGAAAATCGTGGACGACCTTTCCAGCCTGACTGTGCTGGAGGCGGCCGAGCTCTCGAAACTCCTGGAAGAGAAATGGGGCGTCTCGGCCGCCGCCCCGGTGGCCGTCGCGGCGGCCGGCGGCGCTGCCGCCGCTGCCGCGGAGGTCGAGGAGAAGACGGAGTTCAACGTCGTCCTCACCGCCATTGGCGACAAGAAGATCAACGTCATCAAGGAAGTGCGCGCCATCACCGGGCTCGGCCTGAAGGAGGCGAAGGACCTCGTGGAAGGCGCGCCGAAGACCGTGAAGGAAGCCGCCGCCAAGGCGGAAGCCGAGCAGATCAAGAAGAAGCTCGAGGATGTCGGCGCGACCGTCGAGCTGAAGTAGGCGTTTTCGAAAGACTCTCCGGGCGCGGGTCCGCCGCGCCCGGCTCAACCGGCCGCAAGGCCCCGGGCTGCCCCGACAGCCGCATGCGCCTTGCGTGCGGCTCTCCGGACAGCCGCTCGAACAGATTGGCGAGGACGATAGATGGCAAGATCGACAAGTGCGAAGAAAGTGAGCTTCTCCGGCCGGCGGCGCATCCGCAAGTTCTTCGGGCACATCACCGAAGCCGCCGAGATGCCGAACCTAATCGAGGTTCAGAAGTCTTCGTACGATCAGTTCCTGAT
>JBOHKB010000411.1:0-7837 GCA_050728815.1 Propylenella sp.
TGGTCTGCGGATTAAGCGACTCGGGATTTCCCTCGGAGCAGTAGACGAGCGTCTTTCCCTCCGCCGCGCCCGCCGAAAAAGCCAGTAAGCCGGCGAGCGCGCCGGCTATCGCAATCCGCATGATCTATGCCCCCTCAAGCTGAAGACGCCGCTCCGGCGCCGCGTCGGGCCGGGCGTCGGTGACGACCTTCGGTATGTCGATGGTGAAGCGCGTGCCCTTGCCGACCTTGCTGTAGAGGCTGACGTGGCCCTGCAGGCGGCTGGTCACGAGATTGTAGACGATGTGGAGGCCGAGGCCGGTGGAGCCGGTGCTGCGGCCGGTGGTGAAGAACGGATCGAATACCTTGCCGATATGCGCATCGGGGATGCCGCGGCCGTCGTCGGAGAAGACGATGCGAACGGTGTCGCCGGCCGGCTCGCTGACGCGAATTTCCAGATGGCCCGCGTCGCCCTCCTTGTAAGCGTGGGTGAGCGCGTTGGTGAGCAGGTTGGTCAGCACCTGCCCGAGCGCGCCCGGATAGGTGTCGAGGTGCACGTCCGGCGGGCACTCGATGGCGACCTCGTGCTTGGTCTTTCTCAGCACCGGGCTCAGGCTGACCATCAAATCGTGCAGCCAGCGGTCCATGAGGAACTGCCGGCGCTCGCCGCTCGCCTGGTCGGCAGCGACCTGCTTGAAGCTGTGCACCAGGTCGGCGGCGCGCGTGAGGTTGGCGAAGAGGAGTTGCGTTCCCTCGCTCATCCGGTCGGTGAAGCGCTTCAGCACCGAGCGCTGGAGCTTGCCGCCTTCGGCGGCCTCCACGAAACGCTTCGACTCGTCGCCGAGGAGCGTTGCGGTGGTGAGCGCGATGCCGAGCGGCGTGTTGATCTCGTGCGCGACGCCCGCGACGAGTTGGCCGAGCGAGGCGAGCTTCTCCGCTTGGATGAGGTCGGTCTGCGTCTGCTGCAGCTCCGCGAGCGCCGCGTCGGCGCGTTCCTTCGATTTTCGGAGCGCCTGCTCGCGCCGGCCGATCTCGGTGATGAAGACGTTAGTGGCGCGAGCCATGTCGCCCAGCTCGTCGCGGCGGTCGAAATCGCCGACGAGGCCCGAGCGGGAATCCTCGGCGAGCTGCATCATGCTCTGCTGCAGCCGCCTGAGCGGCCGGGTGATGGAGCGGGCGACGGCGAGCGCCGTGAACGAGCCGAGCAGCAGGCCGACCGCCGCCCCGAGGATCAGGATGTTGCGGACGAGGGCGCTGATTCGCTCGGCGTTTCGGGTGAGCGTCTCGTTCAGAAGCCGCGCGCGCTCGATCATGCGCCGCGTGGTCGCGTCCATCTCCCGAAGAATACGGTTCTGCTCGGTGAGGCCGTCGATGGTCGTGGCAAGGCCCTCCCGCCACTGGTCGATCGCGTCCACCATCTCCGACTGGATGAGCGGCGAGATCGGCAGCGCAGCCACCGTTTCGCCGAGCCCGCTGCTTTCCTCGTAGATGCGCTTGACCGCCTCCGGATCGCGGATGGCAAGGGCCGCGGCGGTGCGACTGCTCCGCGTCAGCGCCTCGATCGCTATCTCCTGCGTCGCCTGCTCCGTCTCGGCGGACTTCACCGAATAAGTCAGAAGCTCGGCGACCTGATCGTGCAGCGCGCGCTGCTCGGTGGAGTTGATCTTGATTAGCCGCTCGATCCAGTCTGAGAGTACGCGCCCGGCGGCGGAGTCGCCCCCCGCCCCGCCGGCAAGCGCCGAGTCGGGCGTCGGCGACATGCTCATCTCGTAGGAGACGAGCAGGCGGGCCAGCTCGCGCCGCGGCTCATCGCGGCCGGCGGCCTCGAGCGCCTCGCTCAGCCTTGCACCGGCGCTCCGCATCCGGCCGAGCTCGAAGCTGAAGCGGTCGGCGGCGCTCGGTTCGTCCGGCGAGGGATTCTCCGACGTTGCGCGAAAGAGCTGGACCGCCGCGATGGCGGCGGAGAATTCGTGCGCCCTATCGACGATCTCGCGGGCGACCCTGAGCTGGCGATCGCCTTCGGCGAGCGACGCCACCACGTCGGCGTTTGAGCGGTGCTGGCGCTCGCGCGCTTCGTCCGTCATTGTGACGAGGCTCTCGGTGCGCGCGGCCATGCTGCCGACGAGCTGATCGTTGCGCACGGTCACGTCGAGCAGCCGCCGCATGTCGTCGTAGTAGCGCTGCAGCGCGTCCGCCGCTTCCTCGACCGCCGTTACGTGCTCGCGCTCGCGCACGATCCCGGCGAGGTGCCTGAGGTCGAAGCGCGCCTGCTCTGCATGCGTGCGGAACAGCTCGTAGAACTGCGAGCGGTCGCCGCGCGTCGTCTCCAGGAAATCGTCGCGGGCGGTGCCGGCGGAGAGCAGATTGCGGTAGATCGTGCCGGCGAGCACGGCGCCGGTGCGCGCCCTGTCGGCCTCGTTCAGAAGCACAAAAGCGGCGAGCGCTATGGCCGCCGCGACTGTGATCGGAATTCCTCCGACCAGCAGCACCCGATAGGTGATCCGCATCCCGCCATCCGAGCCGGGGCCCCGCTCCCGGGGTCGGCCGATCCTAACAGAGGGCGGCGGGAGGGGGCGAGGTTCGCGCCGTACGGCGGGCGGATCCGGCGCGGCGGGACGCTGAAGCATTTCGGGGCCGAACCTCCCGTCGGGGAGAACCCGCGCTCAGCGCATCGCGATTTCCGCGAGCGGCAGCCGGACGAGCACGGTTTCGGCTTCGCCCGATTGATGCCCGACGGTCACCATCCGGGCCTTCGGGGGGCGTGCGCCGTCGGCGGTCACGAGGCAGTCGGAGCTGATGTTCGGCCAGGTCTGACCGGTGCAGCCCGGCGCGGGCGGGAGGTCGCCTTTCGCGGCGGCGACCGCGGCCGGGCCGACGATCTGCGGGGTCACGAGCGCAAAAGCCGCTTCGATGCGCGCCGATGCGACATCCGCCTCGAAATAGCCGGCGGCGGCGCTCTGATTGAAGGGGGCTGCCACGGTCCCGGCGATCGCGCCGCCGATCCCAACCAGCGCAAAAGCGGCGAAAAGCTTCTTCGACCGGGTCATCTCACGTCCTCCAAGAGCCCCTGCCCTGGGCTCGTCCGTCGCCTCGCTGTCTAGTGTCAGAGCCTTTCCGCCGTTTTTCGCGGCGAGCGGAAAAGTGTTTCGTCGCGGCCCCAATTGTTTCGTTGCGAGAGCCGCCGACGAAACAGTCGAACGCCACGCTGCGGGTAGCCCCGGCATGGCATCCACCCGTCGGACGAACGCCGCAGCGGCTCCTGGAGTTCCGCGTCACTCTCCGGCAGAGGTGGAGAAAAGCCCGCTAAGCCTTCGGCTCGTCTGGTGAAAAAACGTAGCCGGCACCGCGCACCGTCTTGATGACGCGCGGGTGCGCCGGGTCCGGTTCGACCTTGCGGCGGATGCGGGTGATTCTGACGTCGATCGCCCGGTCGAAGGCCTCGGCGTCGCGGGCCTGCGCGAGGTCGAGCAGCCGCTCGCGCGTCAACACGCGCTTCGGGTTCTCGGCGAATGCCTTGAGCAGCCCGAACTCCGACGCGGTGAGCGGATGCTCGTTCCCCTCATCGTCGCGCAAGGCGCGTGCATCGAGGTCGAGGAATTTTGTGCCCATGCGAACGGTGCGGTTGGGCTCGCCCGGCGCGCCGGCCGCCGCGGCGGCGCTACGGCGAAGCACCGAGCGGACGCGCGCCAGAAGCTCGCGCAGCTCGGCGGGCTTGGCGAGGTAGTCGTCGGCGCCGAGCTCCAGTCCCACCACGCGGTCTATCGGGCTTGCCGTGGCCGTCAGCATGATCACCGGCACATTGCCCCGCTGCTTCAGGAACCGGATGAGCGACAGCCCGTCTTCCTCGGGCATGTTCAGGTCGAGGACGACGAGATCGGGCCTCGCCTTCTCGACCGCGGCGCGGAGCGTCGGCCCGCCGTCGCAAAGCGTCACGTCGAACCCGTGCATTTTGAGATAGTCGCCGATCATGTCGCGGGCGGCGGCCTCGTCGTCGACGACGAAAATGCTCTGCTGCTGGCTCATTCTCCGTCCGTCTCGTCAAGCAGCGGCAGGGCGATCGCAAAGACCGCGCCGCCAAGGTCTCCCGGACTCACCACGAAGATGCGGCCATTGTGAAGGTCGATGATGCGCTTGGCAATGGAAAGCCCGAGGCCCGTTGAGCTTTCTCCCCCGGTCGGCTTGGCCGAAAGCCGCTGGAAGCGGCCGAACACCCGGTCGGTGTCCTCCGGCGAAAGGCCAGGCCCCTGGTCGGAGACGCGCGCCACTACTTCGTCGCCTTCCCGCCGCGCGTAGACTTCGATCCGGCCGCCGACTGGGCTGTACTTGACCGCATTGCTCACGAGGTTGTCGACCGCCTCGCGCAGCCGTTCGGTATCGCCCTTGACCGTGAGATCTGGCTCGACTGCGACTACCAGCCCCTGGTCCTTGGCGGCGGCGAGCTTGCGGTTGCTCTCCGACACCTCCGCGACGAGCAGGCCGAAATCGAGCCGGTAGCCGCGCATGGAAATGTCCACAGCGTCGGCGCGCGCATTGGCGATCAGCTCTTCCACCATGTCGGTCAGCCGCCGCGCGGTCTGGCGGATGTGCTCGATCTGGCCGCGCGCAACCTCCTCCGGGAGCGGCGACATGGAAAGCACTTCGTTCAGCATTTCCGTGCGGCCGAGGATGACGCCGAGCGGATTCTTGAGGTCATGGGCGACGGTGCCGAGCACTTCGCTCTTGAAGGCGTTGGCGCGTTTCAGCCGCTCGCTCTGGTTCTCCAGCCGCTCCTTGGCGGCGGTAAGCTGCGCGGTGCGTCGCGCCACCTTCTCCTCCAGCCGCGCATTCGCGCGCTCAAGCCGCTCGTAGAGCGTGGCGTTGTCAAAGGCGGCGGCGAGCCGGCTGCAAAAGATCGCCAAAAGCGCCTTGTCGGTGTCGGAGAGCTCTTTGCTGCAATCCATCAGCGCGACCAGTTCGCGGCCGCTACTGGTGCCCATATAGAGGACAGTGCGGCCCTCCGGGAAATCGTGCCGGCGCCGCTCCAGAGCGGTGTGGATCAGTTCCTGTAGTTCCGTTTCGAGCGGATGCGGATCTTCGGCGGCGTAGTGGCGATAGCTGCCCGAACCGGCGAGCACCGTCAGCCGGATCGGACTGTCGGCCTCGCGCAGAACCAGGATGCCGGCGCATTCCACATCCACCAGCGAGGCAAGCTGCGTCAGCACCCCCTCAGCCAGGCGCTGCAGCGAGCGCTGATCGAAGAGCGTCGCAGCGGCGTCGATGATGATCTCCAGCCCGCGCCGCGTCTCTACCAGCCTCAAGAGCTGCTCGTAGCTCCGAAGCGCCGCCGTCAGCGCCGTGAACAGCTTTTCGGCGGTCAGCTCGGTTTTGGCCTTGTAGTCGTTGATGTCGTAGTCGACGATGACACGCCGCTCCGGCGCCTGGCCGGGCTGGCCGGTGCGCAGGATGATGCGCACCGTCTCGTTCTTCAGCTCCTCGCGCACGTACTCGACCAGCTCGAGCCCGGCGCCCTCCGTCTCCATCACCACGTCGAGAAGGATGACGGCCATGTCGGGGTTGACGCGAAAAAGCTCGCGCGCCTCCGCAGCGGAGCGCGCCGACAGGAGCCTCAACTGGCGGCCCTGTAGCTGAAAGTCCTGCAGCGCGAAGCGCGTGCCGGTATGGACTGCCGGGTCGTCATCGACGACGGCGACCTTCCAGCTTGGCGCCGGCGGATGCCCGGGCAGCGCCTCCTCGTCATCGATCAGAGTGAGAAAATCGGCCTCTTCGGCCATCCAAAGCTCCAGATTCGCTCCGGGAATATCGCAGTTTCTCCCGTGGCGGCGCAAACGGGAACGCAAGGGCTTGGCGTTCCTCCATCAGCCTTTAACGGCACCGGAGGTGAAGCCCCGCACGTAATGGCGCTGCAGGAGCAGGAAGAGGAGGAGGCAGGGGAGTGCCATGACGACGACGCCGGCTTCCGTGGCGCCGTAGTCGATGGCGCCCATCGTCTGCTGGCGGAGGTTCGCAACGGCAAGCGGCAGCGGCTGCTTGGCGCTGTCGCTGATCAGGATCAGCGGGGCGAAGAAATCGTTCCACGCGGCCAGGAACGCGAAGAGGCCAACGGTTATCAATCCGGGCCGAACGAGGGGGAGCAGGATGCGCACCAAGACGCTCAACGGGCCGCATCCATCGACCAACGCCGATTCCTCAAGCTCGTTCGGCACGGCCTCGAAGGAAATGCGCATCATGTAGGTCGCGAACGGAAGCTGGAAGAGCGCGAGCACCAGGCTCAGGCCGGTCAGCGTGTTCTGCAGCCCGAGGTAGTTGAGCAAAACGTAGAGCGGGATCAGCAGCGTCGCGTAAGGGACCATCAGGATCGCCAAAGTGAGCAGGAACAGCGCGTCCCGGCCGGGAAACCTGAACTTGGCGAAGGCATAGCCGCCGAGGGTCGATACGACGAGCGTGACGGCGACGGTGAGGAACGACACGAAGGCGCTGTTGAAGGTGAAGCGCTCGAGGCCCGCTCCGAAATTGTAGAGCGTGCGGTAGTTGCCGATGCCGTAGCCGATCACCTGCCCCGTGTTCGGCTGCGGGCTGACCGACGCCACCAGGCTCCACACCAGCGGGAACAGGAAGATGATCGCGAGCCCGCCGGTCACGACGTGGAAGGGGGTGCGGCCGAGCCCGGTTTCGCGCATGCGTTCGTCTCAGGCTCGTTGCGGTCCGCGCAGCGTGCGGATCTGGAAGGCGTTGAGCAGCAGCAGCGCCACCAGGACGATGATGGATATTGCCGCGGCAGTGCCGAGGTTCTGCCGCTGGAAAGCCTCGCGGTAGATCAGCTGGACGACTGTTACGGTGCTGTTATCAGGGCCTCCCTTGGTCAGGATGAAGAACTGGTCGAAGGCGAGCAGCGAGCCGGTTACGCAGAGGATCAGGGATAGCGCAAGCGACGGCCTGAGCAGCGGCAGCGTGACGTGCCAAAAAACCTGCCTGCGGCTGGCGCCGTCGAGCGCGGCGGCCTCGTAAACCTCGTCCGGGATTCCCTGCAGCCCGACCAGGAAGATGAGCATGTAGAAACCGGCGAACTTCCACACGATCAGGAACGTGGTGGAAAGAAGCGCGCTGAGCGGCGTTCTGAGAAACGAGACCGGCGTGTCGATCAGGCCGATCTCCTGCAGCATCGGACTGATCGGACCGATCGTGGGCGAATAGAAGCCCCAGAAGAGCAGCGACGCGGACGCCAAGCCAAGGGCGACCGGCAGCAGAAACACGGTGCGGAGCGCGCCAACCCACCTGCCCGTTCCCTGAACGAGGAGGGCGAGAATCAATCCCAGCCCAACCAGGAGCACGGTGACGAGGACCGTATATTCGATCGTGAAGACGACGGCCGGCATGAAGAGCCGGTTGGTGGTGATGGAGACGAAGTTTTTTGGGAAGTTCAGGCCCTGATCGCCGGAAAGCAGCGGCCACTTGTTCAGCGACATCCGGATGACGAGGAGGAGCGGGGTGACGAAGAACACCGCGACGAAAACGAGCGTCGGCGCCGCATAGGCGATGCCGAGCAATTGCCGCGTTCTCCACCAGGCGGCGCGTTGGGCGGACGCGCGTCCCGGCGGGCCGACGGTCGCCGCAGTCGTTGCCACGCAGATACCGGTCGATTAGTCCTGTCGCGCGGCGGGGCCGCGAGAGGCCCCGCCACACGCAAGTCTACTACTGACTAAGCGATTCGGTGATCGCTTCGTTGTGCTCGTCGATCTTGCTTGCGTCGCCGAACACCGCGTCGCGGAAGAGCGGAATCCACGGTCCCTGCGGATCGTTGTAAGTCGCCCCGAAGTTCTTCGCGAACGGCGTCTGGCCCTTGCCGGCGATCGAGTTGAAGA
>JBOHKB010000412.1:0-6975 GCA_050728815.1 Propylenella sp.
AGCTTGACCTCCGTGACCAGCGCGGCGCGAGCGGATCGCGGCCAGGGAAGCGCGGAGGCCGCGGCAATCCCCGCGCCGGCGAGGAGCGAGCGGCGGGTCAGGCGCGGAAAGAACGAAGCGGACATCCGGGGTCACCTCGCGTAAGAATAGCGCCGATAGGAACGCGCATCACCACCGAATGCGGGGGAGGAACCGATGAACAAGTACATCGTGCTCGTGAACTGGACCGATCAGGGAATCCGCGGCATCAAGGATTCGCCGAAGCGGCTCGCCGCCGTCCGCGACGCCGGCAAGAAATTCGGATGCAAGATGACCGACTTCAACCTGACGATCGGCGCCTACGACATGGTAGTGGCGTTCGAGGCGCCCGACGACGAGTCGATGGCGAAGTACCTGCTGACGATCGGCTCGCAGGGCAACGTGCGCAGCACCTCGCTGAAGGCGTTCTCCGAAAGCGCATACAAGAAGATCGTCGGCGCGCTCTGAGCGGCCATTAGCTTTTCGCTGCGCCGCGCCGCCGGTTCTCACGGCTCGATCTCATCTTGGTGCGGGGCTTCGCCGGCGGCTTCCCCGGACCCATGATCTCCGCGACCGTGCCGTCGGGACAGTAGAAGTGCTGCCAGCTTTCGCCATCGGCGTGCTGGATGTCGCCGATGAAACGAACGCCGGCTGCGATCATGGCTTGGCGCGTCGCGTCGAAATCGTCGACGCGGAATCCCACCACGGGCCCGGTGGTGAAGAAGGCGTGGAAGCGGTCGCCCGGTCCATAGAGCTCGAGCACCGTTCCGTCGGTGAGCTCGAAGCCGACCAGGTCACTGGTCTGCCGCGTGACGCGCGCGCCGATCACGTCGCGGAACAGCTTTGCAGTCTCCTCGAGCCGTTCGCTGCGCATGCCCACAAAGCCAACCCGGCGCACCGCCATGGCTTCGTCAGGCCTTTGCCGCGCCGCGGCGGAGATGCTCGTCGAGCCGCGGCATGATTTCTACGAAATTGCAGGGCCGGTGCCGGTAGTCGAGCTGCGCCTTCAGAATGCCGTCCCAGGCGTCGCGGCAGGCGCCCGGCGAGCCGGGGAGCACGAAGATGTATGTCGCGCCGGCAACGCCACCGGTTGCGCGCGACTGGATCGTCGAGGTGCCGATCTTGTCGTAGGAGATGCGGTGGAAGACCTCCGAGAAGCCGTCCATGCGCTTCTCGAAGATGGGCTCGAGCGCCTCCGGCGTCACGTCGCGGCCGGTGAAGCCGGTGCCGCCGGTGGTGATGACCACGTCGATGCCGGGATCGGCGATCCACTCCTTCACCGCCGTGCGGATTTCCTCCGGCTCGTCGCGCACGATTTTTCGCGCCGCGAGCACGTGGCCGGCCTCCTTGATGCGGGAGGCGAGCGTGTCGCCGGACTTGTCGTTTTCGAGCGCGCGCGAATCCGACACCGTCAGCACGGCGATGCGGACCGGGATGAACGGGCGGCTTTCGTCTATGCCGGGCATGGCCGATCTCCTACTTCCCGACCTGCGCCGGCTCGCGGTCGATGACGGTCGCATCCTCGGCGCGCGGGTCGAGCGAGGCGCTCTCGGGCGTCAGGCCGCGCGCGGCGGGCACGGGCTGGAACGCCTCGCGCACGCTTTCCGGAATGGGCGCGCGCTTCGTCGTGCGGTAGTAGGCGTAGGCGGCGATGACGACGTGGCCGCTCGCGGTGGCGATGAAAAGCGCCTCGGGCCCGAGCACGGTCATGAGCCCGCTCGCCGCGATCGGCCCGATCATGGTGCCGACGCCGTAGAGGAGCAAGAGCCCGCCCGAAACGGTGACGAAGTCGCTCGGGTCGGCGTAGTCGTTGGCGTGCGCGACGGCGAGGCCGTAGAGCGGGTAGGCGAGCCCGCCGTAGATGGCGACGAGCGGCAGCACCACGTTGGGCGCGTGCGGCTTCACCGCGAAGATGACGAGCCCGGTCAGCGCGGCGCCGATCGCCGCGGCGATGATCACGTGCCGGCGGTCGAGCTTGTCGGAGATGCGTCCGGCCGGGACCTGCGTCAGCGCCCCGCAAACAACCGTCATCGACACGAGAAGCGCGATCGCCGGCGTGCTCAAGCCGATGCCGAGGCCCCATACCGCGGCGAGCGTGCCGAAGGCGCCGTTGACGACGCCGACGAGGAGCACGGTCAGGAACGCGACCGGCGAGTTGGAGAAGAGCCGCTTGAGGTCGATCCTGACCCGCGTCAGCGGCTGCGGCGACGCGGCGGTCGAGAGCGCCGTCGGCAGCACGGCCAGGCAGTAGACGACGGCCCCAGCCATGAACAGCGTCGTGGCGCCGGGATCGCCGAGGCCGACGCCGAGCTGGCCGATGGTGATCCCGAGATAGGAGATCATCAGATAGACCGCAAAAATGGTGCCGCGGCTCTCGTTGGTGGAGCGCTCGTTCAGCCAGCTCTCCAGGATCATGAAGGCGCCGGCGATGAAGAAGCCGGAGCCGACGCGGAGCAGCACCCAGGCGACCGGCTCGATGATGAGGCCGTTGAGGAGAATGATCGCCGCGGCGCAGGCCGCCGAACAGGCGAAGGCGCGGATATGTCCGACGCGGCGGACGACGATCGGCGCAGTCAGGCAGCCGGCGATGAAGCCGGCCGCCCAGCCGGTGCCAAGGAGGCCGAGTTCGGTCGTCGAAAATCCCGCATGCGCGCCGGAAAGCGGCAGCAGCAACCCGTGCAGGCCATTCCCCGCGAGCAGAAACGCCGTCGAGACGAGCAGCGCGAATACGGGGACGATGTGGGCCAAGCGGTTCTCGAATCGGTTCCGGCGGCGACGATCGCGTTTTTGGGCCCAACAGGAGCGGGCGGCAATGGGCTGCCGCTTTTCCCTCCCCGCAAGGGGAGGGACGCGGCCGGTCAAGCCGCTGCTGTGCGTTTTGCCACATCCGGGCGACGGGGAACGCGCAACAATCTGTAGTCGAGCGGCCGATTGCGCCCGCGTGAGGCGTCCGCGGAGGACGCGGCGAAGGAAATCCTCACCCGGCACCGGCCGCTGATACTGCGCTCGCCGATCTCGACGAGTCGCCTGGGGAGGGGATCATGCCAGCCACAGAGACGAAAACCGAAACCACCGCGAACGCAGGGACGCCACCGCCGGCCCAGCAGTACAACGGAGAGGCTCGGCCTGCTGCAGAGGCGCGGCCTGACGCGAAGGCGCGGCCCGATGCCAAGCCCCGGCCTGGCGCGAAGGCGCGGCCGGGCGCGAAGGCGCCGCCCAGCGCGAAAGTGGAGTGGAACCTGAAGCGCGGCGACAAAGACGACGGGGACTCGAAGATTGAGGACATCTTCTGGGTCACCGACCGCTTCGTTATCTATCAGGCCGACGGTCAGGTCCGCTACAAGCTGCCCGACGACTATCCGGCCGCCAAGACGCTTCGCAGGCGGATCGCCGACCTTGGTGGCCTCCGCGCCAGCATCGAGGAGCTGCGCTCCCACCGCGCACTGTCGGACAAGGAGAAGAAGCGGGCGGCGCGCGAAATCGCCTGGGCCCTCGCCGATGCGTTCGAGGACGACGGAGAGAAGCGCTCGGAAAAGCCGAAACAAGTGCTCGCGCGCGTCGATGCGCGGCTCCGGAGCCTCGTGAAGAGCAGCTATCGGCGTAAGTTCATCTTCGCGAATCTCGGGGCCTTCGCAGCGATCGAAGCGATTCTCGTGCTCATCGCCGCGACGCTCTTTCCGCTCTTGCCCGAACATGTCCAGGCCATCCCGCACTATGCGCTGTTCGGCGCGATGGGAGGGCTCGGCGCGTTTCTCTCCGTCATGATCGGGGTGCGATCGATCGACGTGAACCTCGATCTCAAGGGCTGGGAGCACATCTATGCCGGATCGACGCGAATCTTCATCGGCGTGATCGGCGCCTGGGTGGTCGGGCTCGCGCTCGACTCCACGCTGATCAATCCGACCTTCGGCCAGCTCCCCGAGCAGACGAGCACGCAGAACGCGTCGGGACTGCCGCCTTTGCAGCCGGGCATGGCGATGTATCTGATCCTCGCTTTCCTCGCCGGCTTCAGCGAGAGCCTGGTGCCCAACCTCCTGCGCAGGGGTGAGCAGGCGGTCGGCGGCGACAAGGCCGATACGGCCGCCGAGCCGATCGTCGAGAAGATTCAGCCGTGAGGGGTCCGCGGAACGACGTAGAGAATCCAACCGATGTAACCTTCTTGGAGATGCAGATGCCGAACGAAAAGGTCGACCGCCAACACTTTGCGCAGCACTTCCCAAGTGACGCGGTGTTCGGGAACAAAATGGACAACAGCCGCAGGGCAGGGTTCGAAGCCGTGTTCGACATATGGGAAAAGATTGGAGGAGGCGGCAACCTCGCCTGGCCAGCATACGCGCTCGCGACCGCCTGGCACGAGACCGGCGGGAAGATGCTCCCGGTGCGCGAAGGCTTCAAGGAAACCGACGCCGAAGCCGTCGCGCATGTGACGGACTATTGCCGGCGCCAGGGGATCGCCAACTACGCCGCGCGGCAGCCGAACGGAAACTCCTACTACGGGCGCGGATACGTGCAGCTCACGCACGGCGACAATTACAAGAAGATGGGGCAGCGGCTCGGACTAGGCGACGGCCTTTTCGACCGCCCCGACGACGTGATGCGGCCGGAAACCGGAGCCCAGATTCTCCTGCTCGGGATGATCGAGGGCCTGTTCCGGCCGGCGAAGGGCAAGCTCGCCGATTACTTCAACGATCAGGGCGCCCACTGGTTCGAAGCGCGCGAGCTGATCAACGGCGACAAGGAGAAGACGCCGCAATGGGCAAACGGGAAGAGAATCGGCGACCTCATCTCCGATTACGGCCGGGGCTTCTTCCACGCGCTGAAATACGCTTGAGGCGAGCGTGAACTTCGCCGGCGGGGGAACTCCCCGCCGGCCTCACCCCCGGAAGGGTTGAAAAGCTCTGCTCTTGTATATACATTTGACAACTAATGGATATCGCGGTCAGTGGCTTTCAATGGGACGACGGCAACTGGCCCAAATGCGGAAAACATGGCGTAAGCCGAGATGAAATAGAGGCGCTTCTCACGTCGGATGCGCTCACGTGCATCCCGCCTTGAATGAGGGCGAAGCAGAGGAGCGATTCCTGGCAATAGGTCGCGGCTCGCGAAGGCGGCTCTTTGTCGTGTTCACGCTGCGCGAGGCCGCGGACGAGACCCTCATCCGCCCGATCAGCGCCCGCTACATGCACAAAAAGGAAGTCGAGCACTATGAAAAGCAGAAAGACGCTCAAATCCCTCCCGCGCCTGAGGAGCGATGAAGAGGCGGAGCGGTTCGTCGATACCGCCGATCTCAGCCGGTACGATCTTTCCGGCTTTCGTCCGGCGCATTTCGAGTTTGAGAAGAAGACCGCGCAGGTCAATCTGCGCATGCCGGAGAGCATGCTGAAGGCGCTGAAAGAGCGCGCCAAAAAGCGCGGCATCCCCTATCAGCGCTTCATCCGCGAGACCCTGGAGCGGGCGCTGCGGTAGGAAGTCGCCGCTGAAGGATTTTCTCCGATTTTTCTCTCAGGCTTTGCACGCCATCCTACCTCCAACAACGGAGGTTACCATGATTAGTCACTCCCTTCTTGATCGGATCGCTATTGAAGACGACGCAGCGAATGAGCTCTCGTCGGTGCCGTCGCCGGCACTCGTGGCTTTCTTTGTTCGGTGGGTACGTGGGCTGCATCAATGGAAGCAAAGCACGTTGGCAGAATTCGCTGATGTTTCCATCTCAACCATCGAACGCGTGGAGCGCGGCGAGAAGGTGAGTGACGAAGCACTCGGTCGAATTGCCGAAGCCTTGGGATATCCGCCGGGGCACTTCACAGCACCACGCCGACGTCTTTCCATGGAGGAAAGGTACTGAGAAGCTCATTGAGAGCTGGGGGGAGATGGAGGCGGTTTCCGTAAAGCCACTGAGGACTCATCGTCAGATTCGAGAAGCCGCCGGGTGTCACGCGTATTTGGTTAACAAGCCGACTGTTTCAGACGACCATGACGGGGCAATCGAGAACCTGATCGAATGGTTGGATTTGGTCGCATACTTCGCTTCGACTCGAGAATGGCCGAAATGCGATAGGCGAACCGTTTATGAAAGGGTCTTGGATTGCGCCCGCAGCTTGCAGCTCGAAGGGCTAAATATCCTGACGGGGGTCCTGCGCGCCCCGCAACCAGGGCTTCCAGATTGGTCGGTGTGCGTTGTCTCAATCACACCAAAATCCACAGATCCGGGAGCGCCGAAACGACGCTATCTATTTGTGGACCGACGCGTTGCGTCCTTACAGAACAGTGCGTGACCCTGACTGTCCTTGCGTCCACTAACCGTCGCCCAGCGCCTCCTTCACCGCCAAGAGATCCCGCCAAGCCAGCCGCTTCTGCAGCGGTTGGCGCAAAAGATAAGCGGGGTGGAGCGTCGCCATCGCGCGGATTTCGCGACGGCCGGTATCATAGCTTTGCCACCTCCCGCGCAGCCTCAGGATGCCCTCGCTCGTCTTCAGAATCTGCTTGGCCGAAGCGCCGCCCAAAAGCACCAGCACGTCGGGGTCGGCGAGCGTGATCTGCCGCTCGATGAAGGGGCGGCAGATTTCCGTCTCCTGCGGCGTCGGCGTGCGGTTGCCGGGCGGTCGCCACGGGATGACGTTGGCGATGTAGGCGCTCGAGCGGTCGAGCCCGATCGCAGCGATCATGCGGTCGAGGAGCTGCCCGGAGCGCCCGACGAAGGGGAGGCCCTGCATGTCTTCCTCGAAGCCCGGCGCCTCGCCGACGAACATCACGCGCGCCTCGGGATTGCCGTCGGCGAAGACGAGGTTCGTCGCCGTATAGCGGAGATTGCAGCCCTCGAACGTTTCGAGCGTGGCGCGGAGCGCTTCCAGTGTCTCGCAGGTCGCCGCGACCTCCCGCGCCGCCATGATCGCGGCGTCGGAGGGGACGGTGAGGGTGGGAGGGGGGAGGGGTTGCCTCGGCTGCGGGGCGGGAGCG
>JBOHKB010000413.1:0-4264 GCA_050728815.1 Propylenella sp.
TCGCTAGAGGCGCCGCCGACTCTTCTCACCCTCGTCGGCGACTTCCTGCAATGGACACCGATCCCGCCAAAGAGCGCAAAGAAGCTCGCCGAAATCAGCGCGCGCCTTTGCCGGCTGCTGCGCGACGAAGTTGTCGAGCAACTCCACTACGGCAGCCCGGCGCTCACGGGGCTCGCCGAGGACTGGCGCGCTCTCCTCTTCCCGCAGGCCACCAACGACGAGTTCGCGGACGGGTACGCTCAGGCCGTCACCTTCGGCCTGCTTGTCGCCCGGGCACGCGGCATCTCGCTCTCGAAAGGCATCGATCCGGCCGCGCAGGAGCTGCGCAAGACCAATTCGCTGATCGGGACCGCGCTCCGCCTCTTGACTGACGATGCTGCGAACCAGGAAGCGCTGAAGACGTCGTTGGGCACGCTCACGCGGGTCCTTGAGGAAGTCGCCTGGCCCACGATCAGCAAGGAGAAGCCGGAAGCGTGGCTCTATTTCTACGAAGACTTCCTCGAAGTGTACGACAACGCGCTCAGAAAGCGCACCGGCTCGTACTATACGCCGCCGGAGGTCGTCGGCGCGATGGTGCGGCTAGTTGACGAGGCGCTGCGAAGCACCGCGCATTTCGATCTAGCCGCCGGCCTGGCGTCACCCGATGTCACGCTCGCCGATCCCGCAGTGGGAACCGGAACATTCCTTCTCGGCGTGTTCCGCAGGATCGCTGAAACGGTCGAAGCGGATCAGGGCGCCGGGGCGGTGCCAGGAGCTGTGTCGGCGGCGGCAGGCCGCCTGATAGGATTCGAGCTCCAGTTCGGTCCCTTTGCAGTGGCCCAGTTGCGGCTGATCGCGGAACTGCGGGCGCTGATTCCCAGGGGCCAGCTGCCCGATGCGAGGCTGTACGTCACCGATACGCTCGGCAACCCCTACGTGGAGGAGGAGCGGCTTCCGCAAATCCTGCAGCCGATCGCCCGCTCGCGACGCGATGCGAACGCTATCAAGCGGGGTGAGCCAATCACTGTCGTGATCGGGAATCCGCCCTACAAGGAGAAAGCGCGAGGACGCGGCGGCTGGATCGAACAGGGCAGCGACGGGCGGGAAGCGCCGCTTGATCGATGGTCGCCTCCGCCGGAGTGGGGCGTCGGCGCGCACGCCAAGCACCTCAAGAATCTCTATGTCTATTTCTGGCGATGGGCGACATGGAAGGTGTTCGGCACAGGCGTCCATGCGTCGACGGGGCTGGAGGAGACAGACAAAGCGGGAATCGTGTGCTTCATCACGGTCGCGGGCTTTCTGAACGGACCCGGTTTCTTGAAAATGCGAGACGATCTCCGGCGAACGTGTCACGCCATCTGGGTCGTCGACTGCTCTCCCGAGGGACACCAGCCCGAAGTCGCAACGCGAATCTTCCAGGGCGTGCAACAGCCTGTCTGCGTCGTTCTCGCCGCGAGGTTGCCCGGCAAGAACCCGGACGTGCCAGCGGCGGTGCGATTCCTCGCGCTGCGTGAAGGCCGGCGCGAGGAGAAGTTTGTAGAGCTTTCCAAACTTTCACTGAGTAATCCTGATTGGATCGACTGTCCTTCGGGCTGGCGCGACCCTTTTCTGCCCGCCGCGGCAGGTGCGTGGGCAAGCTTTCCTTCGCTCAAGGATTTCTTCCTCTACGATGGGTCTGGGGTCATGCCGGGCCGCACGTGGATCATCGCACCAGATACGGAGTCTCTTAGACGACGCTGGACCCTACTCATCCATGAGAAGAATGGCACCAGGAAGGACACGCTGTTCCACCCTCATGAGGGCGGTGACAGAACGACCACGAGGGTCCTGAAGACCGGTCTTGCCGGCCATGGGCATCGCGCCATCGCCATCGAATCTGACCAGCTGCCCGCGGTTGCGCCTATCCGATACGGGTTCCGATCATACGATCGGCAGTGGATCATTCCTGATGCTCGCCTGATCAACCGTCCAAATCCGACGCTTTGGAATGCACATTCACCGCGACAGGTTTATCTGACTGCGCCGCATGACCGATCACCAACCGCTGGTCCGGCGATAACCTTCACGAGTCTCATTCCAGATCTGCATCACTATCACGGACGCGGCGGTCGGGCTCACCCGCTATGGCGCGATACCTTGGCGACGCAATCCAACATCTCTCCTGAACTACTGACACACCTCGCCGACACTTACTCCCAAACGGTTACAGCCGAGGATATCCTGGCTTATCTCGCAGCGGCCATGGCGCACCCGGCCTTCACCACGCGATTCGAGGCCGATCTCGTCCAGCCGGGGCTGCGAGTACCGCTAACAGCCGACGCAAGGCTATTCGCTGAGGCCGTTTCAGTCGGCGGTGAAGCGATCTGGCTGCACACTTACGGCGAGCGCTTCCATGACCCGGCGGCCGGCCGCCCAAAGCAGGCGCCGCGCCTTCCAAAAGACCAGCAACCCTCAGTACCTCGCCAAGGCGAAATTCCTGGGGCGCCGGAGCCGCTGCCCGACAGAATGGACTACGACGCCGCTGCGCGCCGCCTACAGATCGGCAAGGGCTATGTCGAGAACGTCACCCCGGCGATGTGGAACTACGAAGTCTCAGGCAAGCAGGTCGTCTGGCACTGGTTCAGCTACCGAAAGCGCGATCGCAGCAAGCCCATCATCGGCGACCGTCGCCCGCCGTCACCGCTCGACCAGGTTCAGCCCGACAATTGGCTGCCAGAATACACGAGCGATCTGCTTGACCTCCTGAATGTGCTTGGCCGGCTGACCGCGCTCGAGCCTCGGCAGGCTGATCTGCTGGAACGCATCTGCGATGGCCCGCTGCTCAGCCGCGATGAGCTTGCGAAGGCCGGCACGCTCGGCGGTGGGGAGGAAGCTGAAAGTCAACCGACAGACTGAGGTCGATTCCCTCGGCGTGCACAACGGGGAAAAACCATCGATCCCGCTCGCCACCGACGAAATCCTGCGCAAGATTGCCCGGCGATTCGCAGCCTCGACACATGAAACAGAGCGACCTCTTCCTCAACGACGAGCAGCGGGAACTGTTCGACGAAAGCACCTACGCTCCGCCGGTCTATCGGCCGGACCCGGAGCGTGTGCGGGCGCGGCTCCACGCGATCCTTTCCGAGGCCAAAGCCGCTTCCACGCTGCCGTGGGATTCCAGACGCCTAGGGCTCTATCGCACCATCTTCCCGCAGATGACGCTTGCGTTGCCGGAAGAGGAAGCCGCGCAGCTGCGGTTCGAATTCGAAGAGGAGCTGGTGCGCCTCAAGGCTGCGTGACTCCGGGGAGAGCGGGCGCAGGCGACGGGGTTCCTTCCCCCCTCCCTGCCCTCCCCCGCAAGGGGGAGGGGATCGCGTTGCGCGCCGCCCCTACGCCGCTTCCCTCTCCGCCTCGTGCTTCGGCCTGAACAGCAGCCTGTCTGACCCCGCCGTGATCCTCACCTCGTCGCCGTCGCGCACGTCGCCGGAAAGCACCTTCTCGGCGAGCGGGTCCTGCAGCTCCTTCTGGATGACGCGCTTCAGCGGCCGCGCGCCGTAGGCGGGGTCGTAGCCCTTGTCGGAGAGCCAGGCGATTGCGCTCTCGTCGAGCGTGAGCGCGATCTTGCGGTCCTCCAGCAGCTTCCTTAGCCGCGCGAGCTGGATCTCGACGATCGCCTGCATCTGCTCGCGCTTCAGCCGGTGGAAGAGGATCACCTCGTCGATGCGGTTCAGGAACTCGGGGCGGAAATTCGCGCGCACCACCGCCATCACGTGCTCGCGCACGGCGTCGACGTCCTCCGTCGCCTTCAGGTTGACGAGGTATTCGGCGCCGAGATTGGAGGTCATCGCGATCAGCGTGTTCCTGAAATCGACCGTGCGGCCCTGCCCGTCGGTCAGGCGCCCGTCGTCAAGCACCTGCAGGAGCACGTTGAAGACGTCCGGGTGCGCCTTCTCGATCTCGTCGAAGAGGATCACCTGGTAGGGCCGGCGGCGGACCGCCTCGGTCAGCGCGCCGCCCTCCTCGTAGCCGACATAGCCGGGCGGCGCGCCGATCAGCCGCGCGACGGAATGCTTCTCCATGTACTCCGACATGTCGATGCGGACCATCGCGGTCTCGTCGTCGAAGAGGAAGTCGGCGAGCGCCTTGGTCAGCTCCGTCTTGCCGACGCCGGTCGGCCCCAAAAACATGAACGAGCCGATCGGCCGGTTGGGATCCTGCAGGCCGGCGCGGGCGCGCCTGACCGCGGTCGAGACCGCCTGCACCGCCTCCTTCTGGCCGACCACCCGGCGGGCGATCTGCTCCTCCA
>JBOHKB010000414.1:0-3779 GCA_050728815.1 Propylenella sp.
CGCCCTCGAAGTCGATGATCATCACGTCGTCCTGCGCGACGAGTATCTGGCCGAGATGGAGGTCGCCGTGAATGCGGGTCTTTCGTCCCGATGGCGCGAGCCCGCGCATGGTAGCGAGGCGGTCGAAGAGCGGGCGCTTGGCGGCAAGCAGCATCGCGACATCGGCGCGAAGCCCCTCCGGCAGTCCCGCAAGGCGGTCAAGCTCGGCGAAGATGCGCTTCGCGTCGGCGAGCGCGGCACCGACCCAGCGGCGGATGTCGGTGGCCTTGATCGGCTCGGCGGCAAAGGCCCGGTTGCGCGTCGGCACGGCGAAGGCCGCGTGCAGCTCCGCGGTCCGGCGGCCGAGCGTCGCCGCCATGTCGAGCGGATGCGCGAAGCTTGGCGGTTCGGGCGCGGCGGGCGCGTCGACGTCGTCCTGCGGCAGAAGGGCGAATTCGTCGAGGTCGCGCTCGAGCGCATCGAGCATCACGCCCCACGCGTCGCCCTGATTGCGAACGAAGGCGAAGGCGGCGGCGACCGCCATCGGCTCACCGCTGTCCGGAACATACTCGGCGCTGCCGAAATAGGCCGGCGTGTTATTGAAACCCGCTTCCTCGGTCAGGAAGCGGGCAACCTCGATCTCCGGCTGCTCGCCTTCGCTCAGCCGCTTGTAGATTTTCAGCATGGCGCGGTCGCCGACGATGACGGAGACGTTGCTTTGCTCGACACCGACGCTTCGGATTTCTCCCGCGATGTCGAGGTCGCGGAAGGACTCGTTGCCTTTGAAGACGATCTTGCCGCCGGCCGCCGGAAGCTCGCCGCCGCCACGCATGGCGCGAATGAGATCACCGATGAAACGTTCGTCGTACGAGGCGTCGATCAGTGCGCCGAGCACCGGCCCGTAGCGGGTTCGCGCCAGCGTGTAGGAGAGCTTTGGCGCGCCGAAAGTGAGATTCTGCCCGCCCCATAGGATCGTGACGGGAAGAAAATAGCGCTGCGCGCCTTCGCTTGTCTCAGCGTTCACGATCAGGAGTTTGTTGGGCTCGCGTCCCCCGATGCCGCCGAGCACCGTGGCTCCGGCCTTGCGGATCTTGGCGCCCTTGGCGGCGAACCAGCGCTGGCGCGGCAGGTATTCGGGGAGCGCATAGCGTTCGAGCGACTGCAGCTCGCGCCCCTCCAGCGCATTGTCGATGCGCCCGCCCTTCGCGGTCAACGTGATGAATTCCGGCAGCGGGTCCGGCGCCTGGGCATGCCACGAGGGCGCATCGGTCTGGTCGGCCAGCAGGAACCAGAAGAAGCCGTAAGCGGGCAGAGTGAGCAGGTAAGGCAGGTCGCCGATCGGCGGGAATGGCGCCCCGCCTGTCAGTTCGACTGGAACAGCGCTGCGATATTCGGAGAGGTCGATCTCCACCGCCTGCGCCTGACGCGAGAGATTGGCCACGCAAAGGACGCGTTCGCGTTCGTGGCTGCGGATGTAGGCGAGGATCTTGCGGTTGTGCGGGTAGAGGAAGGACAGCGACCCGCGGCCGAAGCAGGCGTAGCGCTTGCGCACGCCGATCATCCGCCGCATCCAGTTCAGAAGCGACGATGCCTCGTTCTGCTGTGCCTCCACGCTGACTGCCTGGAAGCCGTAGACCGGGTCCATGATGGGCGGCAGGTAGAGCCGTTGCGGATTGGCCCGGCTGAAGCCGCCGTTGCGGTCGGCGGACCATTGCATCGGCGTGCGGACGCCGTCGCGGTCGCCCAGATAGTAGTTGTCGCCCATGCCGAGCTCGTCGCCGTAATAGAGGACCGGCGTGCCGGGCATCGACAGGAGCAGCGCGTTCATCAGCTCGATCTTGCGCCGGTCGTTGTCCATGAGCGGTGCGAGCCGCCGGCGGATACCGAGATTGATGCGCGCGCGCGAGTCGCCCGCATAGGTGCGCCAAAGGTAGTCGCGCTCCTCGGCGGTCACCATTTCGAGCGTCAGCTCGTCGTGATTTCGAAGGAAGATCGCCCACTGGCAGGGCTCAGGAATATCCGGCGTCTGCCGTATGATGTCGGTGATCGGGTGCCGGTCCTCTTGCGCGACCGCCATGTACATGCGCGGCATCAGCGGGAAGTGGAACGCCATGTGGCATTCGTCGCCCTCGCCAAAATAGGGGCGCGTGTCTTCCGGCCACTGATTGGCTTCGGCGAGCAGCATGCGGTCGGGGAAGTTCTTGTCGAGGTGCGCGCGGATCTTCTTCAAGACCTCGTGAGTCTCGGGCAGGTTCTCGTTGTTGGTGCCGTCGCGCTCGACGAGATAGGGGATCGCGTCGAGTCTCAACCCGTCGACCCCCATCTCCAGCCAGAAGCGCATGACGCGGAGCACTTCGACGAGGACACGCGGACTGTCGAAGTTCAGGTCCGGCTGGTGCGAATAGAAGCGGTGCCAGAAGAAGGCATGCGCCTCCGGGTCCCAGGTCCAGTTGGATTTCTCCGTGTCGACGAAGATGACGCGCGTGCCGAGATAGCGCTGATCGCTGTCGCTCCAGACGTAGAAGTTGCGCGCCGTCGAGCCGGGCTTCGCCCGCCGCGCCCGCTGGAACCACGGATGCTGGTCGGAGGTGTGGTTGATGACGAGCTCGGTGATGACGCGGATGCCGCGCCGGTGCGCCTCCGCGACGAAGCGGCGGAACTCCCGCATGTCGCCGTAGGTCGGGTTGATCGAGCGGTAGTCGGAGATGTCGTAGCCGTCGTCGCGGAGCGGCGAGGGATAGAAGGGGAGGAGCCAGATGACGCTGACGCCGAGGCTCTCGATGTAGTCGAGCCGCTCGACCAGCCCGGCGAAATCGCCGACGCCGTCGCCGTTGGCGTCGTAGAACGCCTTGATGTGGAGCTGATAGACGACGGCGTCTTTGTACCAGTCGCGCTGCGAGCGGTCGATCGCGTCGCCGCGTTTCTTCGGCGCGGCCGCCTGCTCGCTTGGCCGCTCTGTCGAGGCTACGTCCATCAGGCTGTCCCGCCGCCCGGATTGAGCCGCCAGATCGCGTAGGGGCGCTGCTGCGGATCGAGCAGCATGTGCTGCACCTTGCCCTGCCAGTTGAACGCCGCGCCGGTGACAAGGTCCTCGACGCCGATCGACGCCTGGTCGGGGAGGCCGAACTCCCAGAGCGGCACCTCGAAGTCCGCGCCCTGCGCATGATGCGGGTCGAGGTTGACCGCGAAAAGCAGAAAATCGTCCTTCGCCGGCGTCCGCTTGCCGTAATAGAGGATGTTGTCGTTCCAGGCGTTGTAGAAGGCGAGGTTCGTGAACGATTGCATGGCCGGATGCTCGCTGCGCAGCCGGTTCAGCAGGCGGAGGTCGGGACGGATGTGCTCCGGTTTGTCCCAGTCCCACGCCTTGATCTCGTATTTCTCCGAGTTGAGGTATTCCTCCTTGCCGGGGATCGGCTCGGACTCGCACAGCTCGAAGCCGCTGTAGACGCCGTAATTTCCGGCAAGCGTCGCCGCGAGCACGGCGCGGACGCGGAAGCCCGCCCGTCCGCTCGTCTGCAGATAGTAGGGATTGATGTCGGGCGTGTTCACGAAGAAGTTCGGCCGCATGGTGTGGCGGCACTCCGTCGTCGTCATCTCGACGAGATAGTCGGTCAGCTCCTGCTTGGCGTTCCGCCAGGTGAAGTAGGAGTAGGACTGCGTGAAGCCGACCTTGGCGAGGCGTTTCATCAGCTTCGGGCGGGTGAACGCTTCCGCTAGGAAGATTGCGTCCGGATGGCGGTCCTGCACCTCGCGGATCATCCACTCCCAGAAGGGCATCGGCTTGGTGTGCGGGTTGTCGA
>JBOHKB010000415.1:0-9272 GCA_050728815.1 Propylenella sp.
GGGCGGGGAGGGGCGGCGCAGGCTCTGGTCGCGGCGCGGGCTCGGTCATCAAGGCTCGATTCGTGCGGGGCGCAGGAACAATAGGGCAACAACGGCGGCGATGCGAGGCGGAGCCGCTCCCGCGCGAGCCGCGTTCACCTCGTATAGAATGGCGATAGGATTCCTGGCCGCAAGGAAGAGCGATGAACCCGGAAGTCGAAACCCATATTTTCGCGCCCGACGGCGATATCCCGAACAATGCGCTGCCGCTCATCCTCTATCGCGGCGCGCTGCCGCCGGAACTGCAGAACCCGGCCGCCTGCCAGGCGCTCCTTCGCGAGAACGGCTGGGGCGGCAACTGGGTCGATGGCGTCTTCGACTATTGGCATTTCCACGTGACCGGCCACGAGGTGCTGGGCTGCGTCGCCGGCGAGGCCGAGATCGGCTTCGGCGGCGCCCGCGGCGCCAGTGTCACCTTCCGCGCCGGCGACGTGGTGGCGATCCCCGCTGGCGTCGGCCACAAGCGCCTTTCAGAGAAACGGCGCGGCTTCACGGTGGTCGGCGGCTATCCGCTGGGCCAAAGCGGCGCGATCAGCCGGCCGGGCGATTTTCCGCTCGGCGAGGCGGAGGAGAAGATAGCTCGCCTTGCGCTCCCGCACGGCGATCCCGTGTTCGGCCCGGAGGGTCCGTTGATCGAGAAGTGGGGCTTCCGTTAGGTCGAAAGCAACGGGCGGGCGATCAGCACGATGCCCCAGCCGGCAAGAGCGACGCCGGCGAGCCGCGCGACAATCGGTCCGCGCGGTAGTAGTTTCTGCGCCAGCACAAGCGCGGCGATGAGCGCGATCCAGACGAGGTTCATCACGCCGCCGACGAAAAGGATCAGCATCAGCACCCAGCAGCAGCCGACGCAGTAGGCGCCGTGCTCCATCCCCATCCGGAACGCCCCGAAGCGGTAGGGACGCATGTGGGTCGGAATCCAGTCGAGCGGCGAGCGGCAATGCGTCAGGCAGCGGTCCTTGAGCGGCGTGAATTCGTACAGCCCCGCGCCGACGAGAATGGCGCCGGCCAGCACTGTGCTCGTCGCGGCCATCTGCATTGACACGAGGCCCGCGTGCGAAAGCGCCGTCTGCGCCGCGGCGGCAGCGATCGAGAAGAGGCTCCATATCGCGAAATAGCCGGCGACGAAGGATGCGGTCCGCCCGCCGATCCGGCCCGCGTTTTCGCGCTTCCGTTCGAGCGCCGAGAACAGAAGGATCGTTGGCGCCGCGCTCGGCAGCATCATGCCGACCATCATCGCGCCCCACATCAGCGCGACGAGCGCGAAGTTGACGGCGGCGCTCGCCAGCGCCGCCGCGCCAGGATTGAACGCGGCGCTGAGCAGAGCCCAGAGCGCGTCGCGCGTCGGCATGCCCATCATGCGCGCCGCCGCGCCTTCCATCGCTTCCATCTCGAGCGCGAGGTGGAAGAGGAAGAGCCAGGCGAGCAGGAACAGCCCCGCGAGGCTCGCCGCGACGAGGAGCCGGTCGCGCCTCAGCAGGCCTTCAAGCGTCTTTGCGGACAAGGCCCGGGCTTAGTGGATGACGCCGTTCGGTCCGAGGTGCAGCATGCAGAAATGCGCGTGGCGGCCGGTCCAGTCGTTTTCTATCGCGCCCGTGGTCTTCGTCGTGCTGCTGGCGTATTCCGCCTCGGCGTATTCGAAGCCGTGCGGCAGCGCGACCCTCGCGCGATGCTCCGCGCCGGTGACGGGATTCTTGATCGGCTCGGCCCTCGCGTCGACGATCCCGGCCACCGAGAAACGCCCGATGCGCTTCTCCTGATCGGCCTCGAACGTGATTGGCCTGAACAGCGGCTCGTGAAAGGTTTCCATCATTGCGGCGACGACGCTGAAGATCGTCGCGAACGGGTCTGTTTCCTGGCCGGTCAGGATCTTGAGGATCGCTTCGCGCTGGCGCGCATCAGCCCGCTTGTCGACGATGCCGAGGCCCTCGCCATGGCCCTCGTGAATGGCGCCGGGCCAGGCAAAAACGCCGACCGCCTTCACGCCGTCGAGCCGGACATCGCCGAAATGTCCCTCGTCGACGCGGAGCGCCACCACCGCCCGGCAATTGCCGCGCGTGGGTAGCGCGTTGAACTGGCAGGGGCAGCCGTAGTCGCAGTTGCAGGTGGAAAGCTCCGGTCCCTTGATCATCCAGTCGACGTGAGCCATCGCGTCCTCCTCCGTTTCAGTGGCCGGAGCATCCGTGCCCTGCGGGGCGAAAATGTGACAATTGAAGCCTAGCGCCCGACCGCGCTTTAGCGTCATCTTATAGAGGTTTCCAGCCGAAGCGCGAAAAAGGTTCAGGGAATGCACTCGGCGGCGGCGAGGCGCAACGAAAACGGCATCCAGCTCGCGGTCTCCGTCCTCAAGCAGAGGTTCGGCGAGCGGCTGAGCCAAGCCGCGTCCGTGCGCGAGCAGCATGGCCACACGACCACCTGGATACCGAACCAGCCGCCCGACGCCGTGATCTTCGCCGAAAGCGCTGAGGAGGTGAGCGAGATCGTCCGCGTCTGCGCCGACCATCGCACGCCGGTCATCGCCTTCGGCACGGGCTCCTCGCTCGAAGGGCACCTGAACGCGCCATACGGCGGCATTTCGGTCGATCTCTCCCGCATGAACCGCATCGTCGCGGTGCACGCGGAGGACCTCGATTGCGTTGTGGAGCCAGGGGTTACGCGCAAGCAGTTGAACCTTCACCTCCGCGACCAGGGGCTGTTCTTTCCGATCGATCCGGGCGCCGACGCGAGCCTCGGGGGGATGGCGGCGACGCGCGCCTCCGGCACCAACGCCGTCCGCTACGGCACGATGAAGGACAACGTGCTGAACGTGACCGCGGTTATGCCCGACGGGTCCGTGGTCAAGACCGCCAACCGGGCCAAGAAGACCGCCGCCGGCTACGATCTGACCCGGCTCCTGATCGGCTCGGAGGGGACGCTCGGCATCATCACCGAGTTGACGCTGAGGCTGCAGGGCATCCCGCAGGCGATTTCGGCGGCGGTGTGCAGCTTTCCGAGCGTCGAAGCAGCGTGCCGGACGGTCATCGCGACAATCCAGTACGGCATCCCGATGGCGCGGATCGAGCTGCTCGACGAGCTGCAAGTGCGCGCCTGCAATGCGCATGCGAAGCTCGATTTGCCGGAGAGTCCGCTTCTGCTGCTTGAGTTTCACGGCACGCCGGCGAGCGTGGAGGAGCAGGCGCAGGAATTCGGCGCGATCGCCGAGGAGTTCGGCGGCGGCAATTTCCGCTGGGAGACGCGCGAGGAGGACCGCCAGAAACTCTGGCAGGCGCGGCACGACGCCTATTTCGCGGTGCGGGCGCTCCGGCCGGGTGTGGATGTCTTCGCGACCGACGTCTGCGTGCCGATTTCTCGGCTCGCCGATTGCGTCATGGAGACGAAGGCGGACCTTGCGCGGCTTGGCATTTTGGCGCCGATCGTCGGGCATGCCGGCGACGGCAATTTCCATTTGAGCGTGCTTGTCGATACAAAGAACCCGGTCGAGATGCGGGCGGCGGAGGAGCTGGTCGGCCGGCTTGCCGAGCGGGCGATCGCCATGGACGGCACCTGCACCGGCGAGCACGGCGTTGGCCAAGGCAAGATGAAGTACTTAGAGGCGGAACTTGGATCGGCGCTTGAACTGATGCGGAGGATCAAGGCGGGGATCGATCCGCAGAACATCATGAACCCTGGTAAGATCGTCTGGCCGGCCGCATAGCCGGCCGAGGAGGCGCGAGCTGAACAAGCTCTTCATAGCGGTCGGCGTCCTGGTCATCGCGGTGCTCTTCACCGCGCTGATCGGGCCGTACTTCATCGACTGGACCTCCTACCGCGAGACCTTCGAACGGGAGGCCTCGGCCTATGTCGGCAGGCCCGTGACGGTCGCGGGAAAGGCCGGCGTGCGGCTGCTCCCGACGCCTGTCTTGAGCTTCACCGACATCCACGTCGGCGACCCCGCGCGGCCTGACGTGGAGATGGAGCGTTTCCGCGCCGAGGTCGAGCTGGCGCCGCTGCTGAAAGGCGAGGTGCGCATCATCCAGATGGCCGTCGAGCGCCCCCGCTTCCGCATCGACATCGGCGGGCTGGCGGAGAACCGTGGGGTGTTCGGCAGCGAGTGGCGGCTCGACCCGGATCGCATATCGCTCGAGCGCCTGCAGATCGTCGAGGGGACCGCTGTCATCGACGACAGCGCTAACGGGCGGTCCTGGCAGGCGGACGACATCAACGCGGTTATCGAGGCGACGACTCTTCTTGGACCGGGAAAGATCGAGGCGAACCTCGCGCTCGACGGCGAGCCGCTGGCGGTCCGCGCCAACTTCGGCCGCGTGACCGATTTGAGCAGCGTCACCATGAACCTGTTGGTCAGCTCGCCGAATCTGCCGGTGACGCTGTCGACCGACGGAACGCTGCACTTTTCCGCCGAGACGCCGCCGAGCTACGAGGGCCTCGCCACCATCGAGGGCGTGCAGCCGGAATCCGAAGACGCGCCGCGCTCACGCTGGGCGGATTTCCGCGCCTCCGGCGCCTTCTCGATGGAGCCGGCCGACCTCACCATCGAGGAGATGCAGATCTCCTACGGCGCGATGGAGCGTCCGCTTGTCATCGAGGCGTCGGGCCAGGTCGCCTTTGGCAACCGGCCGCGCTTCGATATTTCGCTCGGCGCGCGCCAGATCGATCTCGACCGCACGCTCGGCGGCGGGGAGGGCACGCCCTTCGCCATCGAGACGGCGCTCGCCTCGCTGGTCGAGCTGTTGCCGCGCGCGGCGCCGCCGCCGCTGCCCGGCTCACTCCGGCTGGAGGCGCAGGGCGTGGTCGTAGGCGGCAGCGTCATCCAGGCGGTCGGCATCGATCTCGTCACCGCCGGCAATTCCTGGGTGGTGGAGGATTTCGCCGCCATGCTGCCCGGCGAGACGCGCATCGACCTCAACGGCACGCTCGGCCTCTCCGCTGGCGCAACTTTCCGCGGCCATGCGCGCATGGCGTCGAAGCGGCCGGCGGCGCTTGCAACATGGTGGCGCGGCGCGGCCGGCTCCGCCGGGAGGATCGGCGGCTTCTCCGTCGAGGCGGACATCGACATCACGCCCGACAGGCAGCAGCTTTCAAATTTCGCGGCGACCACGGGCGAGGGGACCATCGAAGGCTCCGTCGATGTCCGGCGCTTTCAGCAGCACGATCAGCTCTTCGTCAACGTGGCGCTCAGCGCCGAGCGCGCCGACCTCGTCGAGACGCGCGCGCTCGCGGAGCTTCTTGTCGGCAAGACGGTTCAGGCGGGCCAGGTCGACCAGATGACGCTGTCGCTCAGCGCCGACGTGCTGAGCGCAGGCGGCGTCGAGGCACGATCCGTCCGCGTCGAAGGCGGGCTGGAGAACGGAGAGATCAACTTCCGCCGGCTTTCGGTGGCCGACTTGGCGGGCGCCAGCATCGACGCGCATGGCAGCATTCAGGACCCGTTCGGCACGCCCTACGGGCGCGTCGACGCCTCGATCAAGGCCGACGACATCGGCGGCGCGGCGAAGTTCCTGTTGAGCGTGCTTCCGGAAAGCCGCGCCGTTCAGCGCCTGCAGGAGGTCGCCCCCATCCTCTCGCCGGTGACCGCCAACGTTCTTGCCGAGGCGGGCGCGGCGGGCGAGCGCGTGCTGCTGGAGCTGGAGGGCAGCTTCGCCGACACGCGCATCACCCTTGAGGCGGAGGGCGCGGGCTCGCTCGCCAAGCCCGAAACGCTTGCCGGCACGCTCAGCCTGCACGCGGTCGCCGAAGACAGCGCCAAGGTGCTGCGCCAGCTCGGCTTCGATTTACTGCCGGTCAGGTCGCTGCCGCTCAGCGTCAGCGCCAGCTTCGACGGGGCGGTTGCGGCGGCGGGCAAGCTCAAGGTGGAGGGCACCGCCGCCGGCGTCGACTTCACCTACGATGCGGAGACGGCGCTGAACGAGGGGCGGATCGCGACGGCCGGAGAGCTGAAGGCGGAAAGCGTCGACGTCGACCAGGCGCTGCTCCTGGCTGGTATCGCCGCGCCCGGGATCGGCGGCGGGCACAGCGCGTCGGCGGCGGGGCGGCTGGAATATTCCGGGGAGAAGGTCAGCCTCGCGTTGAGCGAGGCGAGCTTCGTCGGGCAGCCGGTCACCGGCATGCTCGCCGCCGACTTCGCCGACGGCGTCAGCCTGTCCGGCGCGCTCGACCTCCCGGATGCGTCGCTTCCGGCGCTCGCCGCCCTCACGATCGGCGCCCGGCTGGACGACGAGGGAGGCGGATGGAGCGACGGGCCTTTCGCCGAGGCCCTGCCGGAGAACGTGTCGCTGAACATGTCATTGAACGCCGCCCGGCTCGATATCGGCGCGCTGATCGAGGCGACCGACGCGAGGCTCGGCCTCAAGCTCGATGACGGAAAACTCCAGATCGACCTCGCCGGATCGGGCTTCGCCGGCGGTGCGCTGAAGGGATCGCTCTCGGCGGCGGTGGTGCAGGGGCAGTCGGAGCTGTCGATCCAGGCGGCCTTGGAGGACGGGACGCTTCAGTCGCTGGTCTGGGAGCGGGTCGGACTGCCGGTCGCTTCGGGCACGCTCGACGTTTCCTTCGAGGCGTCGGGGCACGGCCGGAGCGTCGCGGGCATCCTGGCGACGCTTTCGGGCAGCGGTTCCTTCTCGATCGACGGAGGGCGTCTCAACGCGCTCAACCCCGATGCGCTCGCCGCCGTGATGGCCGCCGCCGAGGGCGACACCGAGCCCGACGACAACCAGGCGCGCGAGACTTTCGCCAGCCTGTTCGGGTCTGGGGCGCTCGCCTTCGGCCAGGCCGAGGGGTCGTTCGCGATCGCCAACGGCGCGGTGAGCATCCCGACGGTTTCACTCGCCGCGGACAAGACCAAGGTGCTCGCCGAAGCGACGGTCGATCTCAATGCGATGACGCTGAAGAGCGGCTGGAAGGTGAGCATCGAGGAAGGTGAGGGGGAAGAGGCGCAGCCGACCGTCGAGATGGCGTTCAACGGGCCGATGGTCCGCCCCGCGCGCGACATCGACCTTGTCCCGCTGCTCGACCTCTTGCGCAGCCGCTTCCTGCAAATCAAGCTCGAGGAACTCGAGGAATTGCAGCGTCAGCGCGACGAGGCGGAGAAGCGCGCAGCCGACGATGCGGCGCGGCAGGCGGCGGCGGAAGCCGAGCTGACGACTGGCGCGACCGGGGGCGGGCCGCAATCGGGGTTGCCGCTGGAGCCGGTGCCGGAGGCCGCCGAACCCGCGCCCGAGACGGCTACACCCGAACTGCCGCTGGAGCCGCCGCCTTCCGCCGAAACATCAGCCGCCGAGCCAGCGCCTGCGCAGCCCGAACCGCTCGCCGAGCCTGCGCCCCCGGCGCAAGCCGTTGGGCGGCCAGCTGCGCAAGCGCCGGCAGCTGCGCCGCCGGTAGAGCCGGCACCCCAGCAAACGCGCCGGCCGACGCCCTCCGCCGCGCCGGTCGCCCCTGCTGGGCCGGTCGCCCCTGCCGCCCCGCTGGACCCTGCGCTCGAGCTTGGCCCGCTCTACAAAACGCTGCCGAACGGCGTGGTGGTCAAGATCCGCTGAGTTGGCCTGACGGTTGCCCGAGGGCCCGAAATACTGCTCGTCCCAGTTATCAGCGAAGGCAGAGCCCGCCCATGGACGCTCACTATGAAATCGCCGAGCTCGTGGAGCTCTACGATGTGGCCTGCGGCTGGTCGCCGGACCGCGACTTCTACTTGGCGCTGGCAGGCGCCGCACCGATCGCCGTCCTGGATCTCGGCTGTGGTACCGGGCTCCTTTGCGATGCCTACGCGGTGCGAAACCACGAGGTGACAGGCGTCGACCCGTCGCCCGCGATGCTTGCCGTCGCGCAGCGAAAGCCGAACGCAAGTGTGATCACGTGGGTGCAGGCCTCGGCGCAGGACCACCGTTCAGACCAGAAGTTCGACCTGGAGATCATGACGGGACATGCGTTTCAGACCCTGCTCGACGACGCCGACATCCTGCGCGCATTCGAGACGATGCGCGCGCATCTCAATCCCGGCGGTCTCATCGTCTTTGAGTCGCGCAACCCCGGCTTCGATTGGCGGTCTGTCTGGGACCGCGACAAGATGCTGGAGCACAGCGGCCTGCGCATCGTGGAGCGTAGTCGACTGCTCGAGCTGGAGGACGGCCGACTGACATTTGAGCTTACCTACTTGTTTCCGGAAAAAACATTGGTCTCCCGGAGTGTGCTCAATTTCCCGACGAGGGCGAAGGTTCTAGCCTTGCTCTCGGAGTCGGGCCTCAGCGTGGAGGCGGTACTTGGCGATTGGGACGGCACACCGTTCGACGAAGGCGCATCGCGGGAAATGATTTTCCTGGCTCGCGCTGCATAGCCGCGGACGGGTCGCGCGGCTACGCCTCGGTTCGTTCACCGGACTCCTTCTCCGTCACAATCTTTGCCTTGAGGTCAGCGAGCACTGCCAACCGCAGCGCGGAGGAAAGATTGTGCGCGCCGCGCGCCTCGTCGACGCGCTCGATCAGGGTGCCGAGCGAGACGCCGAGTTCTGCCGCCATACGCTTCAACTCGTCCCAGTACTGGTCTTCCAATGAAACGCTGGTGGCGTGCGCCTGCAGAGTGACGGAGCGTTTGCGGATCATTGCAGGCGGCGCGCGCCCCTCAGCCTTCCCGATCCGGCTCGCGCCGGTGGCCTTCGAGGCGCTTTTCGGCGAGAGCCTCCGTGGCCCGCGCCGCCCGCTTCTCGGCACTAGGTACTCCATGCGCCGCGCGGTTCGCCGCCGCCTCGCGCTCCTTCACGGCGCGGCGCTTCCGCTTGCGGGCCTGGCGGAGGTTGACGATCTCGCTCATCGGCTCAGCCCCCGGCCTTAGTTCGGTCCGATCATCTTCTCGGGCCGCACGGTTCCGTCAAACTCTTCCGCCGTGACGTAGCCGAGCCGCACCGCTTCCTCGCGGAGCGTCGTGCCGTTCTTGTGCGCGGCCTTGGCGATCTCGGCCGCCTTGTCGTAGCCGATCTTCGGGGCAAGTGCGGTGACGAGCATCAGCGAGCGCTGCATCAGCAGCCGAATGTGCTCCTCGTTCGCCTTGATGCCGACCACGCAGCGGTCGGCAAAACTGTCGGCGGCGTCGGCGAGCAGCCGCACCGATTGCAGAAAGTTGTAGGCCATCACCGGGTTGTAGACGTTCAGCTCGAAGTGCCCCTGGCTGCCGGCGAAGGTGATAGCCGAATTGTTGCCGAACACCTGCACGCAGACCTGCGTCAGCGCCTCGCATTGGGTGGGGTTCACCTT
>JBOHKB010000416.1:0-6216 GCA_050728815.1 Propylenella sp.
TCCTCGCCCTGCGCCGCGGCGTCCGGCCGGTCGAGCGCGCCGACGAGCCGCATGGCCTTTTCGGCAAGCACGGCGCGGGTCAGCGCCCGCCCCATGCGCCCGCCGGCCCCGGCGACTATGACCCGAAGTTCCGCCATCCCACTCTGCCTGATCTCAAAGCGTGCGACCTATAGCAATGCCGCCCGGCTCAGCAAACCGGTGCCGCCGCTGACTTGCGCCGCGCATGCGAGTAAGAGGGCGGCATGGACGCCATCGCCAGCGGCAGGATCGACGCTTCGGGCGGCTGGTCGGGCCGCCGGCTCAGGCTTTCCACGCTCATCCGCCTGCGCTGGCTCGCCATCGCCGGCCAGACCGCGGCGATCCTGGTGGTCGGCCTGTGGTTCGGCTTCCCGCTGCCCTTCGGCGCCTGCTTCGCGCTGATCGCACTCTCGGCCTGGCTTAATCTCGGGCTACGGGTCGCCTTCCCGGCCTCCTACCGGCTCGACCCGAATTGGGCGACGCTGCTCCTCGCCTACGACCTCCTGCAACTCGCCGGGCTGCTCTATCTGACCGGCGGGCTGGAAAACCCGTTCGCGATCCTGCTCCTCGGCCCCGTGATGGTGTCGGCCACCACGCTGCAGTCCGACAAGACGTTCCTCCTCGGGGCGATGACGCTCGCCGCAGCGACGGTGCTCGTTTTCATCCATCGGCCGTTGCCGTGGTTCCCCGGCCGGGAATTCGACGTCCCGCTGCACTATGTCGGTGGCGTCTGGGTCGCGCTCGCCTGCGCCCTGGTGTTCATGGGCTTTTACGCCTTCCGCGTGGCGGAGGAAGCGCGGCAGCTCGCCGATGCGCTGTCGGCGACGGAGCTGGTGCTGCAGCGCGAGCAGCATCTCTCGGCGCTCGACGGACTCGCGGCGGCGGCGGCGCACGAACTCGGCACGCCGCTCGCCACCATTGCGCTCGTGGCGAACGAGCTGGCGAGCGAGCTGCCGGCCGAGGACCCGCGCGCCGAGGACATCCGCCTCCTCCGCGCGCAATCGGAACGCTGCCGTGACATCCTCTCCAAGATCGCGTCGCTTTCCGCATCGCCCGAAGAGCACCTGGGCAGCATGCCGTTGTCGCACGTCCTGGAAGACGTGGTCGCGCCGCATCGCAATTTCGGCGTCGCCATTGCCGTCAAGTTCGAGGGGGAAGGCCCGGAGCCGGTGGCCGCGCGCAATCCCGGCCTCACCTACGGGCTCGGCAACCTGGTCGACAACGCCGTCGATTTCGCCCATGCCGAGGTCCGCATCGCGGCGGAGTGGACGCCGGCGACCGTCACGATCACCATCGCCGACGACGGCCCCGGCTATCCGCCCGACGTGCTGGACCGCCTAGGCGAACCCTACGTCACCACGCGGCGCGGCGGACCTTCGGCGGCGGTCGAGCCGGGCGGGCTCGGCCTCGGCATCTTCATCGCCAAGACGCTTCTCGAGCGGTCCGGAGCTCGGCTGAAGCTGGAGAACCGCAAACCGCCAGAGAGGGGCGCCCTCGTGACGGTCGAATGGCCGCGCGCGCAGTTCGAGGCGGGCCGCGCTCAAGCGTTAGCCAAACCGGTGGGAGAATTGGGCAAAAGCTTGATCGGCGGGGCATAATGCCTACTTTCCGCTCAGCTGCCAAAATCAGGCACCAGCGAAAATGCTGCAATCCGGCCAACCCATGACGGACCAGTCGCCGCAGGCCCGCTCCGCCGAGGGCGAGACGCTCCTCATCGTCGACGACGACAAGGCGTTCCTGCAGCGCCTCGCCCGCGCCATGGAGAAGCGCGGCTTCATCACCGAGACCGCCGAGTCGGTTGCCGAGGCGCGCGCCAAAGTGGAGGCCTCGAACCCATCCTTCGCGGTCGTGGACATGCGGCTCGAAGACGGCAATGGCCTCGATGTGATCGAACTTGTGCGCGGCCGCCGGCCCGATGCGCGCGCCATCATCCTGACCGGCTACGGAAATATCGCGACGGCGGTGACCGCCGTGAAGCTCGGCGCGATCGACTATCTGTCGAAGCCCGCTGACGCCGACGAGATTTTCGCCGCGCTGATGCAGAAAAAGGACCGGCGCGCCGAGCCGCCGGAGAACCCGATGTCGGCCGACCGCGTGCGCTGGGAGCACATCCAGCGCGTCTACGAGCTCTGCGACCGCAATGTCTCGGAGACGGCGCGGCGGCTCAACATGCACCGCCGCACTTTGCAGCGCATCCTCGCCAAACGCGCCCCCCGTTAGCGCTCCCTCAGAGGGGGACACCCGCCTCGCGCAGCCCTTCCAGCAGGCGATCGAGCCAGCCTGTATCTGCGTAGGGTAGCGATCGCCGCAAATGATCGACCGAGAAGTTTGGATTGACCCCGAGCAGCTCGCTCCACATCGCGCGGGCTTCGTCATGGCGACCGGTGCGGCCATAGAGGCAGGCGAGATAGAAGCGTGTCATGTCCGAATGCGGTGAAAAGGTGAGCCGCCGCTTGAAAGCCGTCTCCGCCTCGTCGAAGCGGCCGAGCGAGAGCAGCGACCGGCCGAGGAAATGCAGCGCCATGTCCCACTGCGGGTCAAGCCTATAGGCGCGCGTGTAAAGTGGGATGGCCTCTTCTGACCTGCCCTGAAACTCGCGCACGTTGCCAAGCGCGACATATCCATCGGGTGAGTTTGGATCGAGTTCGATCGCGCGCTCCGCGTGGCGCTCTGCTTCGTCAAGCCGCCGCGTCCAGGAGCGGACGATCGCCATGGCGATGTGGCCCTGCGGCTCCGTCTCGTCGGTGTCGATGGCTTTCTGCGCGAACTCCTCGGCGCGGGTGAGGTTCTCGGCGGTCGCGTTGTTCCATTGGTTGGCGTACTCGGCGAACGTGATGATCCCGAGCCGCGCGTAGGCCACCGCGACATCAGGGTCCATCGCGACGACCTGGTTTAGCATTGCGCGGGCCGCGGCGGCGCCCTCCGGGCGAAGCTGCATCGCTGTCTGTCGTGCGCGGACGATCAGATCGTAGACCTCCGGGCTGATCTTGCCGCGGCCCCCGCGCCCTGCCTCCTCGCCTTCGGTGAGCTTCACCTTGAGCGCGCTCACGATCGTCCGCGTCACCTCGTCCTGGACCTCGAAAATGTCCTCCATGTTGCGGTCGTAGCGCTCAGCCCACAGATGGCCTCCGGTGGTGCCGTCGATCATCTGCGCATTGATGCGGACGCGGCTCGCCGCCTTGCGCACGCTCCCTTCCAGCACGTAGCGCACGCCAAGCTCACGGCTCACCTGGCGCACGTCGGGGGACTTGCCCTTGTAGGCGAAGGATGAATTGCGTGCGATGACGAAGAGGCCCGAGACCTTTGAGAGATCGGTGATGATGTCTTCGGTGATGCCGTCGGCGAAGTAGCCCTGCTCCGGGTCGCCGGACATGTTGTCGAAGGGCAGCACGGCGATCGACGGCTTTTCGGGTAGCGGCGGCTCGTCGAGCGAGAGCGCCGCGGCAGTGGCGCCGGGGCTCCAGCCCCAGACATGCAGCGGCTGCTCGATATTCTTCACCTCGTGCATGCCGCGGTCGGCGAAATCGACTTCGACGCGGCCGCGCACATGCTGAATGACGGCGTCGGAGATTGCGACCCCGCCCGACTCGGCAAGCCCTTCGATCCGAGCGGCGACGTTGACGCCGTCGCCAAAAATATCTTCCCCGTCGATGATGATGTCGCCGACATGGACTCCGACGCGGTACTGCAGGAGTTCGCCATCGGCGGCGGGTTCGCTGCGCCCTGCCATCGCAGTCTGCAGGGCGACGCCGCACTGCACCGCGTCCACGGCGGAGGAGAATTCGACCAAAAGGCCGTCGCCGGTCGTCTTGACGATGCGGCCGCCATGCTCGGCGATCGCCGGGTCGACCACCTCCGCGCGCGCTGCCTTGAGGCGCGCCAGCGTGCCGCTTTCGCTGCGGCCCATCAGGCGCGAATACCCGACAACGTCGGCGGACATGATTGCCGCCAGCCTGCGCTGCTCCCGCGCCACGTCTCAATACCCTCCCGGGCCCGGCCCGAAGCGGAAGCTAGGTTTGCATCACGCGAACATCAATGGCACCCCGCCCGCGCGGCCGAGCGATCCTGACAAGAAAAGCCCTAGGAGGGGGTCAGACCGGCCCCGTCTCGCAGTCCGGGTCTTCGAGGCTGTGCAGGCGCAGCGCGCCGGCGCGGGCGATGCGGATCAGCATTTCCCTGCGCATGGCTGCCGAAATCTTGGCGTAGGCCGCCTCGCGGAGAATCTCCGCGCCGTATGGGTCGGCGACGATCAGCCCGGCCTCGCCGGGAAAGATGTCCGCCGGCACGTCGGGCCCGGTGGCGAAGTAGAAATGGTCGGAGTGGAGGAGATAGTCCGGCCACTTGCCGTCCGCGCGAAAATCCTCGATCGACGACTTTATCTCGACGATGGTGATCGTGCCGTCGTCGCCGAGCGCGACGAGATCGGCGCGGCGCCCCGAGCGGAGCGTAACCTCGGGGATGAGCGCCAGACCCTCGGCGCGAAGCCGGCGGCAGACGCCGCGGCGGATGGCGAGCGCACGCTCCGACTGCCGGCCGTCGGCGGGCAACGCCGGCGGGTCTTCCTCAAGCAAGCTAAGCTGTCTGACGATTCTAATGTTCACAAGCGCACCGACTCTTTTGTTCAGCCGATTTTGACGCAACGGCCGAAGACTTGGAAGCGAAACGGGCGAAACTGCAGAGCTATCACTATGCTCAACCTGCACGAGTATTATCCGCCCTTGTGGGGGTCCGGAATTGGATCGTGCGTCCAAATTGTTATGCATGGAATCTGCCTTCGTCGCCAACGCGGAAAATAGCTCCAAAGAGCGCCATCTCCGGATGCAAATCAAGTCCCAGAGAAACCGGCTGTATTTTCGAAGTTTAGAGCGAAAGAAGGGCGTGGTGTTTTTCTTCGCGACCCGAACGTTATTTTGTTTTCTCTTCCGAAATCGCCTTGTAGATTGATTGCGTGCACGGTCGAACCGGGCAAAGAAAGAAAGCCGGCTGAGCGTTCTACCAAGCCGCGCACGGGGCGAGCTTCGACTCGCTTCGCAAAGGAGGGATACCATGCAAGTTCTGCGCTTCGCGCGGCGAATCGCGGTCGCCATCTTTGCCACTCTCCTGCTAGCGTCGACGGGGCAGGCGGCGAACGTTTTTATTTCCTCCACCGGCAACGACGCCAACCCCTGCTCGATCACGGCTCCATGCCGATCGCTGCAGAAGGCGGTCGATGTCGCCGTCGCCGGATCGAACGTCATCGTCCTCGACACGGCCGGCTACGGCGCAAACGTGGTCATCGGCAAGTCCGTCTCGATTATCGCGGAGGGCGCTGTCGCCTCGCTCCTGCCGGGAGCCGGCTCCGCGGCCGTCACGGTGAACGGCGCGGGCATCGTGGTGACGCTGCGGGGCCTCGCGCTGAACGGTCAAGGGGTCGGCGCGCACGGAATGTCGATCGTCAACGCCGCCGCCGTGCAGATCGAGAACTGTACGATCGAGCGCTTCGCCAACAACGGCATCCTGCTCATCAACAACAACGCCGAGCTGTTTGTCGCGGACACGATCTCCCGCGACAACGCAGCCGATGGGCTCTTCGTCCCGGGAACCGGCACGACGGCGAAGCTCACCGTTGTCAACTCCCACTTCGAGAACAACGGCGACGACGGCCTCGACGTCGAAGGGATCCAGTCGGCGGTGACCCGGACGGTCCTCTCCGGCAATGGCGGCCACGGCTTCGAACTGGGTGGGGGCTCCGCCAACGTCACGACGACGAGCGCCGTCGCAAACCAAGCCAGCGGCTATCTGGTTGGCATCGCCGGACAAATGGCCCTCGAACGGTCAGTGGCCCGCGGCAACGCCGCCTCCGGACTGCTCGTGCTCGCGGGCGCTGGCAACGTCGGAATCGCCTCAAATTCCGTCTTCACCAACAATGCCGTCGGGCTCCGCAACAATGGCGGCGGCGCCGTGCTCCGGACGCGCCAGAACAACACGGTCTCAGGCAATACGACCAACACAATTGGCGCACTGACTCCGCTCGCGGGCACGTAAGGTCGAGCCCAGCATCGGGAGGATGCACAATGACACTCCATGATCAATCGCAGCGGCTCGCGCTCGCCGCCGCGGCCGCCATCCTGCTCACATCGGCGGGAGAGGCCGCGAATCTCTTCGTTTCCTCCACCGGCAACGACGCCAACCCCTGCTCGATCACTGCTCCCTGCCGCC
>JBOHKB010000417.1:0-13991 GCA_050728815.1 Propylenella sp.
CCCTTAAGCGACGCGTGGAGCGCGCACGCGCCGATGCCGACCGCGCGCCACGGCCTCGGCGCGGCGGTGGCGGGCGGCAAGGCCTATGTCATCGCCGGCGGGCCGACGCCGGGAGGATCGGGGTCCGCGGCGAATGAGGTGTTTGAGCCGTGAGGGATTGGAGCCAACGGGTCTCAGGTTCGACCCTGCGTCGGAGATGCTCAGGCATCGGTTCGGGTGCCTGACCAACGCTATCTCTCCCGAATTACAGCTCCCGCACCGCCCGTTCAATTCCGGCTTCAACTTCTTCGGATGGCAGGCCGCGCGCTTCGCCAATCTGCTCAAGGCAGCGCTCCACAATCAGTACAATATCTTGGCGAGGGACGCTGCGACTGAGGGTCAGCGGATCAACCGATTGCCCCCACTCTGAATAGCGCCGCACTTCGTTCTCCACGATACGGGTGACCAGCAATACATCCCGCCAGCGGGTGAGCCGAGACTTCGCCACGGCATGCTGAACTTCGGTAATCAATGACCGCGTTGCACCTCTCAGCGCGGAATCGATCTCCGTTGACATATTTCCTCTGCTTCTGTCGGCGTGCGTCTTGGATCCACTTGCAGTTCACACAAGTGGAAATCGGGCCAGTCCGAACATGCTCGCTACTCAGTCGCGTGGGCGGCGTCGGAGCGTCCAGCACAATGGGCCTTTGCTACCCCAAACTACCCACCGCCCTTTCCCCGAGCCAACGCCACCTCTCTCAAACCTCTGATATCCTCGGCCGTTGTTTGAACGCTCACAGAACGCTGCATTGGGAATGGCTTACGCGTGTTTCTCCAGGAACACCGTATCTGAATCTTTTTCTTAGCCTCCAACTGCTCGAACTCTTGTCCAAATACTAGCTGGAAGGTGCGCTTGTCCATTGGATCGATAACAACAAAAACTCTCTGCAATGCTTCCCCTTCGAGCCTGCGTGGATACATTCGAAGGGCCACTTCCTCAGCCTTTGAGAGCGAGTCGTTCGTGTTCCGGAAGTGCAGTGCAGCCGCCGATGTGCAGATCGCATCCACTATGATCGAGACGGGCGCGACGTTTCGTACAACCAAATGAACACTGTAATCGATTGGCTGGAGATGTACCTCTGGACGCCAACGGAATGCGCGATCATAGACGAGAAAGATTGCGGAGGCGATCCCGCCGATTCCTCCAATCAGCTTCACTGCTTCTATGGCTGTTTCGATCATGTTTGTGTCACACCTATAAGGTGCTGCTGCTAATTCTGTCGCGAATGCCCAGGCCGGGGTGCCGAGCCTAGCTCCGCTTGCCGTTCACGATCGCATCACGCGCCGGCTGCACCAACCTAGTCGACTCGGGCCAGTCTGCCGAGCGGTCCTACGCGATGATCATCCCCCACCTTGCGGCGTACCGCGGCAAAGCGAATACTCGGAATCGCCGGGTGGGGCCGACATTTGCATGGACATTCGGGGGCGGACTGTCGTCGTCACCGGCGCGTCGCGCGGCATCGGGCAGGCGAGCGCTCAGACGCTTGCCGCGGCGGACCGTCGTGCTCGCGCCGCCGACTAAATCTCCTGCGGCGGATATTCGGGCCCGGAACCCCGCCGGAACCCGCACGTTTCCCGAGGAAAGCTGATTTTCTCGGAGGATTGCCATGGCCTCGATCTCGATCAACGCGCCGGCGAAAAAAGTCTGGAACGCCATCACCGAGCCGGGCTTGCGCAAAAAGTGGTTCTTCGGCGTCGACACGAAGACGGACTGGCAGAAGGGGAGCGCGATCGTTCACAAAGGCGAGTTCGAGGGAAAGCCCTACGAGGACAAGGGCGTGATCAAGGCGGTCGAGCCGGGGAAGCGCCTCGTGCACACGCACTGGAGTTCGATGTCCGGCCGGCCCGACAGGCCGGAGAACTATGAGACGATCACCTACATGCTGAAGGAGCGGAACGGCGCCACCGAGGTCACAATCGCCGAGGAGAATGTCGCGAGCGCTGAGCAGAAGAAGACGTCGGATGAATTGTGGAGGAAAGCGCTGACGGGGCTGAAGCAAGTCACGGAGAAAGAAGGCGTGCGCGAACTGCGCTATCCGAACGAAAGCCGCGAATATCGCGACGCACGCAACGCTCTGCTCAAGGACGAGCAGGAACTCGTCGACAAGGTGAAAGCCGTCGCGGCGAAGCGCCGCAAGCTCCCGCCCGGCGGCGAGCTGAAGGAAGACTACGTCTTCCAATGGGCGAACGACGGGAAAGTCGGGAAGCGCGTAAAGTTCTCCGAGCTGTTCGGCGACAAGAACACGCTCATTCTCTACTCGTTCATGTTCGGGCCGAACTGGGACAAGCCGTGCCCTTCCTGCACGTCGCTGATGGATGGGTTTGACCGGACCTGGTATTCGGTTTCCCGCGACGCCGCGTTCGTGGCGATCGCCAAGGCTCCGGCCGAAAAGATCAATGCTTGGGCGAAGGAGCGCGGCTGGTCGCAAATCCCGCTCCTCTCAGGATACGAGTCTCCGTTTCAAGCGGACTACAGGTGCCAGGAACCCGAGAACGACGATATGCAGTGGCCGGTGATGCATGTCTTCACGAAACGCGACGGGAAGATATTCCATTTCTGGGCGACGGAGGTGACGTCCAATCACGTCGATACCGTGTGGCCGTACTGGAACCTGTTCGACTTCACGCCGGTGGGTAGGCCTGATCATGACACACCGCCGCAAAAGTTCAGGTCGGAATTTCTGGAGAAGCACTATCTGAGCAAGGGGTAGGCGCGCCGCACCTACTTCGCGGCGCCGAGCCTGTGCCTTTGGCTTTACCTGCGTGGAGCGGCGTTTGTCTCCACCTTGCGGAGCGCTGCGGCCATCCGAATAATGCGAGCTGGGGGTGGGGGCCGGCGTCCACATGGATATCCGGGGGCGGACTGTCGTCGTCACCGGCGCGTCGCGCGGGATCGGGCAGGCGAGCGCGGCGGCGCTTGCCCGCGCGGGCGGTCGCGTGGCGCTCCTCGCCCGTTCGCCTTCGGTGGAGAAGATCGCCGAGGGCATTTGCGAAGCCGGCGGCGTCGCGCGCGGCTAACAGCTTGACGTGACCGACGCGGCGGCGGTCGCGAGCGCGGCGCCGCGCATGGAAGCCGATCTCGGCGTTCCCTCGATCGTCATCAACAATGCCGGCTCCGGGCGCTTCCTCTCGGTGGAGGAGACGTCGGCCGGGGACGTGGTCGCGATGATGGCCGCGCCGTACTTTGCGGCCTTCCACGTGACGCGCACGTTCCTCCCGGCGATGCTCGACCGGCGCGACGGCTATATCGTTAACGTCACGTCGCCGGCCGCCTGGTTCACCTGGCCCGGGGCCGACGGCTATATCGCCGCGCGCTGGGCGGTGCGCGGCTTCACTCAGGCGCTCCGCGCGGAGACGCGGGGGACCGGCGTGCGGGTGATGCTGCTCGCGCCGGCCAAGGTGAGCAGCAGCTATTTCGAGAGCAACCCGAACAGCGAGGAGCGGCTGCCGGCGATCACGCGGATGGTGCGGGCGCTGACGCCGGAGGAGGTGGCGGCGGCGCTGGTCCGCGCCATCGAGCGCGACCGGGAGCGGCTCATCATGCCGCTGACGCTTAAGCTGTTGATCGGCTGCTACGCGGTCGCGCCGGGGGTCATGGACCGGATGATGCGGCGAAGCTCGCGGTGGAGGCGGGGTGCTTCGATGGCCACTGGGCGGTGAATCGGGTGGACGGAGCGCGGCGAACCGGGAACGAACGGCTCAAGCGGAAATCGGCAGCAGCTCGAAGACGCGGCCAAGCTTCGCGGCCTCGGCAACGTTTCCTCGCTTCAGAGCAAGTCGGACGGCCTCAAGCTTCTTTGCGTCGGCAAGCGAAAGGCGAGGCGACCAGTCGCCTTCGTCTTCGATCAGCTCGACCGGGACTTCGGCGGCATACCTGCCAACGCGAACAAACTCGACCGTCTTGCGTTTCATCGCTTCCTTTCAAGCCGTGCAATGCGGCCGATGGCTTTCCCCCCTCCCTAACCCTCCCCCGCAAGGGGGGAGGGGACTTTTGCTTTACTCCGCCGCCTCGACCCGTCTTCGCGCCGGGCGGCGGGAGAGCACGTCCTTCAGGAACCGTCCCGTATAGCTTCGCTTCTCCTTGACGATCGCCTCGGGCGGGCCGGCGGCGACGATCTCGCCGCCGCGGTCGCCGCCCTCGGGGCCGAGGTCGATGATCCAGTCGGCGGTTTTTATCACTTCGAGATTGTGCTCGATGACGACGACGGTGTTGCCCTGCTCGACCAGCTCGTGGAGCACGTCCAGGAGCTTCGCCACGTCGTGGAAGTGCAGCCCGGTGGTCGGCTCGTCGAGGATGTAGAGCGTGCGGCCGGTCGCGCGCTTCGACAGCTCCTTCGAGAGCTTCACGCGCTGCGCCTCGCCGCCGGAAAGCGTCGTCGCCTGCTGGCCGATGTGGATGTAGGAGAGGCCGACGCGGGCGAGCGTATCGAGCTTGTCGCGGATCGCCGGCACCGCCTGAAAGAAATCGCGGCCTTCCTCCACCGTCATGTCGAGCACGTCGGCGATCGACTTGCCCTTGAAGACGACCTCGAGCGTCTCGCGGTTGTAGCGCTTGCCCTTGCAGACGTCGCAGGTGACGTAGACGTCGGGCAAGAAATGCATCTCGATTTTGATGACGCCGTCGCCCTGGCAGGCCTCGCAGCGCCCGCCCTTGACGTTGAAGGAGAAGCGGCCGGGGAGGTAGCCGCGCGCCTTCGCCTCCGGCAGGCCGGCGAACCACTCGCGGATCGGCGTGAACGCGCCGGTATAGGTGGCGGGGTTCGAGCGCGGCGTGCGGCCGATCGGCGACTGGTCGATGTCGATGACCTTGTCGAGGAATTCGAGCCCGGTGAGGGATTCGTGCGGGGCGGGGTGGTCGCGCGAGCCGTTCAGCCGGCGGGCGACAGCTTTGTAGAGCGTGTCGATCAGGAGCGTCGACTTGCCGCCGCCTGAGACCCCGGTGACACAGGTGAAGGCGCCGAGCGGGATCGAGGCGGTGACGCTTTTCAGGTTGTTGCCGGTGGCGCCGGCGAGCGTCAGCCGCCGGGTCTTGGAGACGGGGCGGCGCTCGTCCGGCACCGGGATCCAGAGCGCACCGGAGAGATATTGGCCCGTCAGCGAGCGCGGGCTCGCCATGATGTCCGCGGGAGTGCCCTCGGCCACCACCTCGCCGCCGTGGATGCCAGCGGCCGGGCCGATATCGACGACGTGGTCGGCGGTGAGGATCGATTCCTCGTCGTGCTCGACCACGATCACCGTGTTGCCGAGGTCGCGCAGGTGCTTCAGCGTTTCGAGCAGCCGTGCATTGTCGCGCTGGTGGAGGCCGATCGACGGCTCGTCGAGGACGTAGAGCACGCCGGTCAACCCCGAGCCGATCTGCGAGGCGAGGCGAATGCGTTGGCTCTCGCCGCCGGAGAGCGTGCCGGAGGCGCGCGACAGCGTGAGGTAGTCGAGACCGACGTCGTTCAAAAATCTCAGACGCTCGCGAATTTCCTTCAGGATGCGGCCGGCGATCTCGTTCTGCTGCTTGTTCAGCGACGCCGGGAGCTCGGTGAACCAGCGGTCCGCCTGGCGTATCGACATGGCGGCCACCTGGCTGATGTTGAGCCCGCCAAGTTTTACGGCGAGCGCTTCGGGCTTGAGGCGGTTGCCGCTGCACACCTCGCACGGCACGCCGGAGAAGAAGCGGCCGATCTCCTCGCGCACCCATTGCGAGTCGGTCTCCTTCCAGCGGCGCTCGAGGTTGGGGATGACGCCCTCGAAGGCTTTTTTCGTCTCGTAGGAGCGGAGGCCGTCGTCATAGACGAAGGCGACCTTGTCCTCGCCGGTCCCGTGGAGGATGGCGTTTCGCGCGCGCTCGGAAAGATCAGACCAGTTGTCGCTCACCTTGAACTTGAAGTGGCGGGCGAGGCCTTCGAGCGTCTGCAGGAAATAGGGCGAGGAGGTGCGCGACCAGGGCGCGATCGCGCCGTTCTTCAGCGCGAGGTTCGCGTCGGGAACCACGAGGTCCGGGTCGATCGCCTGCTTGGTGCCGAGCCCGTCGCATTCCGGGCAGGCGCCGAACGGGTTGTTGAAGGAGAAGAGCCGCGGCTCGATCTCGGGGATGGTGAAGCCGGAGACCGGGCAGGCGAATTTTTCGGAGAACACGATGCGCTCTGGGGCCTCCTCGCCCTTCGAGGCTCGCTCCGCTCGCACCTCAGGGTGAGGAGAGCGGGGGCGCTTGCCCTTGCCCGCAAGGCCCTCATCCTGAGGAGCGGGCGAGGCCCGCGTCTCGAAGGACGAGGGCCGGTCCGCGAACTCGGCGACGGCGATGCCGTCGGCGATCTTGAGCGCCGTCTCCAGCGAGTCGGCGAGCCGCGCGGCGATATCCGCGCGCACGACGATGCGGTCGACCACGATGTCGATGTCGTGCTTGAGCTTCTTGTCGAGCGCGGGGGCGTCGGGGATTTCGTAAAAAACCCCGTCGATCTTGGCGCGCTGAAAGCCCTTCTTGAGATAGTCGGCGAGGTCCTTGCGGTATTCGCCCTTCCGCCCGCGCACCACGGGGGCGAGCAGGAAGAGACGCGTGCCTTCGGGGACAGCGAGGATGCGGTCCACCATCTGGCTGACCGTCTGGCTCTCGATCGGCAGCCCCGTCGCCGGCGAATAGGGCACGCCGACGCGAGCGAAGAGGAGCCGCATGTAGTCGTAGATTTCCGTCACCGTGCCGACGGTAGAGCGCGGGTTGCGCGACGTGGTCTTCTGCTCGATGGAGATCGCTGGCGAGAGCCCGTCGATCTGGTCGACGTCCGGCTTCTGCATCATTTCCAAAAACTGCCGGGCGTAGGCGGAAAGCGACTCGACGTAGCGGCGCTGGCCCTCGGCGTAGATCGTGTCGAACGCGAGCGAGGACTTTCCCGAGCCCGAGAGCCCGGTCATCACGATCAGGCTGTCGCGCGGCAGGTCGAGGTCGATGTTCTTGAGATTGTGCTCGCGCGCCCCGCGGATCGAGATGAACTTGCCCGCTTTCAGCGCGGCTTTCTTGTCGGGCATCTTCGGTCGGTCCGTGCGGGAGGCGCGGCGAGGGCCGCGGCTCAAACTTAAGCGTTCATTCTTGCGAGGCAAGCGCCGGCTCCCGATTGTCCCCGATCCTGCCGACATGGTGCTGACATGCGGGCGAATCCGGGGGAGCGGATGCTGGCGGAGAGGGCTAGTTTTGTAAAGAACAAATAAGGAACACCCGTCGTCGCCAAGCCATCGGGCGGCGGGAAGCTCCGATCACCGATTCAGGCCCTGAGCCGAGACACTTGTTTCCGGTGGAGGACTCAATCTGCTGCGGGATTTCGCTCGGCCTGAAGGCAACGCCAACGCAACTGGCGCTGCCCTGGTTACTCCGACATGTGCCAGACGCCCTCCTCACGTGAGACCCTACCTGGGGGCAATCTTACCTGCTTCGAGGCCAGTTTCCTCCGGTCCGCACCTGGCTTACGTCGCCGGCATCCTTCGGGGCTTGCAGGGAAATCCGCCAATCCTTAGCGGAGGTGTCACGCGAGGTGAACTCGACCCGCTGGAGCTCAGGCGCAGTGGGAGCGCCATATTCTACCTTCTTGGCCTCCTCCAAGCGGACCATCTCGACATCGAGCCACAAGGCGATACTCAGCAAGACATCGCCGATTCGTTTAGGCCCATCAGCGGTGTCCATCGTGACGTTACCGGGATAGGGAAAACAGGCAGTTCGAACCACGGGCCGCTGACCCTTGGCGATGCCGTCGTAGGGATTGGTCACCCCCTGGACCTCGTGCCACAAGTCGTTGAGTGACCACCGGCGTCCTGTATCGCTGTCACAGAAAATGGGACGGAAGGCGTCTGCTTCGGGTGGGAGCTCAAAATCCACCGCTGTCGGATCAGGTATCGTCCACTCAAGCGATCTGAAAAGACGAATGCCAACGCGAGTGATGGCGCACCTCTTGTGCGTGAACAGGACGAAGTCCAAGCGCAACAGTCTGTTAATCTGGGCGGCCGACACGTCCGACAGGCGGCGCAGGTCAATGCCGTGAAGCCTTGCTACGGCATGAGCCTCATCGGAGAAGCCAACGGGACTGACAGCGATGGTGCGGTCGGCGCCAATCGCAAGTTTCTTTGTGGCTAGCTGCTCGATCCAGGTAACGTCCTGCTTTCTGCCTCTCTTACGGCATTCGATGGTGACTAGCATTTGCGTCGTGCCGACCTGCGAGCGTATGCTCGCATCGACCTCTCGCAATCGCCCCGTCGTCCGGCATCGAATACGGTCAGGCGACGTTACTCTCAGCCCGAGAGGACCGGCATCCTGTTCGATGCGCGCCACGAGTTCTTCGAACTGCCGCCAATCGGCACTCGTTCGGCCGCGCCTTGTCACTGCCGCCCGGCGATGAAATTCAAGAACCTGTTCCGTGGTTTGCATTTGAGGATCCTGTCACCTGTTCAAATGGCTCGTATTGTCCGTTCGACAATGTCCTCCTGCCGGTAGCCAGTCACAATACTGAAACCAGCAAACACGTCATAGAGGAAGTTGAAGAAGGGCTTCGTTTCATCGTAGCCGAGTTGCGTGTCCTTGATCGAGTAGATAATGCCGGAAAGTCGCTTGAAGAATTCAAAAGCCTTGTCGTCCGCAATATCTGTGTTGTTGAGCGCAAACAGCACCTCGTCGCGGAACACTTCCAATGCGATTAGAATCTCATGCAGGTGGTACTCGTCCAAATTATTCATGAGCGCATGCCATCGGTCCTGGGAGTCGGAAATTGGTTGATTGAAATAGTCGCGGAACCGAGCCTGCTCGACTAGCGCGTCCACTGTGTCGAAGTCGTAGGTGCCGTCCACGACCGCCAGCATGCTTTGGATGCAGTCCCTCTTGAACATGCGGTAGTGCTTTTCGAGGCTGCGCTTTATGCGACGACGCTTCCGGTATTCGGGTAGCGTGACCAGCAGCAGGTAAAACACCAAGCTCACCACACCGCCGATGCCTATGTCGTAGAGGATTCGATTGATTGCGCCCGCATGTGCCGACCACGGGCAAAAGCGTACGTGCTTGCACAAAGCATCCCTTGCGGTCGGGTCATCATTTCCGAGCACCATCATGGCGCTGAACACGGCAACAAGGACCGCGATTAGCAGGTGGTTCAACCACCGTTTTGAACAGAACATACTGCTCCCCTGCAACGGGGATTAGGCCAGCGGTGCGATGTAGACGCAATGCCGATTTGGGGCTTTGCACTGGCGTTCGTAGACCTAGCCCAGCGAGATCGCGTCGCCCGCTATCGTGTCTGAGGCAGACCCAAATCCCATATCCATGAACGAATTTGCTTTCTCTCCTCGGCCACCGGACTCCGTCGCCGTACTCTGAGGTGCGATCGTCGTCCGATGCTCTCCTGCAATCGATCGAGCTGGCGATAGCGGCGGAGGAGGTCGGGGCTGACGGCGCGTATTTCCGCGTGCATCACTTCGCGTCAGCCGGGCCGCGCTACCCCTCCCCCAGCCCCTCCCCGCAAGGGGGAGGGGAGCCGCTTCCGTTGCTCGCGGCACGCGGGCGGGCGCTTTGCGCCATTTGCAGGCATTGCGCAGCAGGAGCAGTGTGCCGTCTTTCATTAAACGCCACGATTGAAAGGGTGGTCTTGTGCTGACTGGCTCATGTCATTGCGGAAGAGCGGGTTGGACGCTCAAAGGCGATCCAGGCTCGATCACGGCATGCAATTGCACGCTCTGCCGGCGCTACGGCTGGCTCTTGGCTTACGACTATGAAGGCGAGCGGGTCGCCATCACCGGTGAGACGGCATCCTACACGCGGGCAGGCAGGGAAAAATCATCGCTCGAGGTCTTGTTCTGCCCGACATGTGCTTGCCTGCTCGGCTGGCGTGGCTTGCGGCTCGATGCGGATGGCCGCCGGCGCATGGCCGTCAACGTGCGTCTTGCGCCGCCGGACGCCGTTCTCGATCTGCACATCGATCATTTCGACGGTTTTGACACTTTTGAGGACCAACCTTCCACGGGGCGAACGGTGCGCGATTATTGGCCATAGGGCATGCCGACGATTTTCGCGTAGAGAAGCCTCGCGATGACCATCACCATCACGGCCTTTGAATCGTCACCCGATGGCGGCAAGGGACTGGCGCGTGACACGCGCGTTCGTTGGGCGCTCGAGGAAGTGGGCCAACCCTACGAGGTTCGCCTCGTCTCGTTCCGCGCGCTGAAGGAGCCGGCGCATCTGGCGCTGCATCCCTTCGGCCAGATTCCGACCTATGAGGAAGGCGATCTCGCGCTCTTCGAGACGGGGGCGATCGTCTTCCATATCGCCGAGCGCCATGCGGGCCTGCTGCCGGACGATCCCAATGCGCGGGCGCGCGCGATCACCTGGATGTTCGCCGCGGTCAACACGGTGGAGCCGCCGATCCTCGAGCTTGCGAACGCCAGGCTGCTGGAGAGCGACAAGCCCTGGTTCAAGGAGCGCCTGCCGCTGGTCGAGGATCGCGTCCGCGACCGGCTGAAGCAACTTTCCGCTCGGCTTCTTGCCCGCCGAAGCCTCGGCGAAGGCGGGGGCGATGCCGACTGGCTCGATGGCGCCTTCAGCGCGGGCGACCTCATGATGGTGCATGTGCTGCAGAGGCTGAAACCATCGGGCATTCTGGGCGAGTTTCCGAACCTCTTCGCCTATGTCGCCCGCGGCGAAGCGCGGCCCGCCTACAAGCGGGCTTTTGCCGCCCAGGCAGCGCTTTACACCGGCAAGCCATCGACGGGCTGATGAGGTCCGTCGGAACGGCATCTGCTAAGCTTCCGGCCTCCCCGACAGCTACGTCCCATGAAACGCATCGGCTTCCTCTCCTTCGGCCACTGGACTCCTTCGCCGCATTCCGAGGTGCGCTCGGGATCCGACGCGCTGCTGCAATCGATCGAGCTCGCCGTCGCGGCGGAGGAGGTCGGCGCCGACGGCGCGTATTTCCGCGTGCATCACTTCGCGCGCCAGCTCGGCTCGCCGTTCCCGCTGCTCGCCGCGTGCGGCGCGCGGACGAAGCGCATCGAGCTCGGCACGGCGGTCATCGACATGCGCTACGAGAACCCGCTCTACATGGCGGAGGACGCCGGCGCGGCGGACCTCATCGCCGGCGGGCGCCTGCAGCTCGGCATCAGCCGCGGCTCGCCCGAGCAGGTGATCGACGGGTATCGCTACTTCGGCTACGCGCCGCCGGAGGGGAAGACGGACGCCGAGATGGCGCGCGACCACGCGCAGGTGTTCCTCGAAGTGCTGCGCGGCAACGGCTTTGCGCAGCCGAACCCCAACCCGATGTTCCCGAACCCGCCGGGGCTGCTCCGCGTCGAGCCGCACTCGCCGGGCTTGCGCGAAAGAATCTGGTGGGGCGCAGCGACCAACGCCACGGCGGAATGGGCGGCGAAGCTCGGCATGAACCTGCAATCGTCGACGCTGAAGTTCGACGAGGGCGGCGAGCCGTTTCACATCCAGCAGGCGAAGCAGATCCGCGCCTACCGCGCGGCCTGGAAGGCAGCCGGGCATGCGCGGAGCCCTCGCGTCTCCGTCAGCCGCTCGATCTTCGCGCTCGTCGACGACCGCGACCGCATGTATTTCGGAAGGGATCGCGAGAGCCAGGACCAGATCGGCTACATCGAAGCGACCACGCGGGCGATTTTTGGCCGGAGCTCCGCAGCGGAGCCCGACATGCTGATCGATCAGCTCAAAGAGGACGAGGCGATCGCCGAGGCCGACACGCTGCTCCTGACCGTGCCGAACCAGCTCGGCGTCGAATACAATGCGCACGTCATCGAAAGCATTCTGAAATACGTCGCTCCGGGGATGGGTTGGCGGTGAGCTGATTGACGAGTCCGCGGTGCCCGAACTGCGCGTACCGGGCGCCCGCACACATCAGCTGTGGTCGGTCAGAGCGACGAACTCCGGGTCTTCCTGCGCGCGGCGCTCGAACATCAGGAAATCGTAGTAGCCGCAGCGGCCGCCGCCGGGGAAGGCGCGGCAGATATAGGGGCGCGCCTCATAGATGGTGCAGCGGCGCTTGTCCGTGTCGAAGAAGCGGCAGGTCTTGCCGAAGTGCTCGTCGACCTTCCGCCGCATGATGCGCTTGTAGCCGTAGGCGCTCTTGGTGAAGCGGCGCTCGGCCTCCTTCTCGGAGATGTCGAAGTGCCGCGCGAGCCTCGCGACGTCGCGATCGGTGACGGTGATCACCGGATAGGTGCAGCAATAGCCGGGGCACTTGGCGCAATTGTACTGGAGGCGCTTCTTCGCGCGGCCATTCGCGGCGGCGGCGCCGTTCGCCTTGCCGTTAGCGCGCAGGGCCTTGCCGTTGCCGCGCGCGCGGCCGTTCGTCTTTGAGCCTGCCATGTCGCCCTCGGATGAAGCGTGCTCGCGTCGCTTTGACTCCAGCGATGCAAGACAGGTACCCAAGCGCGGCGGGGCGACGCAAGCCCGGCGATGCGATCCGCCGGGTTGCTCACCGATAAGTTAGCGGCGCGCTCGTCCCTCCAGCCATGCGCGCAGCGATTTCTGACTTTCGCGCGAGCGCACTCCCGCGAGGAGGGCGGCGACTGAGATATCCTCGTCGAGGTCCGGCCAATGAATGCCTTCGCCATCCGCGATAGGACGCCAATTGGCACGCTCCGCTTGGGTGCCGTGGGCGAGCCGCGGATACCACGACACCGGAACCGCTATGGTTCGGCCGTCGGAAAGGCGGACGGTCAGCACCTCGTCACCGATGCTGACGCCGGTCGCGTGCGGAGCCGCTACTTCAGCGGTCGAAGAAGCCACGCCAAGCCTCCAAAAGGTTTTCCTTGTTCTCGCCGACGATGCGCTCGATATCACGCAGCTCTGCTCTGCGGAACCCTCCGCCACTAGCGAGCCGCAACGGGTCTAGCCAGAACTTCGCGACGTTGTCGTCCCTCTCGACATGCATATGAGGCGGTTCGTCGGCATCAGAAGAGTAGAAGAAAAACCGATATGCGCCAATCCGGATGACAGTCGGCATAGGTGGCCGCTACCGATTGAGCTTCACGCTGCCGTCCGCCGAAAGCTCCCATTCGGGGTTCCAGGCGACCTCCCAGATATGGCCGTCGGGGTCGGCGAAGTAGGCCGAGTAGCCGCCCCAGAACGTGTCCTCCGCCGGTTTGAGTATCCTTGCGCCGGCGCGCTTCGCCTCGCTCAGCACGGCGTCGACGTCCGCCTTCGAGCGGGCATTGTAGGCAAGCGCGATGCCGCCGAACGGGCGGCCTTCATCGTCGATCCTGGCGTCCTTGGCCAGCTCCGTGCGCGACCAGAGCGCCAGGATCATGCCGTTGAGCTGGAAGAAGGCGACAGAGGGATTCTTGTTGCCGCGCTTCCAGCCGAGCGCTTCGTAGAAGCGCAAGGACCTGTCCAGATCGGCGACGCCGAGCGTCACCAGGCTCAACCGCTGTTCCATTCCTTCCCCCGTGACGTGCCCGCCGCGATGCCGCGGCGCTTGCGTTGAAGTCTGCCATAGTTTATAGAACAGAACAAGAACATAGTGCTGATAGCTGTGCATGGCCTCAGCCGATTGTGGACAGTGAACGTCCGCGGGCTGTGGCGGATGCAGCGAATGCGGCAGGGTGGCCGCAAAAGCGGAGGCGGTGATGGCAGGCAGCGTCAACAAGGTGATCCTGGTCGGCAATCTCGGGCAGGATCCGGAGGTGCGGCGGCTGAACTCGGGCGATCCGGTGGTGAACCTCAGGATCGCGACGTCGGAAACCTGGCGCGACAAGCAGTCCGGCGAACGGAAGGAGCGGACGGAGTGGCATTCCGTCGTGATCTTCAACGAGAACCTCGCCAAGGTAGCGGAGCAGTATTTGAAGAAGGGCTCGAAGGTCTACATCGAGGGCCAGCTGCAGACGCGCCAGTGGGAGGATCAGTCCGGCCAGAAACGCTATACGACGGAAGTGGTGCTGCAGCGTTTTCGGGGCGAGCTGCAGATGCTCGACAGCCGCGGCGG
>JBOHKB010000418.1:0-3009 GCA_050728815.1 Propylenella sp.
GAGCACGGGCCTTTCCAGCTTCCGAGCCGCCCACAGCACCAGAACGTCCTCGCGATAGACGCCGCCCTTCATCCCGAACGAGCCGCCGATATCCGGGGCGATCACGCGTATTGCAGATCGGTCGACGCGAAAGACCTCGTCAGCCAGCCGGTTCCGGAGGGCGAACGGTGCCTGCGTGCTCGTGGTGAGCACGAGTCGGCCCGCCGTGTCGCATTCGCCGAGCGCGGCTCGCGGCTCCAGGGTTGCCGCGACCACGCGGCTGACATCGAGGCTGAGCCGCGTGACGTGCGCCGCCCGCGATATTGCAGCGCGCACCGTGGACTCATCGCCGAAGCGGCGCACGAAGGCGATATTGTCGGCCATCTCAGGCCAGACGCTTGGCGCGCCGGGAGCGAGCGCGTCCGCCCGGCTGACGACCGCGGGCTCCGCCTGTATGTCGGGCGCGACAAACGCGGCGGCGTCCGCTGCGGCCATCGCCGTCTCCGCCACGACGAGCGCGATCGGCTCGCCGACGAAGCGCACACGGTCGCGCGCAAGAAACGGCCGAAGGGTGCCAAAACCCTTGCCGCCATCGTCGCGCGGGGGATCGATGTCGGTCGCAAGGTCGAGAATGCCGTCGCGCGCGAGATCGTCGGCGGTGAAGACGGCGGCCACGCCGGGCGCCGATCGCGCGGCCGATACGTCGATGGATATCAGCCGGCCGCAGGCGATCGCGGCGCGCGCGAACCTCGCGTGCAGCAGGCCGTCGCGGCGCTGGTCGGCGGTGAAGCTGCCTTGTCCGGTGATAAGCCGCCGGTCCTCGAACCGGCCGCGAACGTCTTCGCCGGGACTGTCCATCGTCTTGGCTTCTATCGGTCCCGGCCCGGTTTGTTGACAGCCTAGAGGGGCGGTCTCTAATGTCCAGAACGCCGTTCCGTAACGCGGAACAAAGGCACGAAGCGGCGAGGTTCAAGAGGGCATGGTCGGAACGAGAGCCTCGAAGACGCGGCTGTCATCGGTCACGACGGCAATACATCTCCTGAAAGCCTTTTCCGAGAAGGACGCGGAGATCGGCATCAGCGCGCTCTCCAAGCGCCTCTCCGTCTCGAAAAGCACCGTGCATCGGCTGGCGACGACGCTCGTTTCCGAGGGGCTCCTCGAGCAGAATCCGGAGACGGAGCGCTACCGGCTCGGCATCGCGCTCTTCACGCTCGGAGCGCTGGTCCGCCGGCGCATGGACCTTTCCAACGAAGCCAAGCCGCTCCTGAACGAACTCAGGCGCGTCACCAACGAGAATGTCCACCTCGCCATCCTGCAGGGGAGCAACGTCACCTACATCTACGACCTGGAAAGCGCGCATCCGGTGCGGCTCGGCTCGCAGCTCGGAACGCTGAAGCCGGCGTTCTGCTCGGCCGAGGGACTGGCGATCCTCGCCTTCCAACCCAATTCCGTGGTCGAGACGATTCTGGCCGGCGACCTGCCGCCGCGCACCAACAACACCGTCACCGACATGCAGCGGATCCGCCAGCAGCTCGCGGTCATCCGCCAGCAGGGCTACGCGATGGAGAACGAGGAGAGCGAGATCGGCACGCGCGGCGTCGCCGCCCCGGTGCACGACGCCGAGGGCGTCGTGGTGGCGGCGGTCGGCGTCGCCGGCCCGAGCCAGCGGCTTTCGCGCAAGGCGCTGAGCGGGTTCGTGCCGCACGTGATCGGCACCGCCGACACGATTTCGATGCGTCTCGGCTATCGCGCTCCCGCGCGCGCAGTCGGGTGAGCCGACGGATCGAGTGCACCTCGTCCGTTTCGACTGAAGCGGCCGGTCGGCCACGGGAGGAATGATGCCCTTCGCTTCATGCGGATGTCGTGTTGACGTGCCGGGCGCGCTGCCGACCGCGGCGCTCGCCCCCACGGACCGCGGAGGCGGCGGGTCATCGCCGGCCTCGGCCGGTCCGGTCGATCCGGAGCTTCTCGGCGATCTCGCCGCGGCGAGCCGCATCCTCGCCGACCAGGGCGTCGTCGACGCCTACGGCCACGTCTCCGTGCGCCATCCGGCGGCGTGCGACCGGTTCCTCATGCCGCGCTCGCTCGCCCCGGCGCTGGTGACGCCCGAGGACATCGTCGAATACAGTCTCGATGGCCTGCCTTGCGGTGGCGACAATAGGCCGAGCTTCCTCGAGCGCTTCATCCATGGCGAGGTCTATCGAGTGCGCCCGGACGTGATGTCGGTCGTCCACAGCCACTCGCCCTCCGTCATCCCCTTCGGCCTGGTCGAAGCGCCGATGCGGGCGATGTTCCACAACGCCGCCTTCCTCGCAGAGGGCGTCCCGGTGTTCGACATTAGCGAAAAATTCGGAGCGACCGACATGCTCGTCGGCGATTCGGCGAAAGGTGTTGCGCTGGCGGAAGTCCTTGCCGACCGCCCGGTCGTCCTCATGCGGGCGCATGGCAGCGTCGCCGTCGGGCCCAGTCTGCCGATGGCCGTATTCCGTGCCGTCTACACGGAGGTGAACGCGCGCATCCAGCACCAGACGATGCTCTATGGCGGAGCCGTTGCCGCATTGAGCGAGGAGGAGGGCCGGCTTGCGGACGCGGTCAACCTAAGGGGAGGCGGGCACCGCGCCTGGATGCTGTGGACGCGGCGCGTCGGAGACGAGCGCGCCCTGCGCGTAGACCACCTTCGGGCGGTGTCCGGTCATGGTGAGGTAGGTCGACCATTTCGGATGCGTGTGCGCGACCGCGTTCACATCCGGCCGCGCGCGGTAGATTTCCGTGTGGATGTGGAACTCGAGCGGCGGCCGCTCCGTGCCCTCGACGAGATTGCCGTCGAGGCAGATCGCGACGATATCCGCGACGGTGAGCGAGCTGCGGATCGCAGCGCCGGAATTGATGTAGAGGCTCGACGCATCGCGGCGGATGCTGCAGTGGCCGTTGTGATCGATGTAGCCGGCGCGCTCCAGCATGCGGATGCAGTCGACCAGTTGCTGCTTGCCGTCCGCCATCGCCAGCCCTCCGTTCAGCGCCTAACGCGCT
>JBOHKB010000419.1:0-10625 GCA_050728815.1 Propylenella sp.
CGCCTGCAGAAGATCGAAGGCTTCCGGGCCGCGCACTTCGCCCACTATGATCCGCTCGGGACGCATGCGCAGACAATTCTTGACGAGGTCGCGCATGGTGATCTCGCCCTCGCCCTCGATATTGGGCGGGCGAGTCTCAAGGCGTACGACGTGCGGCTGCTGCAATTGCAGCTCGGCGGCGTCCTCGCAGGTGATGATCCGCTCGTCGTGGTCGATGTAGCGGGTCAGGCAGTTGAGCAGCGTCGTCTTGCCCGAACCGGTGCCGCCGGAGACGAGGATGTTGCAGCGCGAGCGGGCGATGACCTGCAGGATGGTGGCGCCTTCCTGGGTGATCGTGCCGAACTTGACGAGCTGATCGAGAGTGAGCTTGTCGCGCTTGAACTTTCTAATGGTGAGCGCCGGTCCGTCGATGGCGAGCGGCGGGGCAATGACGTTGACGCGGCTGCCGTCGGGCAGGCGGGCATCGCAGATCGGCGAGGATTCGTCGACGCGCCGGCCGACCTGGCTGACGATCCGCTGGCAGATGTTCATCAACTGGCTGTTGTCGCGGAAACGAACGTTGGTTTCCTGGACCTTGCCCGAGACTTCGATGTAGGTGCGGGTGGCGCCGTTGACCATGATGTCGGCGATGTCGTCGCGGGCGAGCAGCGGCTCGAGCGGCCCATAGCCGAGGACGTCGTTGCAGATGTCCTCGAGCAGCTCCTCCTGCTCGGCGATCGACATCACCACGTTCTTCACGGTGATGATGTCGTTCACGATGTCGCGGATTTCCTCGCGCGCCTGGTCGAGGTCCATCTTGGACAGCTGCGACAGGTCAATCGTGTCGATCAGCGCGCCGAAGATCTGTGTCTTCAGATCGTAGTATTCGTCGGTCTTGCGCGGCCGTCCCTGAGTGACGGGCGCGGCTGCCGACGCCGCCGGCTTGGCTGGCGATGGCTTGGGCGCCGCTGCCCGGGGCGGGGCGGCCGGCTTGGGCTTCGCTACCGGGCGCTCGACCGGTTTGGGCGGCCGGTCGTCGAGCAGGTCGGCGCTGCGCTTACCAAACATGCAGGCTCCTTCCCGGTCAGCTCGCCTTCTTTGACTTCGACTTCGGCTTCGGCTTCGACTTCAGCCGCGACAGCAGCGGCCCGAAGTCGAGCCCGCGCCTGCGAGCTTTCTTGAGTTCCTTGCGTCCGGTGACCACCTGGGCGATGTCGGTGAAGGCGTCCGCGACCGCCGTCTTCGCCGAAGCCTCGGCGATCATCTGGCCGTTATTGGCGGCCGTGCCGAAGAGCAGCGGGTCGAACGGAATCGTGGCGATCGGCGCGATCTGCAGCGCCGCGGCAAAATCGTCCGGCTTGATCTCAGGCCGCTTCGGCACGCCGACCTGGTTCAGGATCAGCTTCGGCGGCGTATCGTTCGGCCGCGCCGCCCTGAGCAGATCGACGATGGACTTGGCGTTCCTGAGGTTGGCGAGATCGGGGACTGCGGTAATGACCACCTCGTCGGCGGCGATCAGGGTCTTGCGCACCCAGGCCGTCCACAAATGCGGGACGTCGAGCACCACGGTCGGGACGTTCGCCTGGATGATCTCCAGCACCTGCTCGAACGCCTCCTCGCCAAAATCGTACGCCTTGTCGAGGGCGGCGGGCGCGGTGAGCAGGCTCAAATGCTCCTCGCACTTGGCGAGCAGGCGGTCGAGCAGCACCTCGTCGAGCCGGTCGGCGCCGAACACCGCTTCGGCAATGCCCTGCGGCGGATCGAGGTTGAAGTCGAGGCCGGCCGTGCCGAACGCCATGTCGAGGTCGGCGAGGATCACGTCGGAGCCGACGAGCCGCGCCATGGTCCAGGCGACATTGTGGGCGACGGTGGAGGAGCCGACGCCGCCCTTCGCGCCGATGAAGGCGTAGACCCGGCCGAGCTTCTCGGTTCCCGACTCGTGATAGACGCCGGAGATCGCGGTGATGATCGTCATCACGTCGGTCGGCGCGACGAGATACTCGGAGACGCCGCGCTTCAGAAGCTCGCGGTAGAGCCGCACGTCGTTGGAGTGGCCGATCACCATGACCTTGGTGCCGGCGTCACAGACTTCCGCCAGCCCGTCGAGGGCCGAGATCAGGCCGTCCACGTCGAGCCGCGTCTCCACCATGATCAGGTTGGGCGTCGGGGCGGAGCGATAGAACTCGGTGGCCGCGTTGATGCCGCCGGTGTGCACCTTCACGTGCGCGCGGGACATCCGCCGGTCCATGGCGGCGGTCTCGATCGTGCCGGCGATCTCCGGGGTGTCGCAGAAGGCCTGGATGGTGATGCGCGGGATGGGGCGCGCTTCAGGCGACCGCGGGGCCGCCTCGTCCCCATCCGAGCTGATGTCGTAGGCGAGGTTGGTCATCGATCGTCAACCTCCGGTGCCGCTCGGGATCAAAATGATGTTCGACTTCGGGTCGTTGCCGCGACCGTAGGCCGATATGACCGTCGCCCGGCGAGCGCCGCTCGACGGAGACATCGGTTGCGGCCTCACCAGGTCGGCGGGGTTGGCGACCATGGCCGCGAGGTTCTTGTTCTGGACGCAGCCGAAATCGTGGTACTGGGCGTTGCGGTAGTCGGCTTCGCCGCCGTCCGGCCAGATCCCGCAACTCGGGACGACCGCCTTCACCCGGAGATAGGACACTCTGAGCTGCGCGACCTTCGCGCGGTCGTTGACGCCATAGGGCGCGACGCGGATGGCGGCGCGCGGGACGCCGGCGCGCACCAGGGCGTAGTGGACGGCGCGCCCTGTGGCCGCGGCGGCGACTTCGTTCGCCGAGCCGGTCGGCACCTGGATCGTGATCGCTCCGGTTCCGTCGGCGCGGTACTCGTCCACATAGTGGCGAAGAGCCATTTCGATCTCGGGCGACAGCGCCGGTCCGTTCATGCCGACCGGGAGGGTGAAGTTTTCCGGCTCCTCGGAGATCAGGATCGGATGGCGCAGGCGGTGGTCGTAGTCGCGCGCCGTCGCCTCGGTGGTCGCGGTGGTGCTCGAGCATCCGGCCGCGAGCGCGGTGAGAACCGCAAGCGCGATGCCGCCGGCGAAGACGCGCGCCAGCCTGCGGCGCGGATCGATTGTGGCGTTCGCCAAGTCTTGAGAAGTCACAGGCCCCTCCCGTCAGTCAAAGGTGAAGCCGACCGAGGCGGACGCCCCGGCGGGGGCTTGGCCGGTGGTGCCGTACACCTTGGTCAAGCGGTTGAGGAAATAGGCCTCCGCGTCGTTGGCCATGTAGAGGTTCTCGCCGGGCCGCGAGAGGTCCTGCGGGGCCGCCGGCTTCACCAGATACGCGGTGACGATCATCACAAGCTCGGTCTGCCGGTTGAGGAAGTCCTTGGAGGAGAAGAGCGTGCCGAGGATGGGCAGCTTCTGCAGCCAGGGGAAACCGGAGACGGCGCGGCGCACGTCTTCCTGCAGCAGGCCGGCGATGACGAAGGCGCCGCCGGAAGGAAGCTCGATCGAAGTCTCGGCGCGGCGCACCGAGGTGGCCGGGATTGTAACGACGGCGTTCGACGTGATCGGCACGGACACCGCGCCGGTCGCGGAAATGTCGCTCACCTCGGTGCGGACCTTGAGCGCGATGCGCCCCGCCGACAGCACCACCGGGGTGAAGGCAAGGTTCACGCCGAACGGCTTGAACTGGATCGTGATCTGGCCGTCGTCGCCGGCCACGGGGACCGGGAACTCGCCGCCGGCGAGGAAGTTGGCGGTTTCGCCGGAGACGGCGGTCAGGATCGGCTCCGCAAGAGTGCGCAGCATCTGCGTCTCTTCGAGCGCCTGCAGCGTTCCCTGCACGGCGTTGGTGCCTTCCTCGTAGCCAACTCCGACTTCGGCCGGCGTCCGCGCCGAGTTGAACGGAAACCGCAGCGGGCTCCCCCCGGCGCCGGCGGCGGCGAATCCCGCAATCGTGCCGAAACCTGGCAAGTTGGTGCCGATGCCGAATCCGCCGTCGAGGAGCAGGCCCTTCATGTTGATGCCGAGCTGCTTGGCAACCTCGCGCTGCACTTCGGCGACGGTCACCTTGAGCGCCACCTGCTCCTCGCCGGCGATGGCTATCAGGTTCACTATGCCCGGCTGCGAAGCGTCGCTGACGGCGGTCTGTGTGAATGTCGTCTGGGCGCCGGTTGAATTGCCGGACGTGGTCGAGGTGATGATCTGGGGAAGCATCTTGGTCGCGATTTCGACCGCGCGCGAGGCTTCCGAGGCCGTCTGCACCTGGCCCCTCAGCACGATGCTCTTGTTGATGGCGTCGGCGCGCACGTAGCCGTTCGGGATGGCTTCGGCGAGGAGCTGGTTCAAGCCCGTCACGTCGGCCGCGACGTAGACGTCGAAGTTGCCGATCTGCTCGCCCTTGTCGTCGAACAGGAAGACGCTCGCCTGGCCGAAGTCGACACCGATCAGGTAGAGCCGCGTCGAGGTGCGGAGCACCGCATCGGCGATCTGCGGGTTGGAAACGAGTACGTCGCCAACTGGCCGCGGCAGGTCGAGGACGACCGACTTGTTCACCCCGAGATTCACCGGCCGGCCGTCGAGCATCTCGCCGGCCCCCAGCTTCAGGTATCCCTGCGCCGCGGCGGCGCCCGGCAGGGCGATTGCCGCCAGCATGATCGTCACGAGAATCGCCCGGATCGGTCCAAGCACGGTCATCTCTTTACTCCCCGGCGTCAGCGCCGAAATCGTCATTGTGTCGTTACGGTGCGGCCGCGGCCGGCGCGGATGATGCGAACGGTTCCGCTCTGCTTCTCTTCGCGGGCGCTGACCACCTCGTCGGTGTCGGTGATGCTGCGCAGCGACAGCGACAGCGTTCCGGAAGCCTCGGCTGAGCTGATCAGTTCGACCTGCGCCGGATCGAGCTCGAGCGTCGCGGTCTTGCCGACCACAACCGGCTGGCCGTCCTTCTCCTCGACCGTCTGGTCGATCGCCAACACCTTGATGTTGCTGAGAATCGTCCGGCTCACGTTCTCCGCCGCCGCGTCCGGGGCCGTCTGCTGACTTATCGTCTGCACGATATCGACGCGATCGCCCGGCAGGATGAAGCCGCCGGCCGCGCTCTGCGCCGAGACGCGCACGGCGATGGCGCGCTTGCCGGTTGGCAGGATGGCCGAGAGGAACCCGCTCTCCGGCCGGGCCAGCTTGACGTTGCGGATCGGCTCACCCGCGACGAACGGGCTGCGGACCACCGAGCCGTCGAGCTTCTGGACGGCGTCAGGCATCGTCTGCTTCTGGATGTAAGCCGTGTTCATCGCGTCGTCCGGCCAGCGCTGCCAGCGGATGTTCTCCGCCGAGATTCTCTCGCCCTGTCCGATGTCCTTCGCCGCGACGAGGACGTCCTGCGACTGGATTTGCGGCGCGAGCTCGACCACGGTCGGCGCGGGAGGCGCGCCCGGCCCGAGATTGAGCGCGAGATACGCCGCGACGCCGCCGGCGACGAGCGCCACGGCGAGCACAAGCACGCGAAACAGCTTCATCGTCATTGCCTCGATTTATCCGGCACGCGACCGCGTCCGTCCGTGCGATTCAGTCTCACGAGGAAAGGTCAAGACATGGTTAATGCGCGGAGATCCTTTGGAATTAGCCACGCTCCTGAGACGATGGCAGCGCACGCGCTGCGACCTTTCGGAAGAAAGCGATTCGCGGGGCGCCGTCAGAAGGCGGCGTGCGCGAACCAGGCTGTGTGCGGCAGCACCATCAGCGCCGCCGGCCCCATCGCAGCGCCATAGGGCACGCCGGCCTTCGCGTCGTGCAGCTGGGCGATCCACGGCACGCGGCAAAGCGCCGCCGGAAGCATGCGCATCCTGAGCCGCAGGATGACGATGCTGAGCACGCCGCCGAGCAGCGATGCGTAGATGAAGAAGAGCAGCGCCTCCTCCGGCTGGAACCAGAGGGCGGCGACGGTCGCGAGCTTGGCGTCGCCGCCGCCGATCCAGCCGAGAGAGAAGAAGGCGAAGGTGCAGAGAAAGACGAGCGCCGCGACGGCGACGCTCGAGCCGAGCTCCGCCAGGCTGAACCCGGCGAGCGGAGTGAGAACCAGCCAGGCGACGCCGATCGCCAGCACCAGCACGTTGCGGATCTTGAGGGTGACCAGATCCATCACGCCGGCATAAATCATGGCCAGCGGGAACAGGATGAGGCCGAGGGAAGCCGCGGCGGCCGAAATCGTCATGCCAGTCGTCCAGCCGGTGGTTCGGGCGACCGTCCCAGCAAATGGTTGCCAAATGGAAAAGACGGGCCGCCGAAACGCCCGCCACAAAAGAAAACGGAGGGACGCGCCCTCCGTTTGAGAATCGACGGCTTTTCGGTCCGTCGGCCTACTGCAACTGCGTCGCGATCTCGTTGAACTTCGAGGTCAGGTTCGTGCCGATGGTCGACAGCACGCCGATGATCACGACCGAAATCAGAGCCGCGATGAGACCATATTCGATGGCGGTCGCACCCGACTCGTCCTTCGCAAAGCGAGTGATGATCTTCTTCATTTCTCTGCTCCTAACTCCACCAACCGTGGGGCCCTGCTTCGATGGACTTGCCGCCGAAACTGCGTGCCTAGCTAGCATCCATTGCTTGCACCAAAGTTAACTGGGCGAATTTGTCGCGAAATTCTACGTGAAAAGCTGGCAGTGGTAAAAATAGAAACAATTTTAGACGCCAAAGAACGACATTTGTATTGCGCCAACTGCGCCACAGTTAGCCCTTAGACAGTTAAATACTCGTTAACTCTGACTTAAACGCTTGTTAACCGAGAACGTGGGATAGACGAGCAACGAGGCGCATGCGCGCGCATCCCTGCCGAGTGCGGGGCGCCACCACCGCCGTCGAGCGAGACGGCCACGCGAACGGGAGTTTCTGATGCGATCTCATCACGGCGTATTCGGACGCAGCCTGATCGTCGCGGCCATCGCTTGCGCGGGACTGGCGGCGGGCGGCGCGGCTGCCTTGGCGGCCGAACCCATCGCCATCACCATCGACTTCGCCAAGATCCTGAAGCTCGACCGGCCCGCCGAGACCATCGTGATCGGCAACCCGGCCATCGCCGACGCGAGCGTGACCGACGAGCAGACCCTGGTCCTGACCGGCAAGACCGCCGGCACGACGAATCTCATCGCCATCGACCAGGAGGGCAACGAGATCCTGAACACGACGCTGAGGGTCTCCTCGGACGTCCGCCAGCTGACCACCGTCTTCTACGGGGCGCGGCGGCAGAGCTTCTCCTGCGCTCCGGTCTGCGAGCAGGTGATCTCGGTCGGCGACGATCCCAGCAAGTTCGACGCCGCCAAAGACCAGATCCAGGCGCGGCAGCAATTCGCTACCGGTCAGTAACCATAAAGAGGTCGTTTACAATAGTAAAAAGAAAAGCATCAGTTCGACCGGTCGTGTAAAGTTTTCTTCGAAACGCTCTGCTATATGGTGTCTGCACAGAGACGCCGCGGAGTTGAGGCCGTGAAAGAGCGGGGCCGGTTCCTATTGCAATTGAAGAGGCGCTGCGCGGAGCGCATGCGCGGCTTCCGGCGCGGCGCCGGCGAGGACGGTTCGGTCGCCGTCGAGTTCGCGATCATCGCGCCGGTATTCTTCTTCCTGATGTTCGTGATCGCCGAGACGGCGCTCGTCTTCGTCGCCGAGCAGGTCATGGATAACGCCGTTTTCGAGACAGCGCGGCTGATCCGCACCGGCCAGGCGCAGAACGCCGAGATGTCGAGCGACGACTTCAAGAACGAAGTGTGCGCGCGCGTGGAGATATTCATCGACTGCAGCGGCGCCGACTTCTATCTCGAAGTGAAGTCCTTTCCGACGTTCGACAGCATGGACCTCAGCGCGCCGACAGATGAGAACGACGAGTTCGAAGCGCCCACGTTCGACATGGGCGCGGAAAGCGAGATCGTGGTCGTGCGCGCCTACTATCAATGGCCAACCAACACGATCTTTGGAAGCCTGTCGCTGAAGAACCTCTCCAACGGCAAGCGGCTGATCGGCTCCTTCGCGGCTTTCCGCAACGAGCCCTACACCGCGACCGCGAGCGCTGAGTGACAGCGGCACGCAAACGGGAAAGCGCAGCATGAGCTCCAGCAAGCCCTCATCCGCTTTCGGACTTCGCGCCATGCGCTGCTTCGCGAGCGAAGAGCGCGGCATGGCCGCGGTCGAGTTCGCGCTGATCCTGCCGATTCTTGTGGTGCTGTGGATCGGCGGCGTCGAGATGACGCAGGCGCTCAGCATCGACCGGCGCCTGAACAACCTCGCCTCGGCGGTCGGCGACCTATCGGCGCGCAGCAAGCAGCTCACCTATTCCGACGTCGACAACATCTTCGACATCGGCCCGGGCGCGATGTTCCCCTATTCCGCCACCGGGATGCAGATGCGGGTCACCGCCGTCAACATCTCGAGCGGCGGCTCCGCCAGCGTCGCCTGGAGTCGCGCCGACGGAACCTCCGCCTACGCCGACAACCAGAACATGAACTCCCTCGTGCCGGCGGCGCTTCGCGTCCCCGACTCACAGGTGATCATGGCCGAGGTCTACTACACCTACACGCCGGCGGTCGGATACGTCATCACCGGCGATCTCGACCTCGACGATCGCATGTTCTTCGTTCCGCGGCTCACGCAGTACGTGAAGCTCTGCGACAACGACGGCGACAACTGCCAATCCTGATCGGCCGAGCCGGCTTTACTGACGCAAAAGCGGCTCGACGGCCGGCGGCTCAACAGCCAGCAGCTCCGGGATCGAGAGCGGCGGCCCGGGAGGCGTGGCCTCCGCCACCGCCTTCGGCAGATGCAGCGCGTCGACGTTCTGCACCGTCAACGTCTCCAACCCGCCATAGTCGTCCGCATCGACCGGCGCGTAGCCGCCGGAATAGAAGGGATTGAGCGCGTCGTAGGAGGCGGGCCGCGCCGCATCGAGCCCGACGAACAGCGCGCCGATCCGGTCCTTCTCGTCTTCGCCGAGTGTCGTGAGGACCGCGAACGGCCCGTGCGCGACCGGCGCGGAACGCCAGACGATGACAAGATCCCGCATCGCAATCTCGCCGTCCGTCACCATCTGCGTCAGCGTGCCGCGCGAATAGCCGGCGGGCGCGTAGCCGGAGAGCGAGCTCCAGGCGAACGCCGCATCGGCGAGCCGATCGCGTACCATGAGCACCGCCTGGCTTGCCGACTCCGCCTCGATCACTCCGGCGAAGGCTGTTGCTGGATCGATGCCCGAGGCCATCAGGCCGGCGAGCTGCATGCGACGCGCGCCGATCGAATCTGCGGCGCCGACAGCAACGGTCTTGCCTTGAAGGTCGAAGGCCGAGGCGATTCCTGCATCGGCGCGGGCGACGATGATGGCGTGGTAGGCGAGCGTTCCGTCGAAGGCGCGCGGCGCGACGATCGGCTCGAGGCAGTGACAGCGCGATTGGGCGAGCGCGAAGGCGGCGGCGGAATAGAAGCCGCCGTCGATCCGCCGCTCGACCTGCGCGTCGATCATGGCGGCGTAGGAAGGCACGGCCAGCAACTCGACTGGCCGGCCGATGGCGGCGCTGATGTCGTCTGCGACGGGCCCGACAGCCGCCATCGTGGCGGCGGCGCTGCGCCCGGCTAGCACCGCGAACCTGAGCGGTGGCGCGAGTGGCTCAATGGGCTCCTGCAGGAGCGGTGGGGCGGGCGTGGCGAGCGCGCCTGCTGGTGAATCCTGCGGTTCATCCGCGGCGTCGGGCTCCACCGCAGCGGCCGCGCCAGCTCCGGCATCCGGTTCCGCAGCGGGCGCATCAGGCGTTGCAGCCGCCGCATCCTCCGGAGCCGGTTCCGAGGTCGCCTCCGCCGGAGGAATCGCCTCCGCCGGGGGCGTTTCGGTCGCTTCGGTTGGCGGCGTTTCTGTCGCCTCGGTTGCGGCGGTCGCCGGGTCCACCGCCGATTCAGCAGACGGCTCTGCTGCAGTAGGCGTCTCCGGTTCGGGACTCTCGGCCGGCTCGGCCTCGGCCGCGGGCTTCTCTCCGCCGAGGAGCTGCCGCTTGATCCACGGCTTCAGCACGCGGAGGAGATCGTCACCCGGCTGCGCCTGCGCCGCCGAGGCGAGGGTCAACAGAACGAGCGCCGCAGCCGCGCTCGCGGCGATCCGCCGACGAGGAGAACGACCGGCGCCCGGCGCAATCATCAGATGGTCTGGTTGTAGGCGCCCACTTCCGGATTGCGCCGGAGTACGGCGTCCACCCCTTTGAACATTTCGCGCATCCGCTCCTCCGAAACGGGGCTTTCGACGACCACGACCAGCTCAGGCTTGTTGGAGGAGGCCCTGACCAGGCCCCAGGTCCCGTCGTCGGCGACGACTCGCACGCCGTTTACGGTAATGAGGTCGCTGAGTTCGTGCCCCGCGACCTTCTCACCGCGCGACTTCATCCCCTGAAAATCCTTCACGACCCTCTCGACCACCGCGTACTTCTTCTCATCATCGCAATGCGGCGACATGGTGGGCGAGCCCCAGGTCTTCGGCAGCGCCCGCCGGAGGTCGGCCATGGTCTTCCCCGGATTGCGGTCGAGCATATCGAGGATCGCGAGCGCCGAGACGAGGCCGTCGTCATAGCCGCGGCCGATCGGCGGCCGGAAGAAGTAATGCCCGGATTTCTCGAAGCCGGCGATGGCGCCGAGCTCGTTCACGCGCCGC
>JBOHKB010000420.1:0-12991 GCA_050728815.1 Propylenella sp.
AACGGCGGCCGCCTCGGTTGCCCCGTTCCCCCTGCGTGTTCAGGCAGCCAAGCTTCCGTGCATGACGCCGAGGGCGGCGCGGTTGCGGAGCACGATCTGCCGCGAAACCGGAATGGAGATGAGCCCATCGCGCTCGAGCTGCGTCAGCGTGCGCGACACGGTCTCGATCGTCAGGCCGAGATAGACGGCGATGTCCTGGCGCGACATCGGAAGCCTGATGTCGCCGGCCGAGGACATGCGCTCGGCGATCTCGAGCAGGAATGCGGCGATGCGCTCCTGCGCATTCTTGCGGCCGAGAAGCAGCATGTGGTGCTGCGCCCGCCGGAGGTGACCCATTGTCTGCGCCCACAGCTCGGACACGAGGTCCGGGTGATGGGCAATTTCGGCGATGAAGGCGCTCCGCTTGACGACCAGCACTTCGCAGTCGCTGACCGCTTCGGCGGAGAAGAGATGCACCCCGTCCGTCTCGGCGCCGAACATGTCGCCCGGCAGATAGAAGGCGCTGATCTGGCGCCGCCCGTCGCTCATCAGCTTGGCGAAGCGCACCACGCCGCTCGCGACCTTGTAGACGTAGCTCGCCGGCTCGGCCTCGCCGAAGATCTCGGCGTTGCGGGGATAGCGCATGCGCGCGCCAATCATATCGAGCAGGTCGCCCAGCGTCGGATCGTCCCGTTCGGTCGTACGCGCCGGAGTCCTGAGCGGAATGACCTTCGCCGAAGTCGGCTCGCCTCGCCAATGCAGCATGGGATTGCCCTCCAACAAGTCTCGCTGCATGGGATAGTGAGAACTCGGACGCTGCGAAATTCGGGTATTCACCCTACGTAGAGTCACGGAGGCGGCGGGAGCGGACGCCCTTCGCTGCTCTTCGGCGTGAGGGTTGGCTGGATTGAGAGGCATGGCAAATCGGACGGTTGCCGCCAGACAGAGGCCGGGGGGGCGTAAGCTTCGCCTCCCCGCAATCCGTGCCGCGCACTTCGAATACGGGCTGAGCTTGGCCGTCGTCGCGGTGGCATTCGCGGTGGGTCTCGTGCTCGGCCCGGCGCTCGAGGGGCACGCGGCGTTTCTCTTCTTCACCGTGGCCGTTCTAATTGCCGGAGCGGTCGGCGGGCTCGGGCCCGGCCTCTTCGCGACCGCGTGCGGAGGGGTGCTCTCCGCCTATTTCGTCCCGGCGTTCACGACGGGCGAGATCGCGAGCCTCGCCGCGTTCGTGTCGATCGGGATCGGCACTGCCGGCCTCGGCGAATGGCTCTACCGGGCGCGGCGCGACATTGCGCATGCGACAGCGGAGGCCAATGCGCGCGAGGCCCACGTCCGCTCGATCCTCGATACCGTCCCCGACGCCATGATCGTCATCGACGAGCAGGGGATCATCCAGTCCTTTTCGAGCGCGGCGGAGCGTCTGTTCGGATGCTCCGAGGGCGAGGTGATCGGCCGCAACGTAAAGATGCTGATGCCCTCCCCTTATCGCGAGGAGCACGACGGCTATCTCAGCCGCTATCTCTCCACCGGCGAGCGGCGCATCATCGGGATCGGCCGGGTCGTGGTCGGCGAGCGCCGCGACGGCTCCACCTTCCCGATGGAGCTTGCGGTCGGCGAGATGCACTCCTCCGACCGGCGCTACTTCACCGGATTCATCCGCGACCTGACGGAGCGGCAGCAGACGGAGGCGCGGCTGCAGGAGCTGCAGGCGGAGCTGGTCCACATATCGCGGCTCACCGCCATGGGCGAGATGGCGTCGGCGCTGGCGCATGAGTTGAACCAGCCGCTCTCCGCCATCGCCAACTATCTGAGGGGATCGCACCGTCTGCTCGCCGACCGGACCGAACCGGATGCGGGACGGCTGCGTACTGCGCTCGACAAGGCCAGCGAGCAGGCGTTGAGAGCCGGCGAGATCATCCGGCGGCTCCGCGATTTCGTCGCGCGCCGCGAAGCCGAGATGCAGGTCGAGAGCTTGAGCAAGCTGGTAGAGGAAGCAAGCGCGCTTGCGCTGGTCGGCGCCAAGCAGCATGGAATCAAGGTGCACTTCGATCTCGATCGGCGAGCCGACCTCGTCTATGCGGACAAGGTGCAGGTGCAGCAGGTGCTGCTCAACCTGCTGCGCAACGCCATAGACGCGATGGCGGAGAGCGATTCTCCGCGTCGCGAGCTTTCCATCTCGGCAAGGGCGACCGGCGGGAACATGGTGGAGACGAGCGTGGCCGATACCGGACCCGGCATCGCGCCAGAAATCGAGGCGCAGCTCTTCCAGCCGTTCGTGACGACGAAGAAGGACGGCATGGGCGTCGGCCTGTCCATCTCGCGCACCATCATCGAAGCGCATGGCGGCTCGCTTTGGGTCGAGCCAAATCCCGGCGGCGGCTCCGTGTTCCGATTCACGGTGCGCGCCGCCCCGCCATAGGAGGCGCGGCGATGCCGATCGACGCAACCATCCACATCATCGACGACGACGAAGCGATACGCGAATCGCTGAGCTTCCTGCTCGATACGGCGGGCCTCAAGAGCCGCGTCTACGAAACGCCCACGGAATTCCTCGCGGCGTTGCCGGTCGAAGAGCCGGCCTGCGTGGTGACCGACATCCGCATGCCGGAGATGAGCGGCATCGATCTCCTGAAAAAGCTGCGCGAGGCGAACGACTCGCTGCCGGTCATCGTCATTACCGGGCATGGCGACGTGACGCTCGCGGTCGAAGCGATGAAGCTCGGCGCCGCCGACTTCCTGGAGAAGCCGTTCGCCGACGACGCCCTCCTCGACGCCATACGCGTGGCCGTCGCGCGCGCCGCCTCCGCCGACCGGATCGGCCACGAGCGCGCCGCTGCGGCTGAGCGGCTCGCGACGCTCTCGGCGCGCGAGCGCGACGTATTGGGGGGGCTGGTCGCCGGCAAGCCCAACAAGACGATCGCCTACGATTTCGGCATCAGCCCGCGCACGGTCGAGGTCTACCGCGCCAACCTGATGACCAAGATGCACGCATCGAGCCTCTCCGAGCTGGTGCGGATGGCGCTTCTGGCCGAGGGTTTTTCCGGCTGACGGTCGAGAAGCGCGACACGGAAGGCCGTCATCCTCGGCCGAACCCTCGGTCTGACCCGAGGGGAGAGCCGAGGACCCAAGGGCCTCTGGGTTCTCGGGCCTCCGCTTCGCTCCGCCCGAGAATGACGAGGCAGAGGTCCGGCTCGCCATCAGCGAAAGTGGTGTGGATTGGGCTACGAGGCGCGTGCTCACGAAAACGCCTGTATCCCCGTCTGCGCGCGCCCGAGGATCAGCGCGTGCACGTCGTGCGTGCCCTCGTAGGTGTTGACGGTCTCCAGGTTCTGCGCGTGGCGGATGACGTGGTACTCCTCTTGGATGCCGTTACCGCCGTGCATGTCGCGCGCCGTCCGCGCGATGTCGAGCGCCTTGCCGCAATTGTTGCGCTTGACGAGCGAGATCGCCTCAGGCGCCGCCTTCCCCTCGTCGAACAGTCTCCCGACGCGGAGCGCCGCCTGCAGCCCCAGCGAAATCTCCGTCTGCATGTCGGCGAGTTTTTTCTGCACGAGCTGCGTCGCCGCGAGCGGGCGGCCGAACTGTTTTCGCTCGAGCACGTAGTTCCGGGCGCGGAACCAGCAATCCTCCGCCGCCCCCATCGCGCCCCAGGCGATGCCGTAGCGCGCTCGGTTCAGGCAGCCAAACGGCCCCTTCAGCCCCGAGACGTTGGGGAGGAGCGCGCCCTCCCCGACCTCGACGCCGTCCATGACGATCTCGCCTGTCACCGAGGCGCGGAGCGAAAGTTTTCCGCCGATCTTCGGCGCCGAGAGTCCCTTCGTGCCCTTCTCCAACACGAAGCCGCGGATGGCGCTGTCGCCCGCGCCTCCCTTGCCGGCGAGCTTCGCCCACACCACGAACACGTCGGCGATCGGCGCGTTCGAGATCCACGTCTTCGATCCGGTCAGCCGGTATCCGCCCCCGATCTTTTCGGCGCGCGTCTTCATGCTGCCGGGGTCGGAGCCCGCGTCCGGCTCGGTCAACCCGAAGCAGCCGATCCACTCGCCGCTCGCGAGCTTTGGCAGGTATTTTTGGCGCTGCGTCTCGTCGCCATAGGCGAAGATCGGATACATGACGAGCGACGACTGCACGCTCATCATCGAACGGTAGCCGGAATCGACCCGCTCGATCTCGCGCGCGACGAGCCCGTAGGAGACGTAGTTGGCGCCCGCGCAGCCGTACTCCTCCGGCAGGTTCAAGCCGAGTAGCCCGAGCGCGCCCATCTCGCCAAAAATCGCCGGCTCCGTCTTTTCCTCGCGGTAGGCCGCGATGATGCGCGGCGCGAGCTTCTCCTGCGCGTAGGCGCGCGCCGAGTCGCGGATCATGCGCTCCTCGTCGGAGAGCTGTTCCTCGAGCAGGAACGGATCGTCCCACTGAAATGCCGCGGCGGCCGGGGCGGCCTTCATGCTGCGCTTGGCTTCGGCCATGGCTCTTGTTCCAAGGGTCTGCGTTCTTCCACCAATGTTCTAGCGGTAGGACACGATCTTGATCACGCTCTGCGTCTTGTCCCAGGGTATCTGGCCTGTCGTATCCAGTTGGGCGAAGACCGTCCGGCTCGCCGCTGTGATCGGCAGCCAATCGGACGCCTGGCTGGTGGTGAGCTGGCCAGGCGCGCACCACAAGATCAGCTGAAAGCTCGCCTTGCCCGGATTGCCGTTCGGGAGCTGGACCGGCGTCCAGATCGTCCACTGAACCAGCAACCCGTCTTGGATCTGCCCGGAGATCAGGCTGCAGGTGAAAGTGGCCGTGACGAGCATGTTGTTCGTGGAATTCGGGATCGACTTCGGGACATCGTAGGTGAAGGGCTGGCCGGCAGTGAAGGGCAGCGCGCCGAGCGTTTCGTTCGCCTCGTGGCGGTCCTGCAGCGGCGGCTGGGGGTCCTGAGCACGAGCAGGCCCGCCGGATGCGCTGAAGACGAGGACGGCGGCGACGATCCCGAGCGCGCCGGCGAACGATCGATTCATGGCGGACTCCTCTCCCCCTGAGCGTCCGCGACTAACGAACGCCTCAGCGAACTGAGCCACAATAGGCTGCGACGGCGAAGGTTCAACCCATTGCAACGCGGCGGACGCCGCCGCCCCTGAACCCCTTCGGTCCCGCCATGCTGCACCGCAGCTTGCCGCATTCCGGCCGCCAAGCTACCCAAGTGGAATGCCCCGCCTTCTCCTCTTCCGCCACGCCAAAGCCGAGCGCACGCAGCCGGGCTCGACCGACCACGACCGGGCGCTGACGAAGAGCGCGCGGAAGGACTCCGCCGAGATGGGCAAGGCGATCGCCGCGCACGGGCCGGTCGATCTCGTGCTCTCGTCGACCGCGCGCCGCGCCCGCGAGACGTGGGACCTCGCAAGCGCCACCCTTGGCGGCTCCCCTGAGGTCAGGCTGCTGCGCTCAATCTACGACGCCGACGATTACCTGCCGATCCTGAGAGCCGAAGGCGGCGATGCGAAAACGGTTCTCCTCATCGGCCACAACCCGGCCATGCAGGAGACGGCGGCGGCGCTCGTCGCTGACCGCCGCAGCGCCGATAGCGCGACGCTCGCCGCCGGTTTCCCGAAAGCGACCGTCGCGGTCCTCGATTTCGGTGGAAGCTGGGCGGAGCTGTCGCGTGGCGATGCGCGCCTTACCGTTTTCCTACTGCCGCAGCGCGAGTGACCTCGACGACCCGCGCCGCCGCGGCCGGCGGTGCGCAGGATCTTTTTCAGCCGCCGAGCGCCGGCTCAGCGCAGCACGTGGCGTTCGCCCCCTCCACCTGCACCGGCGGGCATGGAACCGAGCCGTAGGAGCAGAAGACGCAGCAATCGCCCGGCTTCGGCCGCAGCACAGCCTTGCAGCGCGGGCATTCGTAGTGGATGCGACAAGCGTCGGTCGGCATCGCCTCCCACTGCCGATGACCGCAGTGTGGACACGTGATTGTCGAATGCAGCTGCACCGGAGCTACTCCAGCAGACGGGCGGGATAGCCGGCGTTTGCGGATGCGGCCGCCAGGTCGGCGACGTCGCTCGCCGAATCGTCGAAGGTCACGATCGCGGTCTTCGTCTCGAAATCCACGTCTACGGAGGCGACCCCAGGCACTGCAGCGATTGCGATCTGGACGGTGAGCGGGCAGAGCGCGCAGGTCATGTTCTCCACCGCGAGCGTGACGGTGCGCTCGCCGGCTGCGGCCGAACCAAGCGTCAGGGATGCGGCGAGGAGCAATCCGACAAAGGTCAGCTTTCTGAGCATGATGGCCTCACATCACCATCGGCGCGAAGAAATTCACGCCAACCGATGCAATGACAAGAAACGACGCCGCCCACAGCGCGGCCTTGACGCCGCGGCGTGGCGTGGCGCAGGCGCCTGAGGCGCATGCCGCTTGCGGCCGGCGGTAGGCAAGCCAGAATCCCCGCGCGATCGCCGCGAACGCGACTGCGAGGAAGAGCGGCTGGTACGGCGCGAGCGCGGTCAGGCCGCCGATCCAGACGCCACTCACGCCGAGCATGACGAAGGCGAGCGGCAGGATGCAGCAGGACGACGCCAGCACCGCGCCGATCAGCCCGCCAGCGGCGAGCAGTCCGCCCGCGTCACCGCGCCGGATGACATCCTCTTGATCCGCTCCAATTGCCATTGATCGCCTCGTCTGCTGCGGGCAACATGCGACCTGTAGGAACTACAGGTTCAAGCGGAAAAATGGCGCTTCACGATCTTTCTATCGGCGACCTGTCCAAGCTCACCGGCGTGAATATCGAGACGGTGCGCTACTACGAGAGGGTCGGCCTGCTGCCGCGGCCGCCACGCACGGGCGGCGGCCACCGGGTCTATGACGCAACGCAGGTCAAGCGGCTCAACTTCGTCCGCCGCTCCCGCGAGCTTGGGTTCACGCTGGAGGAGGTGCGCAACCTGCTTCGGCTCGTGGACCGCGGCTACACGTGCCGCGAGGTCAAGGACGCCGCGCTCGCGCACCTGACGAGCGTCCGCCGCAAGATCGCCGACCTGAAGCGCATGGAGCGCACGCTTTCGGAGACGGCGGCGCGCTGCACCGGCGACGAGGCGCCCGACTGCCCGATCGTCGATGCGCTCTTCCAGCGTGCGCCGTCCGCTCTCCGCCTTTGACCCCGCCGCATTCCGGCCCATATTGGCGGCGGGAGAGCACGATTGCCGGCCATCACGACAATTGCCGACGAGGCCAGGATCGCGGTCGACAACGTGCTCGGCGCGATCATGCGCGGCGGCGTGCCGACCGTCCGCCTCGGGGTCACCGGCCTCTCGCGCGCCGGCAAGACCGTCTTCATCACCGCGCTGATCCACAACCTCGTGCATGGCGGCCGGCTGCCGCTCTTCAATGCCTATGCGAGCGGACGCCTCGCCGAGGCGCGGCTCAGGCCGCAGCCCGACGACGACGTGCCGCGCTTCGACTACGAGGTGCATGTCCGCGACCTGGTCGAGCGGCGCGTCTGGCCCGATTCCACCCGCCGCATCGCCGAGCTTCGCGTCGTCGTCGAGTATGAATCGGCGCATGCCGTGAAGCGCGCGCTCGGGCGCGGAAAGCTCAACGTCGACATCGTCGATTATCCGGGCGAGTGGCTGCTCGACCTCGCGCTGCTCAGGAAGAGTTATTCGGAATGGTCGGCGGAGTCGCTCGCGCTGTCGCGCGAGCCGCACCGTGCCGGCGTTGCCGCTGCGTGGCATGCGGCGCTTCAAGACGTAGACGCTGGCGCACCGGAGGACGAAGAGGCCGCGCGCAAGCTTTCCGCCGCCTTCACGCAATACCTCCGCGCCGCGCGCGCCGACGAGCACGCGCTCTCCATGCTGCCGCCCGGCCGTTTTCTCATGCCAGGCGACCTCGAAGGCTCCCCTGCCCTCACCTTCGCACCGCTCGACGTAGCGCCCGACCATGCGCCCGAGCGCGATACGCTCGCCGCGATGATGGCGCGGCGTTACGAGGCGTACAAAACGCATGTCGTAAAACCGTTCTTCCGCGATCATTTCGCCCGCCTCGACCGGCAGATCGTGCTCGTCGACATGCTTGCCGCGCTGAACGCCGGCCCGGCCGCGCTCCGCGATCTCGAAACTGCGCTCGCCGACGTGCTCTCCGCTTTCCGGCCGGGCAGGGCGAGCTGGCTCCGCTCGATTCTGACGCGCCGCATCGACCGCATTCTCTTCGCCGCGACTAAGGCCGATCACGTTCACAACAGCGACCACGACAACCTCGCGCGCCTCCTGCGGCGCCTGACGCGACGTGCCGCCGAGCGCGCCGAGTTCTCCGGCGCGAAAGTCCGCATCGTGCCGCTCGCCGCCGTCCGCGCGACGAAGGAGGTGACGGTGAACCGCGGAGGCCATCGCCTCCCCGCGATCGCCGGCGTCCCCATGGCCGGCGAGAAAGTCGGCGGCGAGGTCTATGACGGCGAGACGGAAATCGCCTTGTTCCCCGGCGACTTGCCGGACGATCCGGAAGCGATCTTCGAAGCGGCGGGGCCGACGAACGAGCGCCGCCTCGCGGAAGAGGCGCTGGCGCTGCGCTTCCTGCGCTTCCGCCCGCCGCGGCTGGAACGCACGGCAGAGGGCGTGACGCTGTCGCTGCCGCATATCCGGCTCGACCAGACGCTCGAATATCTGATCGGGGACAGGCTCGCATGAGCGTCGAAATGCGCACGCGCGCGCCTGGCGCCTTCCGCCTCGACGACCCCGCGGTCGAGATGATCGCGGAGGAAGCGTTCGACGCGCTGGAGCCCGCCGAGGCGGATGCGCATCAGGCGGTCGCCGAGATCGCGCATCCCACGCGCCGCCGCATCCGCTGGGGCGCGCTCGCAATCTCGGCCGGCGGCGCGCTTGCCGCGCTCGCGATCGGCGTCGCCGTCGATGCGCTGATCCGCGACCTTACCGCGCGCGCCGAATGGCTCGGGTGGATCGGGATCGCGCTGGTCGCGCTCCTCGTGCTCGCGCTTCTGGCGCTCGTCGGCCGTGAAGTCGCGGGGCTCTTCCGTCTGAAGCGTCTCGCGCGCCTCAGGCTCGATTGCGATGCGGCGGCGGAAAGCAACAACCGCGACGCCGCGCTTCAGTTGACGCGCGCGCTTCTCGCCTTCTATCGCGACCGGCCCGACTCCGCGAAGGGACGCCGGCTCGTGCAGGCGCATCTCGGCGAGATCATGGACGGGCGCGATCTCCTGACGCTCGCCGAGCGAGACCTCGTCGCGCCGCTCGACCGGAGCGCCAAAGCGCTGATCTCGGCGGCGGCGCGCCGCGTCTCGGTGGTGACGGCGGTGAGCCCCCGCGCCTTCTTCGATGTCGCCTTCGTGCTCTTTGAGACAATGCGGCTCATCCGCCGCGTGGCCGCGCTCTACGGCGGCAGGCCGGGCACGCTCGGCCTCCTCCGCCTCACCCGCGCCGTGATCGGCCATCTCGCCGTCACCGGCTCGCTCGCCGTCGGCGACACGCTTCTGCAGCAATTCGTCGGCCACGGCATCGCCGGCCGGCTCTCGACAAAGCTCGGCGAAGGCGTCGTGAATGGGCTGATGACGGCGCGGATCGGACTCTCCGCCATGGACGTCTGCCGGCCGGTTCCGTTCCTCGCGCAGGAGCGCCCGCGGCTGAAGGACCTCGCCGGCAGCCTCGTCGCCTTCGGTGAAGCGCGCGACAACCAGGGCTGACAGCCCGTTCACGGATCGTTAGGGTTAAGAATCCGTTCAGCCCTCCCTTTCTAAGGTCCGGCGGGGGAGCCGCCGTGCTACGGAGTTACCGATGTCTCGTTTTCCAGCTCTCGTCCTCGCCGCCGCCCTTGCCTTCTCGGCCGCGCCACTCGCGCAGGCGGAGGGGCTGATGGAGCGCTTCGCCGGCGAATGGGCGGGAGAGGGCCTCCTCCTCTTCGGCCCGCAATACGGCACGGAATTCGAGTGCGAGCTGAAGAGCGAGCCGAGCGCATCTGAGACGAATTTCGACATGAGCGGGCGCTGCTGGATCGGCATCTTGTCGGCGTCGGCCCGCGCGCAGCTCCGCTACAACCCGAGCACGGGCGAGTATTACGGCGAGTTCCTCGACGGCGCCGACGGCTCCGGCGCCGACATGGTGGGCGCCGCTTCCGGCACGGGCATCTCGCTGAAACTGATGAAGGGCGCGCTGCAGGGCAAGCTCACCGCGGAGAAGGTCACCGCCGACCAGATGAAGGTGATGCTCTACTATCGCGACACGCAGAACAGCCGCGACCTGCCGATCGTCGCCATGGGCTTCGCGCGCAAGGGTTCTGGCGCCCTCCCCGACTATCTCCCAAGCTTCGTCACGGGCTCCATCACGCCGCGGAATTGAGGGGCAGCGCATCCGTACGACCGCCCTCATACAGCGGCCTGCGCCGCGATGATGCGATCCATCAGCCGGTCCTCGTCGCTTTCCTTGGACGGCCTCATCAGCCGTTCCTTGGCGTGCCTGATCGAGTCCGCCAGAATTTCGTCGATGTCCTGAGAGGCCTCGAACGCGCCGGCGACGCTCTTGACCTTGGAATTGTCGAAGAGCGCCGTCCAGGTCTTGTCCCCCATCAGCGGGCCTTCCCATTCCTTGTTGTGGCGGACGAGCGTCGAGGTCGGCACCGGCGCGTGAATGGCTTCGACGCCGAAGCCGCGCGCGATCGCCTCGTGGATCTGGTTCCAGGTGAAGCCGCGATCGGTGGTGATATGAAAATCCTCGCCGATCGCCCGCGAATTGCCGAGCAGGCGGACGAGCGGCGCCGCGACGTCGACCGACCGCGTCAGCGTCCACACGGACGAGCCGTCGCCGCAGACGATCACCGGCTTGCCGGCGATCATCCTGCGGATCGCGGCGTCCGGATCGCCCACCTGGATCGGCATGCCCGTGCGCACCGTGTGACTTGGGCGGACGATCGTGTAGGGAAGCTTGTCCTGCGCGCGAAGGAGCTGCTCGCAGGCGATCTTGTTGCGGCTGTACTCCCAATAGCGGTTCTCGAGCTTCGTCGTCCTTTCGCTCATCATGTAGTGCCTGACCGGCTTCTCGTAGACCGACGCCGACGAGATGAACACGTACTGGCCGGTCCTGCCGGTAAACGTCGCGATGTCGCGTTGCATCTGGCCAGGCGTGTAGAGACGGAACTGCGCGACGACATCGAATCGCAGGTCGCCGAGCTGCGCATAGGCGGCGTCGTTCATGTCGCCCAAAAGTGTCGCGACGCCCTTCGGCAGCGGCGCCGGCGTCTTCCCGCGGTTCAGAACCGTCACCTTGTGGCCGGCGGCGACCGATGCCTCGACGCAGGGGAGCGAAATCTGACCGGTCCCGCCGATGTAGAGAACGCTGAGCGCCATGGCATTATCCCCTTCTGATTCTGGAAGCTCATCGCCCGTCGGTAGAGCCACAATCCCGCGGCTGATAGACGAGGCGCCCATCGCACCCCTCGCCCCCTACACCGTGCGTTCGCCGAGGACCAGACGCGGCGCGAGGCAAGTATTACGGCGAGTTTCTTGACGGCGCCGACCGCTCGGGCGTTCGCCCCGCCTGCCGCTTTGCGCAACGCTGCTGCCCCGGCTCAATTCGTGAGCGCCACCTCGTGAACCAGAATCTGGTCGCCGCGCCGGCTGATCTCGACTGCCTTTGGGACGGTACCCGCCTCGCGCGGCGTGGAGAGTACGAGGCTCTGCCCTGAGGCGAGGGTGGCCTCGATCCGCAGCGGCGTTCCTGCCTCGCCCTCAGCGAGGGTGGCGACGAGCCGAAAGCCGTCGTGCTCGACAGTGTAGTAGGCGACGCCGGACACCTCGCCGAGGTGGATGCTTTGGCCCTCGATCGGCTGGAGCCCTTCCGCATGGGCGGCGCCGAGTGGCAGGGCGAAAGCGAATGTGGCGGCGGCAATGGTGCGACGGATGGTCATTTTCATCTCCTGGGTTCATCCCGGCGTTAGCCAGCTCTGTGGCAGCCGTTGCCCCGGAAGATGGCTGGGTTATCATCATCGATCAAACAGATTGGATCGATAATGGCCATCGACCACGTCAATCTAAGCCGTATCGACTTGAACCTGCTCGTCGCCCTCGACGCGCTGCTCACGGAACGCAGCGTCACGCGCGCCGCGGTCCGCGTCGGCCTCGGACAGTCGGCCATGAGCCACAACCTCGCCCGCTTGCGCGCACTGTTCGCCGACGAGCTCCTGACGCGAGGACCGGAGGGCATGCGCCCGACGCCCCGCGCCCTCGCCCTGGTCGACCCGGTGCGGGTCACCCTCGCTCAGATCACGACCCTGGTGTCCCGCGACGATACGTTTGACGCCCGGACAGCCGAGCGGCTGTTCCGGATCGGGCTGCCGGACAGCGTGGAGGTGCGCCTCGGTCCCGCGCTGCTCGCCCACCTCTGCGACGCTGCACCCGGTATCCGGCTGCGCCTATACTCCACCGACCGGCTGTTCGACGAGCTCGACGCCGACCACCTGGACCTCGGCGTCGGCTTTGGGACGCTGCCGGAGGGACAGACGCATCACAAGCGGCGCCTGCTCGGCAAGGACACCTATCTATGCATGTTCAATGCCGACCGGATCGGAGCGTCGCCGCCGATCTCGCTGGAGGACTACGTGCGGCTGCCGCACGTGCTCACGAGCCTTCGCAAGGACGAGCACGGTGTGGTGGACGAGGCGCTCGCAAAGCTCGGGCTCAGGCGCACGGTCGCGCTCACCACGTCGCGCTTCATGGCAGTGCCGTTTCTCGTGGCGGGCGCTCCGGTCATAACGACCATGCCTGGCAGGAGCGCACGCTTCTTCGCCGCTTCGCTCGGGCTCAGCCTCAGCCCCGCGCCGGTAGAGCTGCCGGAGCCGTCCGCCTCGCTGGTCTGGCACGCCTCCTACGACCGCGATCCGGCGCACATCTGGCTGCGTCGGACCATCCTGCGCCTCGCGGCGGAAGTGGGGTGGACACACGACTCGGTATGACGCCGAGGTCCGCTCAAGCGACCGCGGGATCGGAGGCGGCCCGCGTCGTCATTCGATCACCTCGTCGGCGCGGGCGAGCAGGGTCGGCGG
>JBOHKB010000421.1:0-4279 GCA_050728815.1 Propylenella sp.
GTCTTGTCGCAGCCGATGGTCAGCACCACCCCGTCGAGGGGGTAGCCGTATAGCACCTCGACCAGCGACAGGTAGGCGAGATTGCGATCGAGCGCCGCGGTCGGGCGCTTGCCGGTTTCCTGGATCGGATGGACCGGAAACTCGAATGCGATGCCGCCCGCCTCGCGGATACCCTCGCGCACGCGCTGCGCCAGCACGATGTGATGGCGGTTGCAGGGCGAAAGGTCTGAACCGGATTGCGCGATGCCGATAATCGGCTTGCCGGACTGCAACTCCTCGCGGGTAATCCCCCAATTCATGTAGCGCTCGATGTAGAGCGCGGTCATGTCCGGATCGTCCGGATTGTCGAACCAAATCTGCGATCTGAGCTTCACCTGGGTGCCGTGCTTGGCGTCAAAAGACATGGGGATCCTCCGCTGCTTCCGCGGAGATACGCCTGCGGAAGCGCTCGAAGCAACGCAGATTCGGCTGCTACGGCGATAAAAGTATGATTTATTGTCGCAGAAGAGCCCATCTGCCCTAAATCGCCTGGCGACCGGCGATTTTGGCCCGGGTTTTCGGAGACTGGCGTTGAAACCTACGGCGCCGGAACCCGCCGGCTGTCGTGGCACGACACACCGTTCCGCCTTTGCTCTATAACAAGCTCAACCTTCGCCAGACCAACATTGAAAGCGTGCTTCCACATGACGCTCAGGACCATCGCCGGCTTCGACCGCATCGGAGAAGAAAACGCCTTCGCCGTGCTCGCGCGCGCCAACAAGCTTTCGGCGGAGGGGCGCGACATCATCAATCTCGGCATCGGCCAGCCGGATTTCCGCACGCCGGCGCACATCGTCGAAGCCGCGGTGAAGGCGCTTCGCGACGGCCACCACGGCTACACGCCTGCCGTCGGCATCCCGCCGCTCCGCGAGGCGGTCGCGCGCCGCACGCTGCAAACGACGGGCGTGGAGGTTTCGCTGGAATCTGTCCTGATCGCGCCCGGCGGCAAGGTGACGATGTTCGCCGCGATCCTGATGTTCGGCGAGCCCGGCGCGGACATCCTCTATCCGGACCCGGGCTTTCCGATCTACCGCTCGATGATCGAGTTCACCGGTGCCCGGCCTGTTCCAGTGCCGATTCACGAAGCGAACGGGTTCGCTTTTTCCGCCGACGAGACTTTGGCGTTGCTGACGCCCGCGACGCGCCTCCTCATCGTCAACTCGCCGGCGAACCCGACCGGGGGCGTAACGCCGCGCGCCGAGATCGACAAGCTGGTGAAGGGGCTGCAGGCATGGCCGGACGTGGCGATCCTTTCCGACGAAATTTACGACGTCATGACCTATGACGGCGAGGAGCATGTCTCGCTTCTCACCTATCCGGAAATCCGCGACCGGCTCATCCTCTTGAACGGCTTTTCCAAGACTTGGGCGATGACCGGCTGGCGGCTCGGCTGGTCGATCTGGCCCGACGGGCTGTTCGACAAAGTCCGAAAACTCGCCGTCAATTGCTGGTCGTGCGTCAACGCGCCGGCGCAATATGCCGGCATCGCCGCGATCGACGGCCCGCAGGACGACGTGACGAAAATGGTCGCCGCGTTCGACCGCCGCCGAAAGGTCGTCTCCGAACTCCTGAACACGCTCCCCGGTATCTCCTGCGTCACCCCGAAGGGCGCCTTCTACGCCTTCCCCAACGTCTCCGAGACGGGCTGGCTAGCGAAGCCGCTGGCGAACGCGCTGCTCGACCAGGCGGGCGTCGCGCTGATCGGCGGGCCCGATTTCGGCGTCCACGGCGAAGGCTACATACGCGTGTCCTACGCCAACTCGGAGGAGAACATTCGCCGGGCGATCGAGCGGATGGGGAATTTCCTGGGAGACCGCCAACAGCGGGCAAGCGCCGGGCGCTGAGCATCGGCTTGATGCATCCAGTGCGAAGCCCCGTGACGCAACAAAACCCGCGCTGCGCGCAACATGATTCCCGTCCGCGCGAAATGAAGGCCGCCGCCCTGCGTGCTACGGCGTCAGGCCCCTGACCGCAGCAGCAATTCGGAACTTGAGATGCGCAGATTGCTCCTCCTTACGATCGCCGTGCTGCACGCGACCGCCGTCGCGCAGGCGAGGCCCTCAACCCTGGACATGAGCTGCGCCGAAGCGGCGGCGACCGTCGCCTCTTACGGCGCGGCAGTGCTGACGACGGGCGAGTTCACCTACGACCGGTTCGTGGCTCACAACGGTTTCTGCCTTCCGACCGAGACCGTGAAGCCCGCCTACGCTCCGACCTTTGACGCGGAGAGCTGCAACCTCGGCTACGTCTGCGAGGAGGAGCGGCGCATCCCCGACGACGGCTTCTGATCGACTGCGCCAAAGCGAACAGGGCCCGCGCGGGCCCTGTTCCATTCTTCTCGGTTCGGCTCGCGCACTACCACGCAGGCTTGGGATAGAGCAGCTCCGAGACCCCTTCGAACTCGTCGGTCGGGTAGACGAACTTCAGCGCGTCGCCCTGCCACTGCGCGATCAGCACCGAGCGGTCGGGCGGCAGCCCGCGCTCATCCCAGTAGAACGGGCCGAGCACGGTCTTCACCGGTTCGTCCTTGGTGCGGGCATGCAGCCAGTCGCTCAGCGCCTGATTGTCGGTCGATCCGACGGCGCGCACCGCCTGCTCGATGCCCTGGCAGAGCGCGAAGGGGATTGCGGCGTCTTCGTCGGCGCCCACGCCGAACTTCGCTTTGAACGCCTCCTGATACTGCTGGTTGCTGATCTCCTCGCCGGCGATCATGCCGATCCAGGGCGCGTCCGCATGCCAGGAACTGTGAACGGTGACCCCGGTGGCTGCATCGCCGAGACCCTCGTGAAACTCCTGCTGCGTACCCTGGCTGAGATAGATCAGCTTCGGTTCGGCCTTCACCGTCTGCAGCGCGCGGGTAAGCTGCACCGCCTCTTCGGCGGAGGCCGTCAGCCCGACGACCAGATCAGCGTTCGAGCGCTTGATCGAGTTGGCTAGATTGAGCCAGTCGGAAAACCCCTCCTCCGGCCAGTGCTCCTCCATCACGACTTCTATGCCGGCGTCCGCGAGGTAGCCGGGCGCGAGGTCTGCAATCGGTTCGCCGCCGCCGGGATTCTCCACCTTCCTCCCAAGCAGGCCTGCGGCGATGCCGTTGGCGAAGAAGTCGTCGGAATGTACCACCGCGGCGGTCTTCGGTTGCTGATCCTTGGGAATGAGGTTGGTGATCATCGCGGTCACCGAGGAGCCGAGAAGCTCCGCGGCGTTCTGCTGGAAATAGAATTGATGCGTGTGGCCCTGCGTCCAGATGCGGAGCGCCCCGCCCGACGGAACGGGGTAGAGCATGTTGTATTTGTTGACGATCGCCGAGGTCGGGAAGCTCAGCTTGGATGAGAACGTACCGAAGACGATGTCGACCTTGTCGACATTGATCAGGCGCTCGTACTGGGCGATCGCCGTCTCGGTATCGGAGCGATTGTCGCTGACGATCAGCTCGAGGGGTCGCCCGAGCAGCCCGCCTTTTTCGTTGATCATATCGGCGCAGAGCTCGAAGCCCTGCCGATGCTTCTCGCCGGTGACGGAGAAGTTGCCTGTGAGCGGCAGCGACGACCCTATCTTGATCGGATCCTGCGCATAGGCAGCCGAAGCAAGCATTGCGAAGCTCGCTACGACCGCTAGGCCAGTTCTTCTTGCGACAGCCATGTGGTCCTCCCTAGCCCGTCTGCCCCGAAAGCAAACGTTTGCAAGCATGTGCGCGGGGCTTCCCCCCGTCAAGCACAGGCCGGTGCGGCACGCTAACGTGCCCGTGAGCGAATGGCCAGCTTTCTCGCACGTGCAAACGATTGCGACTTACCTTCGTCGGGGGCGCGAGCTAAGAGGGCGCAAGGGTCGGGAGGGGCGGAGTGGACATCGGCTTCCTTGGGTTCGGCGAGATGGGGACGCGCATCGTCCCGCGCCTCATGCAGGCGGGACACACCGTCACCGGCTGGAACCGCACGCGCGACAAGGCCGAAGCCCTGATCGCCGACGGGATGCGTTGGAGCGAAAGCCCGCGCGAGGTGGCCCGCCGATCCGAGGTCGTCTTCGCCATCGTCACCGACTCCGCGGCGGTGCGCGCCGTGGCGCTCGGGAAGGATGGCGTCATCGCCGGGCTCAGGCCGGGCCGCGTCTTCATCGACATGAGCACCATCGCGCCGGAAGCGAGCCTCGAAATCTCGGCGGAGTTCGAGAAGACCGGACTGACGATGCTCGACGCACCGATCTCCGGCAGCCCGCCGGTGGTCGAAGCCGGCAACGCCTCGAT
>JBOHKB010000422.1:0-12477 GCA_050728815.1 Propylenella sp.
ACCCCTCTCCCGGCCTTCGGCCAAGGCCGAAGGCCACCCTCTCCCGCAAGGGGAGAGGGCGGGTGCCTATCCTGCTCAGCAGGCAAAGCATGTTCCGCGCCTCATCTAAGCGGGCCGACCACTTCCACCTTGCCGCTGTCCGTCCGCGCGCGGCGTTCCGGCCGGTACATGTCCTCGACCAGCGCCGCCGGGTGCAGGAACGCGCCGGGCGAGGTCGCGCGCACGATATAGGCGAACTGGAACGCGGTCGCGCCGCCCGGCTCGAGGTCCCACGCCGCGATGAAGCGGTCGGCGCGGAACTCGACATGCGCCGGGCTGACGGAAAGATCGAGCCAGTCGAGCGCCGCCACGTCGCCGCTCGAAAGGATGTGCGGGTTATCGATCTCGAAACCGGCCGGGAGCGGGTCGTCGAGAACGAGCCGCGCGCCCTCCGTCTCGCTGGTGGTGACGTCAAGGACGACCACAAGCCGCGCGCCCTGCTCGACGGCGGTGAGATCGGCCGCTTCGCCGTCGAGCGTGTAGTAGCTCCGCGCAAGCTCATAGAAATTGCCGCCGGCCGGCTCCGGTGTCGCGGGCACGCCGCGCACCGTCATTCCGACCTCGACCGGCCGGTCGCCGCTATTGGCGATGACGATCGGCTGGGCGGCAAGGTTCTCGGCTTCGAGGCTGCGGAAGAGTGGCCCGTTCACCGGCTCGCCGTTCACGCTCAGCCGCGGCTGCGACACGCTCTGCATCAGCGCATGCGCGGCAAGCAGCGACCAGGCGTCCTCCTGCGTGCTCGTGTAGCGAGCCGCCAAGCGGTCCTCCGCCACGCGGGTCGCCAGGCTGACGAGGTCGATCTCGGCGCGCGACTCCGACGCGAGCGTCAGGATCGCCGCGCCGTCCCGCAGCCCCGAGCCGTAGTCGTCGCGCCGCGCGACTTCGCGGGCGTCGAGGTCGGCGAGCGCCGCGCGGAACACCGCGTCGGCGCGGAGCCTGTCGCCGTAGAGCGCGAGCGCCGCCCCGATCTGCGCCTTGGCAAGTGGCGTCGTGAAGGCGTCGAGCTTTGCCTCGGCGTAGTAGCGGAGGTCGCCGATCGCGGCGCGGCCGTTCGCGGCGAGCACGTAAAGCACATAGGCAATGTCCTCGCCGCCGCTTTCGAAATCGCCGGCATAGGCGAGGCGGTTCTTGAGGTTGTCGACCGCAAGCTCGAGCGCCTCGGCGGGCACTCGGAAGCCGTTCTGGTTCGCGCGGGTGAGGAAGTCGGTGACGTAGGCGTCGAGCCAGAGGTCGTCGCCGCCGTCCGGCGCCCAGAGCCCGAACGAGCCGGAGGCGGACTGGTTGCCGAGCACGCCGGCGATCGCCTTCTCCACCCGCTCTCGGATTTCCGGGTCGGTGGCGAGGCCGGCCTGCACCGCCACGTCGTTCAGATAGACGAGCGGCATGGCGCGGCTCGTCAGCTGCTCAGTGCAGCCGTAGGGGTAGCGGTCGAGCGCGCGAAGGATTGCCGGTACGTTCAGCCGTCCGGCGCCGCTGGCGGAAACCTGGATGGAGGCCGTTCCGGGCACGAGCCCTTCGAGCCGGTCGGGCGTGATCGTGAGGTCCCCGCCCGGCCGGACCGTGATGAACTCCGTGGTGGCGACCGGCGGCTCGTTCAGCCGCACGTCGATGCCGATCGCTTTTTCGAGCACGGTTCCGTCCGGGAGGGTGAGCGCGACGTTGAGGATGTCCGCGCCGACCGTCTCGCCCGAGATCGGCACGAGCACCTGCTTACGCTGGTTCGGCTGAAGCTCGACCGAAAGCGCGGAGGTAGTCTCAACCGCAACCGCGCCTGTCTCGGCACTGACCGAGAGCGATACTGTGCCGGCGATATCCTCCACGGAGGTCAGGTCGAGCGAAAGCCGCGAGCGGTCGCCGGGCGCAAGGAAGCGCGGCAGGCTCGCCGTCACCACCATAGGGTCGCGCACGAGCACGTCCTTCTCAGCGTGGCCGACGCCGGTCGCGGTCCAGGCCATCGCCATCAGCCGCACCGTGCCGTTGAAGTCGGGGATGGGCACGGCGAGGCTGGCCGTGCCGTCCGGCCCGACCTCAAGGACGCCGGAGTGGAACGCGACGAGCGTCTCCGTCGGCGCTTCGCCTTCAAATCCGGCGAGGCCCACGTCGCCGCCGGAGCGCACCACGCCGCGAACGCCCTGCATGCGGTCGATGAGCTGGTTGTAGAGATCGCGGATGGCGACGCCGAGCCGGCGGCGGCCGAAATAGTATTCTTCCGGGTCGGGCGTCTCGTAGCGCGTGAGGTTCAAGATGCCGAGGTCGACGGCGGCGAGCGTGACGTAAGCTTCCGTGCCGGCGGGAAGACCCGCGAGCGTCAGCGTGACGGGCACGTCCTGGCGCGGGCGCATCTCGCCGGGCGCTTCGATCGCGACGTCGAGGTCGCGCTCGGCCGGGTCGACGCCGGCCCAGGCGAGGCCTAACGCACGGGCGGGCATGCGTTTTTCGGCGATGTCCATCGGCCGGTAGAGCACCGCCGTGACGTACGCCCCCGGCCCCCAGTCTCGGGTCACCGGGATGTCGACCTCGGCCATGTTGCCGCTCACCTCGACGGCCTGCGTGGCGATCAGCCGGTCGTCGAGCACCATGACGAGGGCGACGCCGTCGAAGCGCGTCTCGATGTGGACGCGGGCGTTCTCTCCCGGAGCATAGAGCTCCTTGTCGAGCGAGACTTTCAGCGCCTCCGGCGTGTCGAGCGCCTTCGCCTCGACGTACCAGCCGGCCTCGAAATCGAAGCTCGCCGGGAGCGCGCCGTCAGCCGCCTCGACCTCCAGCCGGTAGCTTCCCCATTCGACCGCGGCTTCGACCCACGCCGGACCGTCGGCGGAGATATCGGCCGTGCCGTTGGCGACGCGGGTCTTCGTCTCGATCCGCTCGTAGTTCCAGCGGCCATCGGAGCGGTACCACTGAAAATCGGTGCGAAGCTGATAGAGCGACCAGCGCACGCCGGCAGTGGATGTGCGCGCGCCGGCCGGATCGACCGCGATCAGCTCGAAGGCTACGGGCGCGTTCTCGCCGGCCGCGCCCTCGAAGAGCGGCTTGATGCCGAGGCGGCCCGACGCGCCGACGATCGGCAGCGTGACGTTGCGCTCCACCGGCCGCGCGCTGCTGTCGAGCACGCGGACGTTGACCTTCGCTTCGAGCGGCCGGCTCGACACGAGCGAAGCGGGCAGTTTGACCGCGATTGCGGCATGGCCGGTCTCGTCCGTCGTCGCGCCGGCAAGCGGCTCGGTGGTGGCGTTGAACGCTTCGTCGGCAAGGCCGAAGACAAAGCCCGGGTAAGCTGAAAGGTTTCGCGCAGCGCTTACGACGGCCTCGCCCTCGACGTTCAAGTTCGCCGCAGGCGCCCCGTAGAGGAAGCGCGCGTCCACGCTGAGTTCGGCCGGCTGAGACGGGTCGAGGGCCTCGGCGCTCGTCTCAATGTCAAAGTCGAGCCGCTCCGGCTCGAAATCCTCAACGAGGAACGTAGTCTCGGCGAGCGCCGCGGCTTTCACGTCGGCATGGACGGCGATGCGCCAGGTGCCGCGCATCGCGTCGGCCGCAAGCTCGAACGGAGTGACAGTGCCGCCGAGCCCCTGATCCTGAATACCAACGCGGGTGGATTCCTTGCCATCGGGGCGCGTGACGATCGCCGTCAGCGGCAGGTTCATCATCGCCTCGGTCTTCGCGTCGCGGACGAGCGTCGTGGCGTATACGGTCTCGCCGGCGCGATAGATGCCGCGCTCCGTGGTCAGGAAGATGTCGAGCGGCTTCGGCGGTTCGCGCCCCTCGACGCCGCGGTCGGTCAGATCCATCGGCGACTTGGAAAGGTCGAGGAAGCTGTAATCACCAGCGGCGGTGAATGCGACCAGCAGCCCCGGCGCCATGCCGCCGGTGCCTCGCATCAGGCCGGCGGGGAAGCGGGCAAAGCCGTCGGCGTCGGTCGCGGTCGCGGTGAGGACTTCGTTGCTGACCGCGATCAGGCGCAGCTCGACGTCGGCGACCGGCTCGGCGCTGCCGAGCGACCGCACCACGACGTTCAGGCCGTCATTGCCGGCGAGCGTGGTGAGGCCGAGGTCGGTCACCACGAACCATTGCGTTGCCCGCGCTTCCCAGTCGTCGGACGTGTCGTTCATGGCGCGCGCGGTGAGGACGTAGGCGCCGGGTTGGAGCTCCGCAGAGAGCTCGCCGACCGGGATCGCGGTCGTCATCTCGCGATTGATCTCGCTCGCGACGTCGACGCTGCCTTCCCACACCTTCTCGCCGGACCTCGTCTCGATGGTGTCCGTCTCCCACGACGAAAGCTGGCTCAGGAACGTGCCGTCGGCGATGGCTTCGGCAAGCTGCCGGTCGCCGATGCGGTAGAGAGTGGCGTCGATGCGCTTCGTGTTGACGGTGACGGCCGGGATCGTCGGCTCGCCGCCTGCCGGGAGCACATAGGCGCTGCCGAGGAAGCGCACCGAGGGCGCGCGGTCGCGCACGAAGATGTCGAGCGCAGCGCTGCTCGCGAGACTTTCGCCGTCGGCCGCGGGAAGTCCCTCGCGCACGGTGACCTGATAGCGGCTGCCGTGCTCGACCCCGTCGATGCAGATCTGCTGTCCGCCCGCCTCGACCGCGAGGTTCTGGCCGCCCTCGACGCTCACGTAGTCGGAAAGATTCCGGCCTTCGGCCAACTGATCCGAGAAGTTGATGCAGATGCGCGGCGCGGCGGCGTCGGCCTCCACGTCGTGGCCGACGATGCGGAAGCCGTGCTCCGCCAACACCCGCTCGTAGAGCGCACGGTTGCTTTCGTCCTCCGCCAGGGCAAGGCTCGCGCGGTAGGCGCGGATCGACGGTTTCCATTCGTAGCGGTCGGCGAGCGCCCAGCCGAGCTGCGCAAGCGCACGCGCGCGCTCTTCGGGCGTCACTGCGCGGAGGTAGGCGTTGACCGCGCCCGCCGTGCGGTTCTCGCCGAGTTGCTGCTGGACCTGCCAGTCGTCGCTCGAGGCGCGGATGGCGGCATCGGTGTAAGCAACCCAGAGGTCGAAGCGCTCGGGCGCGAGCCTGAGCGCTTCGCCGTATAGGTCGAGCGCGCGGAGGTAGGAGTTGGCCGCAACGGCGGCTTCGGCATCGGCGACGGCGGAGTCGAGGCTGGCGCCCGATCCCTGCGTGTCGCTCAGGCGGCCGACGAAGCGCCGCGCCTCGTCGATAAAATTCTGGGGCAGGAATTTCAGCTCGCTGATCCGTTCGGCCTCGACGTTGACCGTCGGCTCGGAGGCGGCGACGATGCGTCCGGAGATCGCGCCTTCCACGGCGCGCAGCTCGCCGACCTCGCTCTTCAGGAAGCACCAGCGGGCGGCGGTGTTGTAGGTGAACGCCTTGCATTCGGCGTCGTCGCGACACGCGGCCTGGCAGGCCTCGAGATCGACCTCCTTCCGGACGTCGTAGTCGGCGCCGAAATAATCGGCGCCCTCGGTGACGACGAGCCGCCGTTCCTGCGCAGATGCCGATGGTGGTAGGAGAAGAAGCGGGAAAAAGACGAAAAGACAGGAAAAAGCGCGGACGAACCCTCGCATGGCACACTCCCCAGGGCGCCCACCCCCTTTGATGACTAATAAGGCGGCGGCCGAAGCGCGTAAAGTTACGGTTTCAGGACAGGCTGTCCCACGTTCGGTCGCTCTTCGCGCAGGGCCGCGGTGATGGCGCTGAAGAGAGGATGCTGCGGCAGTGCCTCTAACTTAACCGGGAGCTTCCGCCGCCAGTTCGGGTGGTCGTCGATCGTGCCGGGAATGTTGACCTGCCCGCCGGAGCCGACAAGATCTTCCGCCTGCACGACGAGGAGGCGCGAGGGCGTCCGCGCCATCAGCCGGTGGAGCGCCACGGCTACGCTCGCCGGCAACTCCAGCGGGGCTTCGGCTTCCCCAAGCATCACCGGGCCCATCGCTTCCGGCAGCAGTCCGGCATCGGCCAGGAGGCCGAGCATGCGCCGCCGCATATGCGCGCGCTCATCGATGGCGGACACGGCCTCCCGCTCCGCCAGCATGCCGATCGCCTGGCGCGTCTCGATGTCGCGGGCGCCCCACCAGCCGGCGAGCGAGGGGAGATCGTGCGTGGTGACGCAGGCGAGCGCCTCGCGCGGATAGGTTTGAGCGGGAAGGAAGAAGTCGTCCCGCGTCTCGAAGAAGAAGACCCGGTAGCTCTGCATCTCCGTCGCCTGCATCACCTCGCGGAAGCCGGGCGGCACTACGCCAAGGTCTTCTCCGATGACCACGCAATGGCGGTTCCGCGACACCTCTGCGAGCGCGCGCAGCATGTCGTGGAACGGGTAGCGGACGTAGGCGCCCTCGGTCGGGGAGAAGCCCTCGGGAATCCAGAACAGCCGGTAGAGGCTCATCGCGTGGTCGATGCGGAGCGCGCCGGCATGGGCGAGAACCGCGTCGATCGATTCGCGGTACGGCTGGTAGCCGCGCGCCGCGAGTTTTGACGGCGACAGCGGCGCAAGCCCCCAGTCCTGGCCGCGCTCGTTGAAATAATCGGGGGGGGCGCCGATCCGCGCGCCCGGCACCACAAACTCGCGGTCGGCCCAGGTGGCGGAGCCGTCCGGCACCACGCCGACCGCGAGGTCGAGATAGAGCCCGATTCGCATGCCGGCGGCGCGCGCCCGCGCCTGCGCAACACCGAGCTGCCGGTCGGCCAGCCATTGCAGCCAGGCATGAAAACTGACCAGCTCCCGCTGCTCCTCGGCGAAGGCGCGAACCGAATCGGAGCTGGGATGCCGGTACTCCTCCGGCCAGCGGTGCCAGCCCGGCCCGTGACCGTTGCGGACCATCGCTTCCGACAGCGCCTCGAAGAGGGCGTGCAGGTAGAGGGGCTGGCCGCGCCGCGCGACGAAACGCTGAAAATCCTCGCGGTCGGCGTCGTCGCCGCGTGCCTCGAAGATGCGGTGGAGAACGCCGAGCGCCTTCGCCTTCAGCGGCCCGGCGCGCCGGTAGTCGACAAGCTCCGCCTGGCGCAGCTCGTCGGGCGCTTCGAGCGCGTCCTCCATTCCCGCATAGCCGGGGGCCTCGTCGATGGCAATGTAGAGCGGATTCAGGAAGTCGCGGCTCGATGGCGAGAACGGGCTGCAATGGTCGGGCGCCGCAAAGAAGAGCGCATGCAGCGGGTTGACGCCGATGAAGTCGGCCCCGGCCGCGGCGGCGATCTCGGCGAGGCGCGCGAGGTCGGCGAAGTCGCCGATCCCCCAGTTCCGCTCCGAGCGCAGCCCGTAGAGCTGGCAGCCGATGCCCCAGAGGCGGGCGCCTCTCAGCCAGTCCGGCATGAAGCAGGAGACGCCCTCCGGCGCCTCAAGGGAGGCGAGCGCGAGCGGCGCGACGGAAGCGAGGCTCGACGCAATCTCGTCCTCGTTGCCGGCGGCGATCCCCATGGCGCGGAGCACCGCGCGCCTCGCGTCGTCGGAGACCTCGACGATCTTGCCGGTGAGCGACAGGTAGCTCGGCTCGACTCCCACCGTGGCGGCGAGCCGGTCGAACGCTCTGTCCGTCACCCGACCTCCCCCGCGAGCAGAAGCAGCGACCGGCCTTCCAGCGGAACGGCGTCGCCGGAGGCGTAGCGGCGGTCGGACGGGTCGATCTGGGCAGCGGCGGAATCGATCCGCACGTTCCACGCAGCGGCGACGCCCATGTCGGGAAGCTTGAAGGGGATGGTCTGGTGGTAGGCGTTGACCAGGATCAGGAGGCGCGTGCCGATATCGGAGAGGAGCATGCCTACGACCTTGGCCGAGCCGTCGGTCCAGGACGGCGGGTCCATCTCGCGGCCGTCGGGGCGGAACCAGACGACGCTTCGCGTGCCGTTGTCGTCGACCAGTTCGCCGTGCAGGAAGCGGTTGCAGCGGAGCAGCCGGTAGCGCTTGCGCATCCGCACGACCGCGCGCACGAACTCCATGAAGGCGCGGTCGCGCGCGCCGATGTCCTTCCACATCATCCAGGCGATATCGTTGTCCTGGCAGTAGGCGTTGTTGTTGCCGCGCTGCGTGCGGCCGATCTCGTCGCCCATCAGGAGCATCGGCGTGCCCTGCGAGAGCAGCAGGGTCGCAATGCTTCCGCGGCGCATACGGTCGCGGAGATCGAGGATCGCTGGGTCGGTGGTCGGACCTTCGACGCCGCAGTTCCAGCTGCGGTTGTCGTCGTGGCCGTCGCGGTTTCCTTCGAGGTTCGCCTCGTTGTGCTTCTCGTTGTACGACCAGAGGTCGGCTAGCGTGAAGCCGTCGTGCGCGGTGATGAAGTTGACGCTCGCCCAGGGTTTTCGGCCCTGATGCTCGAAGAGGTCGGCCGAGCCGAGCACGCGGCGCGAAAAGGCCGGCAGCAACCCGTCGTCGCCCTTCCAGTAGCTGCGCATGTCGTCGCGGTAGCGGCCGTTCCACTCCCCCCAGCCGGGCGGGAACCGCCCGAGCTGATAGCCGTTCGGCCCCACATCCCACGGCTCCGCGATCATCTTGGCGCGCGAGAGGACGGGGTCCTGCCTGACCGCGTCGAAGAAGACGGCGTTCGGGTCGAAATGCTCCCGCTCGCGTCCGAGCGAGCTTGCGAGGTCGAAGCGGAAGCCGTCGACGTGGCAGTCCTCGACCCAGTAGCGGAGCGAATCCATCACCATCTGCAGCACGCGCGGATGGCGGAGGTTGACCGTGTTGCCGCAGCCGGTCGCGTCGTAATACAGGCTCTTGTCGCCGGCGAGCATGTAGTAACTGGCATTGTCGATGCCGCGAAACGACAGCGTCGGGCCGAGGTGATTGCCCTCCGCGGTGTGGTTGTAGACAACGTCGAGGATGACCTCGATCCCCGCCTCGTGCAGTCGGCGGACGAGCACCTGGAACTCGTGAATGTCGGCGCCCGGCGAGAAGTAGCGCGGCGCCACGGAAAAATAGTTGACGGTGTTGTAGCCCCAGTAGTTGGCGAGCTTCTTCTCGACCAGGCTGCGGTCGTCGAAGAATGCCTGGATCGGCATCAGCTCGACCGCGGTGACGCCGAGCTTCACCAAATGGTCGATGACGCGCGGGTCGGCCATGCCGCCGATGGTGCCACGCAGCTGTTCCGGAATGTCCGCGCGCGTCGCGGTCATGCCCCTGACGTGCGCTTCGTAGATGATGGTGTCGGCCCAGGCGTGGCGCGGCGGCCGGTCGTCGCCCCAGGTCGTGGCGGCGTCGATAACCACGCATTTCGGCATGACGAACGCCGAGTCGCGGCGGTCGGGCGTCACGTCGCCGCGCGCCGAGCCGACCCGATAGCCGAAATGCGCGTCGTGCCAGCGTATGTCGCCGAAGAGCGCCTTGGCGTAGGGGTCGATCAGGAGCTTGTTCGGGTTGAAGCGATGGCCGTTCGCCGGGTCGTAGGCGCCGTGCACGCGGTAGCCGTAGAGCTGCCCCGGCCGCACTTCCGGCAGGTAGCCGTGCCAGACTTCGTGTGTGTATTCCGGCAGCGCGACGCGGTCGGTTTCGCGCTTGCCCTTCGGATCGAACAGGCAAAGCTCGACCTTCGTCGCGTGCGCGGAGAAGAGCGCGAAGTTGACGCCGCCTCCGTCCCAGGTCGCGCCCAGCGGATTCGGCAGCCCGGGCTCGACGCGCAGTCTCGGCATGGAAAGGGAAGGCTCCTGTTCGGCTATTCGGCGTGCTGAAGCACGATCGTAGCAAGCGGCGGGAGCGTCAGGGAGAGGGAGGCGGGGCGCCCCTGCCAGCCTTGTGCGTCAGCAAAGAGCATGCCGGAGTTGCCGACGTTCGAGCCGCCATAGACCGCCGCGTCGGTGTTGAGGCGCTCGGTCCAGCCGCCGCCACGCGGCACGCTGACGCGATAGCCGGGGCGTACGACCGGCGTGAAGTTGCAGACGACGAGAAGCGGCGGATCGTCCGGCCCGCCATGCCTGACAAAGGCGTAGACGCTGTTGTCGGCGTCGGTCGCCTCGATCCACTCGAAGCCACCCGGCTCGGCATCGCGGATGTAGAGCGCAGGCGTATCGCGATAAAGGCGGTTCAGGTCGCGGACGAGGTCCTTGAGCGCGCGGTGCGCCGGATCGGCCAAGAGGTGCCAGTCGAGCGAATGGTCGTGGTTCCATTCGCGCTCCTGCCCGAACTCGCCGCCCATGAACAGGAGCTTCTTGCCTGGGTGCGTCCACATGAAGGCGAAATAGGCGCGAAGATTGGCGAATTTCTGCCAGCGGTCGCCGGGCATCTTGCCGAGGAGCGAGCCTTTGCCGTGCACCACCTCGTCGTGCGAGAGCGGCAGCACGAAGTTTTCCGAGAAGGCGTAGTGGATGCCGAACGTCATCTGGTGGTGATGGTACTTTCGGTGCACCGGCTCGAGCTTCATGTATTCGAGTGTGTCGTGCATCCATCCCATGTTCCACTTGTAGCCGAAGCCGAGCCCGCCGCCGTCGACCGGGCGCGAAACCTGCGGCCAGGCGGTCGATTCCTCGGCGATCGTGGTAGCGCCCGGATAGTCGGCGAAGAGGCGTACGTTGAGTTCGCGCAGGAAGCGGATCGCGTCGAGGTTCTCGCGCCCGCCGTGGACGTTCGCGATCCACTCGCCGGCGCGGCGGCTGTAGTCGAGATAGAGCATGGAGGCGACGGCATCGACGCGGAGCGCGTCGATGTGGAAGCGGTCGAGCCAGTAGAGCGCGTTGGCGACAAGGAAATTCCTGACCTCGGTGCGGCCGAAATTATAGATGAGCGTGTTCCAGTCCTGGTGGAAGCCGAGCCGCGGGTCCTCGTGCTCGTAGAGCGCGGTGCCGTCGAAGCGCGCGAGCCCGTGCGCATCGGTCGGGAAATGCGCCGGCACCCAGTCGATGATCACGCCGATGTTGGCTTCGTGACACCGATCGACGAAGCGGGCGAACGCCTCGTGCGGCCCGAAGCGGCTTGTGGGCGCGAAGAGGCCGGTCGGCTGGTAGCCCCACGAGCCTGAGAAGGGATGCTCCGAGACCGGCAGGCACTCTATGTGGGTGAACCCCATGTCCTTGACGTAGGAGAGAAGCTGCTCGGCAAGCTCGTCGTAGGTCAGGAACTGGTCCCCCTCCTTGCGCCGCCATGATCCGAGGTGCACCTCGTAGATAGAGATCGGCGCGGAGAGCGACTGCTTCTCGCGCCGCGCCGCCATCCACTCTGAATCGCGCCAATCGAGCGGCGCGAGCCCGATGGCGCAGGAGGCGGTCGCCGGGGGGACTTCTTGCTGAAAGCCGACCGGGTCTGCTTTCAAGCTGGGCGGCCTGCCTTCGCGCACGACGATCTCGTATTTGTAGCGTGCGCCCCGCTCCACACCGGGGATGAAGATCTCCCACACGCCCGCCTCGATGCGCTTGCGCATCGGGTGGCGGCGTCCGTCCCATTGATTGAAGTCGCCGACCACGCTGACGCGCCTAGCGTTGGGCGCCCACACCGCGAAGGTCGCGCCGGCGACGCTTTCCATCGTGCGAAGATGCGCCCCGAGCCGCTCGTAGATGCGCCGGTGGCTTCCCTCCGCCATGAGGTAAACGTCCATGTCGCCGAGCACCGGCGGAAAGCGGTAGGGGTCTTCCGCCTCCCAGTGCGCGCCGCCGGCGGTGAAGCGCATGCGGTAGGAGAAGGGCGCGGCGCGGCCGGGGATCAGGCCGGCGAAGAAGCCCGTCGGGTCGAGCCGATCAAGCTCCACGACGGCCTCGCCGGTCGCGCTGTCGACGACCATAGCGGTCTCGGCGCCGGGCCAGAAGACTCGGACGGAAAGCGGCTCGCCGCGGCCGCCGTGCATGCCGAGGACGGAAAACGGATCGCCGTGGCGCCCCTCGACGATCCCGGCGATCGCGCCGCGATCGGGCATCCATGTGGTCTGCGGCCGCGGCCTCAACATCACGAGGGCTCGTTGTGGCGCGGAGCGATCAGGTCGAGCAGGCCGCGCACGGGAATCGAGAGCCAGGCCGGCCGGTTGTTCGCCTCGTAGCTCAGCTCGTAGAGCGCCTTCTGCATCGTGAAAAGCTCGAGCAGATTGGTTCTCGCGGCGGGCTCGGGTAGCACGCCCGCCGCCTCCGCCGTCGGCCAGTAGGCTGCAAGGAAGTTGCGGACGGCTTGGTCGCGCCAGGCGAAGGCGCGCCGCATGACGCGCGGCTCGATGGCGCCGGGGCCGCCGGGCGCGCGGATGCGGTCGATCGCGGACCAGGCGGTGTAGTCGAACGAGCGGAGCATCCCGGCGACGTCGCGGAGGCACGAGCTTTTCTCCCGCCGCTCTGCCAACGACCGCTGCGGCTCGCCCTCGAAGTCGATGATCATCACGTCGTCCTGCACCACCAGAACCTGGCCGAGATGGAGGTCGCCGTGAATACGCGTCCTCAGCCCCGATGGGGGAAGCGCGCGGATGGCGGCAAGGCGGTCGAGCAGCGGCCGTTTGGCGGCAAGCAGGATGTCCACGTCGGCGCGCAGTTCCTCCGGCAGACCCGCGACGCGCTCGAGCTCTCCGAAGATGCGCTTCGCGTCAG
>JBOHKB010000423.1:0-17242 GCA_050728815.1 Propylenella sp.
GATGTGGTAGGCGCCGAAGCGTACGCCATGCCGGCGAAGCCCGGCGCGGGCGTCCTGTTCGAGACCGCGGACTTCTTGAAGCACGGCCCGGCGCTCCAGAATGCCGAGGCTTTCCACCAATTGAAACGCGATGCCGCGCGCCATGCCGGAAAGGCTCTGGTCGGTCGACAGGTCGACGAGCGGCTTCAACAACGCGCCGATGTGCCCGCTGAGCCAGGCGTTGAGCCGCGCTTCGACCGCCTCGCGCGACGCGCCCGCAAGCTGTTCGTCGGCGAGCAGTACGATGCGCGGTTTCAGCGTGTCATCGCCCGCTACGAGGCGGGCGACCGGCTCACCCTGCCAGCGCAGATATCCGTCGATCGAAAGCACGATCTCGCGGTCCGCGGCGCGTGTCAGCCGCACGGCGCGATCCGTGAGCGCCGCGGCCAAGGCCTTCTGCGCTGCGCCGCGCAGCGTCTGCGCGTCCGCGCCTTCCGCCTGCAGGTCGGGCGTGAAGCGGAATCCTTGCAGCATGCCGACGTGGTGCCCTTCGACCGTCACGTCGCCGGTCGGCGTGATCTCCGCGTCGAGAACGGTGTTTTCCCGAAGCCGCCGCATCAGCACGCTGGTGCGCCGGTCGATGAAGCGCTTGGTCAGGCGCTCGTGGAGCGCGTCGGACAGCATGTCCTCGGCGGCCTTCGCCTCTTCGCGCCAGGTTTGCGGCTCGGCCAGCCAATCCACTTGGTTGGCGACAAAGGCCCAGGTGCGGATATGGGCGATCCGCGCCGACAGCGTGTCGATGTCGCCATCGGTACGGTTGGACTGCCGGATCTGTTCGGCGATCCAATCCTCCGGCACCACGCCGCGATTGCAGACGAAGCGAAAGATTTGGCCGATGAGCTGCGCGTGTTGCGCCGGCGAGATTTTCCGGTAGTCGGGGAGCTGCGCCACGTCCCACAGGCGCCGCACTTCCTCCGGCCCGCGCACAAGCTGCGCCACCTCCTCGTCGCGTGCGAGCGCCTCCAGCGCCTGCTGGTCGTCGGCGGGCTGCGCGCGCGTCAGCCCCGCCACCTGCGGCACTTCGTCGAGGCTCGCCTTCAAAGCGGCGACCGACGAAAAGTCCAGCTCGTCGTTCCGCCACTGAATGGTGCGCACTGGCTCGAAGCGGTGAGTCTCGAGCGCCTCGACCAGCGGGTCGGGGAAGGGATCGACGCGGCCGGTGACGCCGAACGTGCCGTCACGCATGTGGCGGCCGGCGCGGCCGGCGATCTGGCCGAGCTCGGCAGCGGAGAGCTCGCGGAACTGGAAGCCGTCATATTTGCGATTTGAGGCGAAGGCGACGTGGTCAAGGTCGAGGTTGAGGCCCATGCCGATCGCGTCCGTGGCGACGAGGAAATCGACGTCGCCGGACTGAAAAATCTCCACTTGCTTGTTGCGCGTGCGCGGGCTGAGCGCGCCAAGCACTACCGCCGCGCCGCCGCGCTGGCGGCGGATCAGCTCGCCGACCGCGTAGACCTCGTCGGCGGAGAAGGCGACGATCGCCGAGCGCTCCGGGAGCCGCGTCAGCTTCTTCTGCCCGGAATAGGAGAGCACCGACATGCGCGGGCGGGTCACCACATGTATGCCCGGCAGGAGTTGCTCGATGATGCCGCGCATGGTCGCAGCGCCAAGGAGCAGCGTCTCTTGGCTGCCGCGGAGCGTGAGCATCCGGTCGGTAAAGACGTGGCCGCGCTCGAGATCGGCGGCGATCTGCACCTCGTCGACGGCGACGAAGGCGGCGTCGGTCTGGCGCGGCATCGCCTCCACGGTCGAGACCCAGTAGCGCGGCTTCGCCGGCAGGATTTTTTCCTCGCCGGTGACGAGCGCCACCTGATCGGCGCCCGCCCGCGCCGCCACGCGCCCGTAGACTTCGCGCGCGAGCAGGCGGAGCGGCAGCCCGATCACGCCGCTTTCATGGCCGAGCATCCGCTCGATCGCGAGGTGCGTCTTGCCGGTGTTGGTCGGCCCGAGCACGGCCGTGACGTTCCGGGCGCTCCAGCGCCTGGTGCGGGTCGATGCGTTCATGGCGGGATAGGAAGTTCTCTTGTTCTTCTGACGCGACTGCCCTGGAAGACCGGTCTGGTTAACACGGCTTGCCGGCCAAAGTGTGAAGAATTCCAGTGCGAGCGACGAGCGGATGGAAATGAGACGGTAGGGTTTATCGGCGGAACGGGTTTGGAACAAAGGCGGGGCGAATCGGCGACTCGCCGATCAGTGCGTTCGTTCCTCTGCAGCTGTCTACGCACCCGGCAGGCGCACGGCGTGCGCTCGGAAGTGAGCAGAGCGTAAACCGAAGCGGAGCGCGGCGGAGCACGGACGTTCACTTTCGGACCGATGTCGGAACAAAGCGCCGACGAATCGGAGCCGTCTACGATATTCGGCATCCGTTCTCACAAGATGTTGTGGCGTGCGCCCAACGAGAGCGGCGTGGGTGCTGCAGTTACCGGCCTGCATCCCGCGCTCACGTTAGTGCTGTTGTGCCATTGCGGCACGCTTTCGCGGCGGCTCATTCCGTTTCAAATGTGGTCGCCTGCATCACCACCCGGCCGTAACGGCTCTCGACCGTCACCTTGACGGGCGCGACGATCCCGTCTCCGGCCGAAGCGAGCCAGACCTCGATATCGCCGCCGCCGGACAGGAAGCCGTCCTCCTGCTTGTCGATCCGATGCCCGGCAATCGGGCGGTAGGTGAGGGTGCAGACGACCGCGCGGCTGTAGCGGGATCCGTTGCCGGTGGCGAAGGAGTCCATGCGGCTGAAAGCGGATTCGATGTCGAACCGCCGCCTTCCATCGATGAGGGGCAATGTGCGCTCGCAGGCCTCCGGCGACGCACCGGCAGCAGCCGGCCACAGGAAGGCGCTCACCATGTCGACCGCTTCCGCCTTTGCTTCCGCGGACATCGGAACGTAGCGCTCCGGTCGTTTCACGGGCGGCTCGATCGCAATGTCGGTGACCCCGTCGCCGGCGAAGCGCATGGAGACGGTCTCGGTTTCGTTGTCCTCGATCCAGAAATGCGAATAGCTCTCGGCGCGGGGCCGGTCGTCGCCGATCGTGCCGGTCGCTTCCGCTCCGGTCTCCGCGTCGGTGAAGAGGCGTGCGAAACCGGAAACTCCGCCGGAGAAGGCGACGGAATAGTGCCGGTCCGCGATCTCCGCCGTGAGTTTCGCCTTGCCGACCGGCAGCCCTCCGATGGTGACGGCATAGTCGGCCCTGAGCGAGCGCGCCAAAGCGCCGTCGGCGGCTGGAAAAAGGGTGAGTGGAAGGACTGTCAGAGACAGCGCTAGAATACGGATACCCATGCACGTTTCCCGGTGGCGGACGCCCCGCGCTTCGGCTAGGCAGACATTGGGTCGAAACTGCGGCTGTCGCCCTCGCAGCCGCCGCACCCCTATGCCTTGACCGGCATTTTGCGCAACCTTATAGAGACGCGCTTCCGGAATTCTCGGGTCGGCACGGGCCTTCCGCGCGGCTTGCGCGGGAGATAATTGTTGGGCCGGCCGCAAGCACACGAAGGACGAAGACAATGGCGCGTCGTTGCGAATTGACCGGCAAGGCCGTGCAAGTCGGCAATAGGGTCAGCCATGCCAACAACAAGTCGAAGCATCGCTTCCTGCCGAACCTCAAAAACGTGTCGCTGATGAGCGAAGCGCTCAATCGCACCGTGCGGCTCAGGATCGCGGTCGCGGCGCTCAGGAGCGTCGAGCACCGCGGCGGCCTCGACGGCTTCCTTGTGAAGGCGCGTGACGAGGAGCTTTCGGAGCGCGCGCGAAAACTCCGCAAGGACGTGCTGGCGAAGCTCGCCGAGCAAGAGGCGGCGCAGGAAGCCGCCTGAGCGCCTTGGCCGGACGCGGCAGGAGCATCGGCATAGCGGTTGCGGTCGCCTCGATGGCGGCCGTGGTGGTGATCTCCAACATTCTAGTCCAGTACCCGTTCGCCTTCACGCTCGGCAGGCTCAACCTTGCCGACCTCCTCACCTGGGGCGCGTTCAGCTATCCGCTCGCTTTCCTCGTCACCGACTCCACCAACCGGCTGCTTGGACCGGACGCAGCCCGTGGCGTCGTCTACTGGGGCTTCGCGGTTGCGGTTGTCATCTCCGCTCTGATCGCCACGCCGCGGATCGCGATCGCCTCGGGAACAGCGTTCCTCGCGGCACAGCTTCTCGACATCTTCATCTTCAACCGGCTGCGCGACCGGACCTGGTGGAAGGCGCCTTCCTTTTCGAGCTTCGTCAGCTCGGCGCTCGACACGCTCGTCTTCTTCTCGCTCGCGTTTGCGCCGCTCTTCGTCTTCATCGGGCCGAACGATCCTTTTGCGGTGGAGGCTGCACCGCTCCTCGGCCTCTATCCGGGCGAAGCGCCGCGCTGGGTTTCCTGGGCGCTCGGCGATTTTTCAGTGAAGGTGCTGATGGCGGCATTCGCGCTCGTGCCCTACCGGGTCATCGTCGGAATCTTCTTGCCGCTCCGGCCCGCGACGAGCTGACCGCGCGGGCAAGGCACCCATGGCGTCGCCGCGCCGCCACATCGCCTGCATCACGGTGCTCGTCCGCGACTACGACGAGGCCAAGGCCTACTTCATCAACATGCTCGGCTTCGAAGAGGTCGACGACACGCCGCTAGAGGATGGCAAGCGCTGGGTGCTGGTCGCGCCTCCTTCAGGCGAGACGCGCATTCTCCTCGCTAAGGCGGCCACTCCGGAGCAGACGGCGCGGATCGGCGATCAGACCGGCGGCCGGGTCTTCCTGTTCCTGGAGACCGAGGATTTCTGGCGCGACTACCGCGCATTCACGACGCGCGGCGTGAAGTTCACCGAGACTCCGCGCAACGAACGATACGGAACCGTCGCGGTGTTCGAGGACCTTTACGGGAAATCGCTGGGACTTGATTCAGCCAAGCAGCGCATAGGTCAGTCTTCAATAAGCGCGAACTGCAGGATCAGCGTCCGCTGCAGGATGTTCTGGTTGTCGTCGGAGACAAGGGTGAGGACGATGCGTCCGCTTTCCTCGCGCTGCACCGCCAGTCCTTCCATGTTGTCGATCTCGCTCGCCATGCCGGCGTCGAGGAGGATATCGCCGTCGAGCCGCGCGCCGACCGCGATCGCGCTCCCGTCGATCCGCCGCAGCCGCATGGCGAGTCCGAAGAGCGGCTGGAAGCGCCGTTCCAGAAGCAGGAGATCGCCGTCCGGCAGGAAGCGCGCGCTGCTGACGCTGAAGTCGTCGTGCTGGACGATCGTGAACTGTCCCTTTCCGGCGATCCAGCCGGGAATGTCCTCTATGCCCTTCGGCGCGTCCTCGGCGATGGCGACGATCTCGCCGGCAAGGGGCGACGCCTCGGGCGCATAGGCGACGCTTTCCAGCCCCTTGTTGGATTTGAGGATGCTGTCGTCGGCGCCCACGAGGCGCGGCTCGAAATTCGTCGGCAGTCCTTGCTCAAGCTCAAAGCTCAGGAGGGCATTCGCCTGCCGCTCGCGCACGATGACGCCGCGGCTGGGGTCGCTCGGGTCGAGCGCGATGTCCTCGGCATCGCCGGCCACCTTCGAAACCTCGCCCGCGGGAAACAGTGGATCGATCTCCACATCGTCGAGGCCGACCAGGCGGCCGTTCTCATGCACGAGCCTCGCGCGCACGAAAATGCCGGTGTCGCCGACCATCAGCACGCTCCCATCGCCGAGCACGTCGATCCCGGAAAGGCCGCCGAAGCGGCTGTCGCGCGCCCGGACCTCGATGCCGCCGAGGAATTCCAGCCGGCCATCGGTTTCGCCGGACGAGAATGTGTCGATCTGGCGCGTCGTGACGGCGAGCGGCTCGGCGGAGGCAGTGGCTGAGAGCCACCAAAGCAAGGCTAGCGACGCCGCGCGCCTCACGCCGCGCGCCTTCTGCGGCCCCTCTGCGCCGGCTGCGGCGGCTTTTCGTCGAAGAGCTCGGCGAGTTTCTCCGTCATCGCGCCGGCGAGTTCCTCTGCGTCGATTATTGTGACGGCGCGGCTGTAGTAGCGCGTCACGTCGTGGCCGATGCCGATCGCGATCAGCTCGACCGGCGAGCGCCGCTCGATCTGCTCGATCATGAAGCGCAGGTGCCGCTCGAGGTAGTTGCCGCTGTTGACGGAAAGCGTCGCGTCGTCGACCGGCGCGCCGTCGGAGATCACCATCAGGATTTTTCGCTGCTCGGGCCGGACCAGGAGACGCCGGTGCGCCCAGTCGAGCGCTTCGCCGTCGATGTTCTCCTTCAACAGGCCCTCGCGCATCATCAGCGCGAGATTGCGGCGCACGCGCCGCCACGGCGCGTCGGCGGGCTTGTAGACGATGTGGCGAAGGTCGTTGAGGCGTCCGGGATGCGCCGGCTTTCCGGCGCGCAGCCATTCCTCGCGCGACTGCCCCCCCTTCCAGGCGCGCGTTGTGAAGCCCAGAATCTCCACCTTCACTCCGCAGCGTTCGAGCGTTCGCGCCAGAATGTCAGCGCAGGTGGCGGCCACGGTGATCGGCCGCCCGCGCATCGAGCCGGAATTGTCGAGGAGGAGCGTGACAACCGTGTCGCGGAAGGCGGTTTCCCGCTCCTGCTTGAAGGAAAGCGGCGAGAGGGGATCGACGACTACGCGGGACAACCGCGCCGGGTCGAGGATGCCTTCCTCGAGATCGAAATCCCAGGCGCGGTTCTGCTGCGCGAGCAGCCGCCGCTGCAGCCGGTTAGCGAGCCGCGCCACCGCGCCGTGCAGGCTCGCGAGCTGCTTGTCGAGGAAGGCGCGCAGTCGCTCCAGCTCCTCGGGCGGGCAAAGGTCCTCGGCATGCACGGTCTCGTCGTGCTTGGTGGAGAAGATCTTGTAGTCGGGCTGCGGCTCGTTGCGGCCGCTGAATTCCGGACGGCGCGCCTCGCCGGAGGGCTCGCGGTCGGCGGCGCTGTCGTCGTCGGAGAAATCCTCGGCCGTCGCGTCGCTGTCGCTGGACTCGCCGGACTCGTCCTCTTCGCCGGAGGCCTCCTGCTGGTCCTCGGCCGATTCCTGCAACTCGTGCTCGGCCTCGCCGCGCGCCGCCTCGCTGTGCTCTGGCGCGCCTTCCGCGTCTTCGCTTTCTTCATCCTCTTCGTTGTCAAGCTCGGGTCCGAGCTCGTCGCCCATGTCGAGCGAGACCAGGAGGTCGCGGACGGTCTCGGCGAAATTCCGCTGGTTCTCAGCGATCAGTTCGAGGCGGTCGAGTTCGTGCCCGGCCTTCGACTCGATGGTGTCGCGCCACAGCTCCACGACCTTCTTCGCGCTCGCCGGCGGCGCGGCGCCGGTCAGCCGCTCGCGCACCATGAGCGCGACCGCGTCCTCCATCGGCGCCTCTGTCTGCTCGGTGATCTCCTCGAAATTTGAGCGGTGGTAGCGATCCTGCAGCATCGCGTCGAGATTGGAGCGGACGCCCTCCATGCGGCGCGAGCCGAGGGCCTCGCAGCGCGCCTGCTCGACGGCATCGAAGATCGCTCTCGCCTGCCGGCCGGCAGGGGTAAAGCGGCGATGCACCTTGCCGTCGTGACAGGCGAGGCGGAGCGCCATCGCGTCGCCGATGCCACGGGTGATTGCGGCTTCCTGCAACGTCAGCCGCCGCGGCGGCTCGGGGAGACGCACCTTGTCTCCGGTAAGCAGTGGTCGGTCCGCGGCGAAGGTCACGTCGAGGTCGCGCTTGCCGGCGACTGCCCTTACGCAGCCGGCGACCGCCCGCTTGAACGGCTCGGTCGGCGCTTCGCGCTTCCTCGTCGGCATTTTCCGCCCGCTAGCTAAGCACCACGTTGGTGGAGCTCTCCGGCAGCTCCTGGCCGAGCGCGCGCTGATAGAACTCCGCCACCAGCGGCCGCTCCAGCTCGTCGCATTTGTTCAGGAACGTGACGCGGAAGGCGAAGCCGAGATCGCCAAAAATGTCGGCGTTCTCCGCCCAGATGATGACGGTGCGCGGGCTCATCACGGTGGAAATGTCGCCGTTGACGAAGGCGTTCCGCGTGAGGTCGGCCACGCGCACCATGCGGCTCGCCTGCTCGCGGCCCTTCGGCGTTCGCAGCGAGTGCACCTTGGCGAGCACGATGTTCACCTCGCTGTCGTGCGGCAGGTAGTTGAGCGTCGTGACGATCGACCAGCGGTCCATCTGGCCCTGATTGATCTGTTGCGTGCCGTGATACAGGCCCGACGTGTCGCCGAGGCCGACGGTGTTCGCGGTGGCGAACAGGCGGAACGCGGGGTGCGGCCGGATCACCTTGTTCTGGTCGAGCAGCGTCAGCCGGCCCTGCACTTCGAGCACGCGCTGGATGACGAACATCACATCGGGGCGGCCGGCGTCGTATTCGTCGAAGCAGAGCGCCACGCAGTGCTGCAGCGCCCAGGGCAGGATGCCGTCGCGGAACTCCGTCACCTGGTGGTCGTCCTTGACGACGATGGCGTCCTTGCCAACAAGGTCGATACGGCTGATATGGCTGTCGAGGTTCACGCGCACGCACGGCCAGTTGAGCCGCGCCGCGACCTGCTCGATATGCGTCGACTTGCCGGTGCCGTGATAGCCGGTGACGATGACGCGCCGGTTCTTGGCGAAGCCGGCGAGAATGGCGAGCGTCGTCTCGCGATCGAAGAGGTAGTCTTCGTCGAGATCCGGCACGTGCTCGTTGCCTGCGGAGAAAGCCGGCACCTCCAGGTCGGAATCGATTCCGAAGACCTGCCGGGCGGAGACCTTCATGTCCGGAACCGCGAGCAATTGTTCAGCGGTCGCATTCATCTTCGACAAACCTCGTTGGCGGGTCTTCGGCGCAGCCGGCGCCGGGCGGAAGGGCAACTAGCAAAAACCGACGCTCTTTAGATAGGAGTAGGCCTGGATGATTTCTCGCAGGCGATCCTCCAGCGACCGGTCGCCGCCATTGGCATCGGGGTGGTGGCGTTTGACCAGGAGCTTGTAGCGCGCCTTCACGTCTGCCGCACTTGCCGTCCGGTCGAGGCCGAGCGTGCTGAGCGACTTTGCTTCCATGTTGCGCACCATGCGCCGCTCCGGCTCCGGACCGCGCGCCTGGAAGCCCTCTCCAAACAGGCGGAACGGGTCCGCCGCGCGGCCCGACCAGCGATAGCCCGACGGCCCGCTGGGCCTGGGGGAGTCGGGGCTTTTGCCGTTCATGCCCATCTGCCAGGTGGGGCGATGGCCGATCACGGCGGCTTTCTGGAACGCCTGGACCGCGGCGTCGTTCATCCCGGTGAAGTAGTTGTAGGATTTGTTGTACTCGCGCACATGGTCGAGGCAGAACCAGAAATACTCGCCCTCGGCGTTGCGGCCCTTGGGTGCGCGGTGGGTGCCCGAGCCGGCGCAGCCCGGCATCTCGCAGCCACGGCGCGGCGGCGGCATCCGCCGCTCGGCGTCCGCGTCGATCCGGATCTTGTCGAAATAGGCCGAGTCGAGCTTCATGCGGTCACTATGCCTGTCTCCGGCGGCGCCCTCAAGGCGCGTCATGGTCCCTGAAAAGAGTTGCGGCATCGTGTCGGTCAAATCGCAGATCGAGAACAAGCTCCAGGCCGCGTTCCGCCCCGAAAGCCTGACGGTCGCGGACGAATCTCACTTGCACAAAGGTCATGCCGGCGCGCGGCCCAGCGGGGAGACGCATTTCCGCGTCACGCTTGTGTCGCCGGCCTTTGCGGGAAAAGGCCGGATCGAGCGGCACCGGATGGTGAATTCTGCGCTTGCCGAGGAGCTGGCGGGGCCGGTCCACGCGCTTGCCGTGCACGCTTTCGCCCCCGGCGAGCGCGGCTGAGCTTAGTTGGGTTTCCGCCACGAATTCTTCAAGCGAGACGCCTGGCGTATAAAGCGCCAAGCGCCACGCCTACCGCGCAGGCGATTTCGCGAGGTCCCGAACTCGACCGATGGGCATCAAAGAGACTTTGGCGATCATGAATGCGATGGAAGCTGACGGAGTGATCGAGCGCTATTCGATCGCCGGTGCCGTCGCCGCTTATAACTATGTCGAGGCGGGAGTGACGGAGGACTTGGATGTGCTCGTGTCATTCGGCCCGCGTTCGGACGAGCACATGTCGGGCATGATGACCCTCGAGCCCCTCTTCGCGTATCTGAAGGCAAAGGGGTATTCGGGATTCCGCAAGGAGGGGTTGGTCGTGGAGGGCTGGCCGGTCCAGTTTCTTCCGGTGGCGAGTGATCTCGATGCGGAGGCCTTGGAACGAGCTGTGGAAATTTCGATCGATCAGGCAAGCGGATCAGTAGTCAGCCGGGTGCTTCGGCCCGAACACATTGTAGCGATCGCGTTGCGGGTGGCGAGGCCGAAGGATTTGCTTCGCATCGCGCAGTTCTTGGAGGCGAAAGCGGTCGATCCGGAGGCACTTTGCGGCGTCTTGAAGCGACATGGTCTTCTCCCGAGCTGGCGGGCTTTCTGCTCCCGTACTGGAATTTCCGACCCCTGCAAAAACAATGGAGAAACGCCGTGAAACGCGCTGATCCTCAATCCTATCCTGACGTGTCGGATATCCTTGCGCGGAAGGAAGAGGGACGCCGAGAGGCCGCACGACGGTCGTTTGGCGAAAAAATCGCTTTGGTCGAGGCGTTGCGGGAGCGGTTGGCGCCGCTCAAGCGGGCGCGCGAGAAGCGATCGTCGCCCTCGCCGAAGGAATAGCCGAGACACCCTCCGGATTGCGCTATCGAGCCTGCGCCTGCAAAAAGGTTCTGACCTTCTCCTCCGCCACGTCGTTCGCGATGAACGCTTTGCCGATGCCGCGGGTCAAGATGAAGGTGAGGCGGCCGGCCCGCACTTTCTTGTCCTGCCGGATGTGGCTCATCAACTCGTCGGCCGACGGACGCGGCCCGGGGATGTCGGCAATCGCGACGGGGAGGCCGGCGGCCTTCAGATGTGCGCGCACGCGCTCCGTGTCAGCGGACGGAGCGAGCCGCTCGGCGGCTGAAAACTCGTGCGCGAGCGTCATGCCGATGGCGACCGCCTCGCCGTGTACCAGCCGCGCCGCGTCGTAGCGGCACGCGCGTTCGAGCGCATGCGCGAAGGTGTGGCCGAGATTCAGGAGCGCGCGCTCGCCCGTTTCGCGCTCGTCGGCGGCGACGGTGCGGGCTTTCGCTCTGACACTGACGGCGATGGCGCGGGCGCGCGCGGCTCCTCCTGCAAACACTTCGGCGCGATTCTTCTCAAGCCACGCAAAGAACTCGGCGTCGCCGATCAGTCCGTATTTCGCAACTTCGGCGTAGCCGGCGGCGAATTCCCGCGGCGGTAACGTGTCGAGCGCGGAAATGTCGGCAAGTACCAGGTCAGGCTGATAAAAAGCGCCGACGAGGTTCTTGCCCTGCGGCGCGTTGATGCCGGTCTTGCCGCCCACGGACGAATCCACCTGGGCCAGCAACGTGGTCGGCGCCTGGACCAAGTGCATCCCGCGGCGGGTGATTGCGGCGGCAAATCCTGCGAGGTCGCCGACCACGCCGCCGCCGAGCGCAATGACCGCGTCGCCGCGTTCCACCCTTGCCTCCAGGATGGCTTCAACGACCGCCCGCAATTGTCCAAAACTCTTGGAATTTTCGCCGGCCGGGATGACGACCTCCGCCGCAGAGATGCCGGCCGCGGCAAGCGAGGCGCGGAGAGCCGGAAGATGCAGGCCCGCCACGTTTTCGTCGGTGACGATTGCGGCCCTTTTGCCGGAGAGGCGCTCCGCGATCAGCGCGCCGGCCTCCGCGATCAGGCCCGGCCCGATCAGCACATCGTAGCTCCGCTCGCCCAACTCGACGCGGACGCGCTCGGTGGCGCTCAAGGTCTTTTGCCTTCGCCGAGGCGCGCGTCGAGCGCCGCCAGAATCTCCGAGACGACCTGCTGGTGCGGCCCCTCGCGTGAGCCGATGACGATGTCGGCGAGCGCGTACGTCGGCTCGCGCTCCTTCAACAACTCGCGCATGCGTGCCTCGGGGTCGCTGCCTGCGAGAAGCGGGCGGTTGCCCTTCTTCTTCACCCGCTCGAGCATCACCGGCACCTCCGCCTTGAGCCAGACGGTGATGCTCTGGGCGCCGCAGCGCTTGCGCGTTTCCGCGCTCATGAACGCGCCGCCGCCGGTGGCGAGCACTGCCGGCCCGCCGCCGAGCAGGCGGGCGATCACCCGCTCCTCCCCTTCGCGGAAATGCGCCTCGCCGTACTGTTCGAAAATCTCCGCTATCGACAGATTGGCCGCCTTCTCGATCTCCGCGTCGGCGTCGAGGAAGGGGAGGTGCAAGTGGTTGGCGAGCCGCCGCCCGATGCTGGTCTTGCCGGCGCCCATCATGCCGATAAGCACGATCGAGCGCTCGCCGAGCCGGGCGCGCAGCCGCTCGACCTGGTCGTCGTCCATCACTGCCTGGCGTGCGTCCAAGAAACGTGTCCTCCTGGCGGAGCGAGGTGCTCCGGCCCTCGCCGCGCTGTCAAGCGCCCGCCGCCTTGCAATTCTGCCGGCGGACGGGCTAGACCGAATCGGTCAAGATGCGGACCAATGCCCAGTCTAATTCGATTGTTGGTGGTGCTCGGCATCATCGCCGCGCTGGTCTATGGCGGCATGATCGCCCTTGTGATCTCGGTTGAGCCGAATCCGCGGGAAATGACGGTGCGGATTCCGAGCGATCGGCTACAACCGTGAGCGACTCCACGCGTCTCGGCGGCGCGACGCGCGACGCGGCCCTCAAGGAGGCCTTTCTCGAAATGCTCGCAGCCGAGCGCGGCGCAAGCGAGAACACACTCTCCGCCTATCGGCGCGACCTCGACGATTTCCGCGCCGCGGCGGGCCGGCTCGCGAACGCCGAGGCCGGCGAGGTGCGCCGCTATCTCGCCGCGCTCTCCGGTCGCGGGTTCGCCGCAAGCTCGCAGGCGCGGCGGCTCTCGGCGCTCAAGCAGTTCTACAAGTTCCAGGTGGCGGAGGGCTTGCGGGACGACGACCCGACCTCGACCGCCGAGCGGCCGAAGCCCCGCCCCGGCCTGCCGAAAGTGCTGTCCGTCGCCGAGGTGGACAGGCTGCTCGCCTCGGCGCGTGAGGCTGCGGACGCGCCCGACCTGACGCCGGTCCGCCGTCTCGCGGCGCTTCGCTTGCTGGCGCTGCTTGAGCTCCTCTATGCGACTGGCCTCCGCGTGTCGGAGCTGGTGAGCCTGCCGGCATCTGCGGGGCGCGGCGGCCGTCCTTTCATCGCGGTGACGGGGAAGGGCGGGCGCGAGCGGCTGGTGCCGCTGAACCAGGCAGCGCAGACGGTGCTCGCCGAATACCGCGCCGCCGCCTCAGCGCTCGAGCGCCCGGCCGGCAAGTGGCTCTTTCCCGCCGACGCCGCGAGCGGTCATCTGACGCGGCAGGCGTTCGCGCGCGACCTGAAGCGCGTCGCCGCCCAGGCCGGGCTCGATGCGTCAAAGCTTTCGCCGCATGTGCTCCGGCACGCATTCGCGACGCATCTCCTCTCCGGCGGAGCCGATCTCCGCGCCGTGCAGACGCTGCTCGGCCACGCCGACAACTCGACGACGCAGATTTACACGCACATCCTCGACGAGCGGCTGAAGGCGCTCGTCAACGAGCATCATCCGCTGGCGGACACGAGCGCGTCCGCCGGTTAGCCGCGCCTGGGCCGGCCAAGAGAACGGAAGGCTGCGACCGCCTCGCCTTGACTTGCCCCGCCGCGCTCGCCAGTTTCCGCGGCGAATTTCGAGCCGGAACGAGGCGGTCCGCCTGACCCGACCCGCGAGGGGAGGGAGTGCCCCGGCGCAGGAGCCTGATGCGGACATTCCTCGATTTCGAAAAACCGGTCGCCGACCTGGAAGGGCAGATCCAGGAGCTGAAGCGCCTCGAAACGGGAGAACGCGACGGCGTCTCGGTCGCCGACGAGATCGCGACGCTCGAAGCGAAGGTGCGCGACGCGCTCGCCGCCATCTACGCCAAGCTCACGCCTTGGGAGAAGACGCTGGTCGCGCGTCATCCCGACCGGCCGCACGCCAAGCACTACATTCGTCGGCTGATCACGGATTTCGAGCCGCTCGCGGGCGACCGCAAGTTCGGCGAGGACAAAGCGTTGGTCGCCGGCTTGGGCCGCTTCCGCGGCGATCCTGTGGCGATCCTGGCGCAGGAGAAGGGCGAGGATACGCAGAGCCGCGTGGAGCACAATTTCGGCATGACGCGGCCGGAGGGCTACCGCAAGGCGGTGCGCGTGATGGAGCTTGCCGACCGCTTTGCGCTGCCGGTGATTTCCCTCGTCGACACGGCCGGAGCCTATCCGGGTGTGGGAGCTGAGGAGCGAGGCCAGGCGGAGGCCATCGCGCGCTCGACCGAGGCATGCCTGAGACTCGGCGTCCCCAATGTCGCCGCGATCATAGGCGAGGGTGGCTCCGGCGGCGCGATCGCGATCGCCACTGCCAACCGCGTCTATATGTTGGAGCACGCCATCTATACCGTGATCTCGCCGGAGGGCGCTGCCTCCATTCTTTGGCGCGATCCCACTCGCGCGCAGGATGCCGCGACGGCGATGAAGATCACCGCGGCAGACCTCCTATACTTCAAGGTCATCGACGGAATCGTCGAGGAACCGCTCGGCGGGGCGCACCGCGATCCCGATAAGGTGATCGACCGCGCCGGCGAGGTGATTGCCGGCGCTCTGCGGGACCTTTCCGGGCTCGGCCGCGAGGACATCCTCAGGCAGCGCCGGGAAAAATTCCTCGCGATCGGACGGTCGATTCAGTAAAAAAACCACACTTGGTGAGCGAGCTGGCTTCCGGGGGGTGCATGGGGCAGAGCGTTCGTGCTAACGCTTCGGTAACCACCGGGCTCTCAGAGTCGCGGGAGGCGGGGGCCGCAGCCTCCATTCGTGGGACGGAAAGAATGGCTCGCCTTTCTCGTTTCTTGCGTACTGGCGCGATGGCGGTTGCGGTGCCGGCGCTGATGGCGCTCTCGGCCTGCTCCGATTATTCCGGCTCGCTCCCAAAACATATGCGGCCGCTCGACAGCGCCACGAGGACTCTGGTCGACCGCAAGGGAATGGAGCAGCGCTCGCCGATTCTCCTCCGTATCTTCAAGGAAGAGGCGACGCTCGAAGTCTGGAAGCTGCAGAAGTCGTCGGGCCGCTACGCATTCCTCAAGGACTACGAGATCTGCGCGTGGTCGGGCGTGCTCGGACCGAAGAAGAAGGAAGGCGACCGGCAGGCGCCCGAGGGCTTCTATACGATCCGCCCGGCGCAGATGAACCCCGACTCCAACTACTACCTCGCCTTCAACATGGGCTACCCGAACGACTTCGACCGCTCGCTCGGCCGCACGGGCTCGGAGCTCATGGTGCATGGGGCCTGCTCCTCGCGCGGCTGCTATTCCATGACCGACGAGAGCATCCAGGAGATTTACACGCTCGGACGGCTCGCCTTTCAGGGCGGGCAGCGGGATTTCCAGGTGCAGGCCTTCCCGTTCCGCATGACGCCGCAGAACCTCGCGCGCCACCGCAACGACCCGAACATGCCGTTCTGGCTGATGCTGAAGGAAGGCTACGATCACTTCGAGACGGTCGGCCAGCCGCCCAAGGTCGATGTCTGCGAGAACCGCTACATCTTCAACTCGGTGCCTGGCGACGGCCGCAGCTTCAGTCCTTCCGGCGAGTGCCCGCCGATGTCGATGCCGGAGCGCATCCGCACGGCCGTGGCGGAGAAGCAGGCGCGCGATAACGTGCGGATGCTCGAGCTGGCCGAGCGGCTCGACCGCCGCGAGAACACGCGCGGGGCGAACGCGATGTCGCTGGCATTCGCCGAGCCGACATCGGCCCAGCGCGCCGCACCGATGTCGGTGGCGACCGCCGCGCTCACGATCGAGCCGGAGGCGACGGCGAGCGTGACGCTCACCTCGGTCGCTGCGGCCGCGCCGGCAGAACGGCAGAGCGTGGTGGGTGAGGCGCTCGCTGCCTCCGCTGCTCGGGCCGCTTCGCCAGCGCCGGCGGCGCACGTTCCGACGCCACGCCCCAATCCGCGGGCCGTCGCTGCGGCCCCCGCGCCGCAGCGCAATTTGAGCACCGACCCGAGCTTCCTGCCGCTGCCGGAGCTCCGCAGCGAGGAAGTCGCGACGCCCCAGCCGCAGCCGGCTCCCGCAGCCCGGCCGCTGAAGAAGAAGCTCTTGACCGAGGAACCGGCGGCCTCGCTCGCTGAGCGTATGCTGGTGGAGAGCGCGCCGGCCGATCCGAGCGTCGCCAACGCCTACGCAGCGGCCGAGGAGGAGGAAGGCGGCATGACCGGCTTCGTGCTCCGCCTTATGAAGCAGGAGCCGTAGGCGCTCCGACGCAACACGGAATTGGCGGCCCGCGCGAGCGGTTCCCAGGCTCGCGACGAAAGCAGCCCGCTGAGCGTTCAAATTGCCGCGGTGTGGCGGGAGCCAATTGAATACGTGATCGAGGATGATTGAGAGCCGCAACGCTTTCGTCAAAATTTACGACGCGCAGATACTCGATCCTGCGGCGCGGGAGCTCTACGAGGGCACGGGGCTCTTCAATTTCGGCCTTTGGAGCGATGGTCCCTCTGGCGCGCCGCGTGGAGCCGGCGAGGCGGCGCGCCGGCTGGTCGAGCTGCATCTCTCCGCGGACACGTCCGAGGAGGCATCGCGCGCTTCGGTGGTCTTGGACGTCGGGTGCGGCCTCGGCGCAACGACAGAGATGATCGCCAGGCACTACGCGCCGGCTTGCGTGGTGGGCCTAAACCTGTCCCCGGTGCAAGCCGCCTACGCGGCAGCGAAAACTTCAGCGGCCCTGTTTGCGGTCATGGACGGCGCGCGCCTTGCCGTCGCCTCCGGCACGGCGGATCGGGTGCATTGCGTTGAGGCGGCCTTCCATTTCAATACACGCGAGGCCTTTCTCGCCGAGGCGTTTCGTGTGTTGCGTCCCGGCGGAAAGGTGGTGCTGACCGATGTCAGGTACCGGCGGGGCTACCGCGAAATCATTCCGGAAGCGAACGTGTTTTCGGACGAAGCCGAATATCGAACACGCTGCCTGAACGCGGGCTTTCAGGTCGATCGTCTCGAGGACATCACCGAGAAGACGCTGGTGCCCTTCTATGCGTTCATGGAAAGCAGGGGACACGGCGACGTCACCGCCCGGCTGAAGCGCGCCCAGGACACCTACCATTTTGCGGTGCTTAGAAAGGAATAGGGAAGCTTGCCCTTCAGGGACCACTCAAGGCGCGTGGATTTGTGTCACCTAGAGACTCCGCCTCCGGCGGCATCGTACCGCCCATCAGAACGTGGGTCGACCGGCGGCCCACAAACGAAG
>JBOHKB010000424.1:0-25191 GCA_050728815.1 Propylenella sp.
GGCCCTATCCGCGGCCCAGCCGCGATTGCGGCTACTGAACGTTCGCGCCGACGACGGAGTCCCACTTCTCGGTGATCGCCGGCTTCAGCGCGTTCTGCTCGTCGAGCGTCGGGAAGATCGCGGCTTCGTAGGCGGCCGGCGGCGGCAGCGCATCCATCAGCTCCTGCGGGATCTTGCCGCTCGCCGCGAGGTCGTTGAAGCGAATTGGATGGCAGAAGCCCTTCAGCCAGAGCAGCTGGCCCTCGTCAGAATAGAGCCATTCCATCCACAGCTTGGCGGCATTCGGGTGCGGCGCGTAGGCGCTGATCGCCTGCACATAGACGCCGGCAAGCACGCCGGTCTTCGGAACCACGACCTCGACGGGCGGATTGCCGTTCAGGTCTTTCGCCCAGGAAAGCCCGTTATAATCCCATGCGATGATGACCGGCGTCGAGCCCTGCGCCAACGATGCCGACTTGCCGATGACAGGCACGAAATTGCCTGCCTTGTTCAGCTCGGCGAAGAATTCCAGCCCTGCCGCAGGCGCCGCCGCGGCATCCCCTCCGGTGCGCGAAAGGCCGGAAGCGTAGACGCCCTGGATAGCCTGGTTCGAGGCGCGCGGATCGCCGGCGAGCGCGACGGCGTTCGCGAAGTCGGGCCCAAGCAGGTCTGGCCAGTCCTGCGGCGTCGTCTCGATCAGGTCCTTGTTCACGACAAAGGAGAGCACGCCGTAATAATCGCCGTACCAGTAGCCATCTGCGTCCTTGGCGGCGTCCGGAATCGTATCCCAGGTCGCGACTTTGTAGGGCTGGATCAGCTCTTCCGCCTTGGCCGAGGGGCCGAAGGAAAGGCCGACGTCGATCACGTCGGGCGCCTGCGGGCCCATGTTGCCCTTGTTCGCCTTGATCGCCTCGATTTCGTCGCCCGAGCCTGCGTCCGGATTGAGCTCGTTCACCTCGAGGCCAAACTTCGCCTTGAAGCCCTCGATGACCTCGCCGTAATTGCACCAGCTATGCGGCAGCGCGATCGTCGTGACCGTGCCTTCCGCCTTGGCGGCGTCGATCAGTTCCTGACTCTGCGCCAGCGCCCCACCCGCCGACGCCGACAGGGCCAAGGCCGATATCGACGTCAGAAAGATCAGTTTACGCTTCATGCCCATTCTCCCCTTCCTCTCGACTGGTCGCGGCGTCGACCTTACATCGCCGGAACGCAGCGCCGACAGCCCCTAGCGCTGGTTCAAGAAGCTTCTGTGTCAGCCCATCCGCCCTGCCCCGGGCCGTGACCGACATTTGAGCGGTGTGCGAAACTGGTCGCACGGCGTCTAGGTTAGGGCGGTTCACGGTCCTCCGCCAGCCGGGAGCGACGCCGCCGCGACGCAATGTGACACTTTTGTGAAGAAAGCGCCGCCGTCATAGCACCACGAGCTGACGCCGCCCGAGCGACGAATGCCCTGTTTTGTCGGCTCGGCCCGTTGCTCGTATCGAAGTTGCCCTGTTCGAGACGTGTTCGGCATCGAGCATCCTCGGCAGAAAATATTGTCCGGTCAGAGGCTTGGCCTCGCGCCTGATTTCGGACATCGTCAAATTGCGCACCTTCATTCTCGACCGGGGCGAACGGAAGTTGTTTTGGGCTTGAGGGAGGAAGCCGTGACCACACGTCACGCGGCCTGCAGCTGCGGGCAACTGCGCGTCCGCTGCGAGGGCGATCCGGTCCGCATATCCATGTGCCACTGCCTCGCCTGCCAGCGCCGCACCGGCAGCATTTTTGGCGTCCAGGCGCGCTTTCCGCGCGAGAACGTTGCGAGCGAGGGCCGGTCATCGACGTTTTTGCGCAAAGCCGATAGCGGCAACACCATCACCTTTCACTTCTGCCCGGATTGCGGCGCCACGGTCTTTTGGACGATCGACGCGCAGCCCGATCTTACCGCTGTCGCCGTTGGCGCCTTCGCCGACCCGTCATTCCCCGCTCCGCGCTTCTCTGTCTTCGAGTCGAAGCGGCATTCCTGGGCGATGAGAGCCGAAGATTTGGAGCTTGAGCATCGTCCTTAGTCTCGCCACCAACGAAGCCCGTTTCTGCTGGCGGCGACACAACTTGCCGCGGCTTGAGCGGGATTCCGCTTGACTTTCAACGTCTTTACACCCATCTCCACCGTCGGCGGCAGCGCCATGAACCGGCGCTCGATCAAGGCTGCGTGAAAGAGTCCCCGCAGGGACCCGGCCTTCATCTTCATTCGCTTCCAAACCAGACAGCCCAAATCACGCGGGTCGTCACAATGACACCGCATCGGCAAAGTGCGCTCGTATTGCGCGTTCGGCCGAGACTCCGGCTGCGCCGGAGAACTTGAAACGAAAGTAACCGATTGACCCAGTTTTCCGATTTCGCCCTTGGCGAATCCATCCTTCGCGCCGTGGCCGATGAAGGCCATAGCGCGCCCACCCCGATCCAGGCACAGTCCATCTCCCCGATCCTTGCCGGCCGCGACCTCTGCGGCATCGCCCAAACGGGCACCGGCAAGACGGCGGCGTTCGCACTGCCGATCCTGCACAGGCTAGCCGAAGCGAAGTCGCCGCGGCTCCCGCACAGCCCGCGCGTGCTGGTGCTGACGCCGACGCGCGAGCTGGCAACCCAGGTCGCACAGAGCTTCCGCACCTATGGCGCGGGGCTTCGGCTCTCCACTGCCGTAATCTTCGGCGGCGTCGCGCAGCGCCCGCAGGCCGAGGCGCTGAAGCGCGGCGTCGACATCCTGGTCGCCACGCCCGGACGCCTGCTCGACCTCGTCGAGCAGAAGCTTCTCATGCTCGGGCACGTCGAAGTCCTCGTCGTCGACGAGGCCGACCAGATGCTCGATCTCGGCTTCATCGTGCCGCTCAGGCGGATCGTCAAGCTTGTCCCCGCCAAGCGCCAGACGCTCTTCTTCTCCGCCACAATGCCGAGAACGATCGCCGAGCTTGCCGCTTCGCTCCTCACTGACCCCGTGCGAGTCGCCGTCGCGCCGGTCGCGACGACGGTGGAGAGCGTTACACAGAGCGTGATCTTCGTCGCGAGCGCGGAGAAGCAGGCGACGCTCGAGCGCATCCTTGCCGATCCTTCCATGCAGCGTGTGCTTGTCTTCACCCGCACCAAGCACGGCGCCGACAAGGTGGTTCGCAACCTCGCGAAGGCCCGCGTCGACGCCGCTGCAATCCACGGCAACAAGAGCCAGCCGCAGCGCGAGCGGGCGCTCGCCGCCTTCAAAGTCGGCCGGACGCGCGTCCTCGTCGCCACCGACATCGCCGCTCGCGGCATCCACGTCGAAGGCGTGACGCACGTGATCAACTTCGAGCTTCCCAACGTTCCGGAAAGCTACGTGCACCGGATCGGCCGCACCGCGCGCGCCGGAGCAGCGGGCACCGCGATTTCGTTCTGCAACGCCGAGGAACGAGCCTATCTCAGGGACATCGAGAAGCTGACGCGGATCGCCGTCCCAGTCGCCGCGGCTCCCGCCGGTATCCGTTCTCTGAGAGAGGACAGTCCCGCCGAGCGCAAGAATGCTCCGCAGCGCAGTCAAAGGCAGCCCCGGCGGAGCAAGCAGCATGCAAGGCCGGGCAAGCCGAACCAGCCCCGCAACGGGGGCCGCGACCGCAGCAAGCGCGAACGCAATCCCGGACTCGATCCCGCGGCCGGTTTGCCGGCCTTCCTGGTGCGTGCGCCGCGCCGGCGCGAGAGCAACGACGGAAACACCGCTCGGGCGTAAGGCCGACCTGCATGCCCAATCCCCGCCGGCAAGCGGGGCGCGCCTTGACCCCGCCACCTTGTTCGGCAGATTGGCCGCGCGATTCGGGAAGGTGGCATGTCAACAAGATCGATACGATTCGCGATTGCCCTTGCGTTCGCCGTTGCGGTTTCCGCGGACAGTCCTGCGCTGGCGCAACAATGCGGCGGCGCAGAGGGGTTCGGAGCCTGGCTTCAGGAATTCAAGAGCGAGGCGGCGGCGGCGGGGATTTCGGCTGGCGCGCTCTCGGCGCTCGACGGCGTCCGCTTCGACCCGAAGGTCATCAAAGCCGACCGCGCCCAGGCGGTGTTCTCGCAGAGCTTTCTGGAATTCGCCGGCCGCATGGTGGCCGACTACCGCATGCAGCAGGGGCGCGCGCTCCTGCAGAAACACGCTTCGACCTTCGCCCGTATCGAGCGCGACTTCGGGGTGCCCGGTCCGGTCATCACGGCCTTCTGGGGCCTGGAAACGGATTTCGGCGCCAATCTCGGCGAGTTTCCCACGCTCCAGTCGCTCGCCACGCTCGCCCGCGATTGCCGGCGGCCGGATCGGTTCCGCGCCGACCTGATTGCGGCGCTGAAGCTGCTCGACCACGGCGACCTTTCCCCAACGGACATGAAGGGCGCCTGGGCCGGCGAGGTCGGCCAGATGCAGTTCGTACCAACGGAGTATTTCGCGACTGCCGTCGATTATGACGGCGACGGGAAGCGCAATCTGGTGCGGAGCGTGCCGGATGTGCTCGCTTCCTCCGCCGCGCTCCTGAAAAAACACGGCTGGCAAGGCGGCCAGCCATGGCTTGAGGAAGTGCGCGTTCCGGCAGACATGCCGTGGCCGGAGGCGGACCTCGCGATCAAGCACCCGCGTTCGCAATGGGCGGCGTGGGGCATCGCCAAGGCGGACGGCAACGCACTGCCTGCCGACGGCGCGCAGGCAGCGCTGCTTCTCCCCATGGGGCGGCTCGGGCCGGCGTTCCTGGCTTACGCGAATTTCGGCGTCTACACGCTCTGGAACGAGTCGCTCGTCTACGCCACGACCGCCGCCTATTTCGCGACGCGGCTCGCGGGCGCGCCGGCGGTCAGGCGCGGAAGCGCCGCAGCGCCAAGCCGCGCCGAGATCAAGGAAGTGCAGGAACGCCTGAAGCAGCTCGGCCATGATGTGGGCGGCGTCGACGGCATCATCGGCGCCAACACGCGCGCCGCGGTGAAGGCCGTGCAGCAGCAGCTCGGCCTGCCGGCGGATTCCTATCCCGACCCGACATTTCTCGCCGCGCTCCGCCGGATGTAGCCGCCGGCGAATGCAGGGACCGCACCGCATCGAGGACGTGATCGCCGCCGGCGCGTCGCTTGTCGAGGCGAAGGCGGCAGTGATCCTCGTGCACGGGCGCGGCGCGACGGCGGATAGCATGCTGTCGCTCGCCGAGGCGTTCGGGCGCGACGACATCGCCTATCTCGCGCCGCAGGCGACGGGGAACACGTGGTATCCCTATCCGTTCCTCGCGCCGCTTGTGGCGAACGAGCCATGGCTCTCCTCGGCGCTGGCATTGCTTGGCGCAGTCTTGGCAAGGCTCGGCGACAAGGGATTTCCGGCGGAACGCGTCGGGATCGTCGGCTTTTCGCAGGGAGCCTGCCTCTCCACCGAGTTCGCCGCTCGCAACGCGCGGCGTTACGGCTTCGTCGCGGCGCTGACCGGCGGGCTGATCGGCCCGCCCGGCACGCCGCGAAACCACTCCGGCTCGCTCGACGGCACGCCGATCTTCCTCGGCTCGAGCGACGTCGATCCGCATGTCCCGCTCGAACGCGTGCACGAGACGCGCGATGTGCTGACCGCGCTCAGCGGCAAGGTGGACGAGCGCATCTATGCGGGGATGGCGCACATCGTGAACGACGACGAGAGCGCGGCGGTGAGTGCGCTGCTCGCCGCGTTAGCGACAGCTTAGACCGGCTTCAGCCCCGCCTCGATTTCTCTCCGCCGCGGCTCGAGGAATGGAGGCAGCGCCAGCCGCGCACCGAGCTTTTCGAGCGGTTCGTCGACGGCAAAGCCGGGCCCGTCCGAGGCGATCTCGAACAGGATGCCGTTCGGTTCGCGAAAGTAGAGGCTCTTGAAGTAGTAGCGATCAACCTTGCCGCTGTTTGGGATGCGCATTTTGTTCAGCCGCTCCGCCCAGGCGTCGTATTCGCCGTCGGGCGTGCGGAAAGCGACGTGATGCACCCCGCCGGCGCCCTGCCGGGCCGGAGGCAGGTCCGGCTGGACGCCGACATGCAGCTCCGCCCCCGCCCCCCCTTCGCCCATCTCATAAACATGCACCATGTCAAGAGCAGATTCGGGATGCGGATAGGTGCGCACCGGCCGCATGTTCATGAGCGCCGTCAGGATCGCGTCCGTCGGAGCGAGGTCGGGAACGCTGAGCGTGATCGGGCCGAGACCGCGGATCTGGTGCGCCGGCGGAACGCTGCTCTCCGCCCACGGGTTGGCTTCCCCCCAGCCTCCGTCGCCGACGAGGCTGAGCCGCTGCCCCTCAGGGTCTTCGAAGTCGAGCGTCCGGCGTCCGTCGCGCTCGCCGACGACGCCGATTTTCATGCCAACCTCTGAAAGCCGCTCCTGCCACCAGGGAAGCGTATCGGCGCCCGTCACACGAAGCGCCGTGCGCGAAATCGAGTGAGTGCCACGACGCTCCGGCGGCACCGGCCAGTCGAAAAAAGTGATGTCAGTGCCGGGGCTCGCGAGGCCATCGGCGTAGAAGAGATGGTAAGCGCTGACATCGTCCTGGTTCACCGTTTTCTTGACCAAGCGCATGCCGAGCACGCCCTCGTAGAAGCGCCGATTGCCCGGCGCGTCGCCAGAAATAGCGGTGAGGTGATGGATGCCGGTGAGCCGCATGATGCCCTGTAGAGCTTGTGAAGTGACCTGCCTTCTGTCATCCAAATAGGAGCTAAGCACCCGAATTCCCAACACAATCGGCCGAACTTGGCGAAGCAGGCCGGCTGTTGCGGGAAAGCCCGCGGGCGATGGGCTGCGTCGCAGCGTGTCTCATTCGCGTTGCATCCGAGCCGCCAAACTGGTTTGCTAGCCCCAAGGAAGATGACGGACGCGAAGGCCCGGCGGCGGAGATGATCCTCAAGTGCCTTCCGAGTTCGCCCGACCGGCAGGTCAGGCCGGCCGCGCCGGGCTTGCTTACGCGTCGTTCGGCCGTCTGTCGGCGTGGCCCCCCCGCGCCCTCCATGCGTACGAAGCCCGACGTTGCCGCGCGCCGCCCGCCGCGGCGGGCGGGGTTCGGCGCAAGACATTTCGACACCGAATAGCGTCGGGGGAAACGGCATTGGTTGGCTTGCCGGCGCGGTTGCGCTCATTTCTCACACTCGGCCTGTCGGACCTCGTTTCAACGAGCATCGAACGCTTGGCGGCCATCGACCGCCGCCTTTCCAAGATCGACGACGACATCGTTGCGCTCCGTTCGCTGGTGCGGGCGCGCGACGACCGCGCGCAGAAGAAGCTGAAAGCCGGGTTCTCGTCGCTCCTCAACATGATTGCGATCCTGCCCCAGCTTGGCATCGACGGCGTCCTGCCGCCGTTCCCGCATCAGGGTTTTGAGATCACCGGCGAGGAAGCCGCCTATCTTCTGCTGCTGATCCGCCGCCACCGGCCAAAGCTCGTCCTGGAACTTGGCAGCGGCAGCTCGACCGTCCTCTTCGCGGCGGCGCTCCGCGCCAACGGCGGCGGCCGGCTCATTTCCGTGGAGCACGACGAAGCGCACGCGAGGCACACCGCCCAGATGCTCGAGCAAGCCGGGTTGTCGAGCTGGGTGACGCAGGAGATTGCGCCGCTCACCGAGCGCCGCGTCGGCGATCGCACGTTCAGCTGGTACGCGCTCGATCCGCTGCTGCGGACCTTGAACGAAAAGATCGACTTCCTCTTCGTCGACGGCCCGCCGGGAAAGATACAGTCGCTCAGCCGCTACCCGGCGCTGCCGATCCTTGCGCCGTATCTCGCGCCACGCGCCATCGTTTTCGTTGATGACGGAGGGCGCGACGACGAACTGCAAATGATTGAGCTTTGGCGCGAGTTGAAGGATGTCGTCTTCCAGTCCGAGGCGCTCGATTTCTTGCCGCACGCACCCGTCCTGATCACAATGGCGGCGAGCGAAAGCCGTGTCGCCGAACTGCGCGTCGCACGCGAGGAGAGAGCGGAGCAGGCCGCCGTCGAAAACGTGGAAGTGTACGGCGGAGAGCGGCGGAGCGGCGTATCCTAACCGAGCAATTCTTGCGCCAAGCTTAGCTTTGCTGCAAAGCACGCGCGCTGGAATGCGCTGTCCTGAAAGCGGCGCGGCGAGGTGCCCGTGTCTTGATCCTTGACCCCGAGATCGAGGCGCTGCCCTGGGAAGAGCAGCCAGGCGCCGACGCTTCAGCCTACCGGAATCAGGTTTCTTATCTCCTGGCGAATTCCCGCTTCTACCAGGAGAAGCTTGCTTCCGCCGGCTACGCCGAGGCGAGGCAGGTCAGCGGGCTGGAAGAAATCGCCAAGCTGCCATTTACCGAGAAGGACGAGCTGCGCACCGCACGCTCCGAAACGGAGCCGATCGGCGCTCATCTGGCCGTGCCCATGCGCTCGATCGTCCGCATCTTCTCCACCAGCGGCACTACGGGCGCGCCGAGCTACATTCCGCTGACAGACGCCGACCTCGGTCAATGGGTGCGCATTTCATCGCGGAGCTATGCGGCGACGGGGCTCAGGGCGGGCGAGCGCCTGATATCGACCTACAACGCCGGGCCGTTCGTGGCCGGGGTCGGGCTCGACGCCTTCTATGCGCTGAAACTCTGCCACATACCTCTCGGATCGGGGAACACAGAGCGGCTGCTGACGGCGATCGAGCAGCTGAAGGCGGAGGCCGTGGCGCTGACGCCTTCCTATGCGCTGCACATCGCCGAACGGGCGCATGAGCGCGGGATCGACCTTGCAGCTACGTCGGTCGCGCGGCTGATCGTCGCCGGCGAGCCGGGTGGCGGCGAGCCTGCCATGCGGGCGCAGCTGCAGGAGGAGTGGGGTGCCAAGGTCACCGAGGCGATGGGGATCGGCGATATCGCCGCTACGCTGTGGGCTGAATGCGAGGCGCAGCGGGGGATGCATTTCAGCGGACGCGGCTTCGTGCATTTCGAGCTGATCGATCCTGAAAGCGGCAAACCGACGCCGATCGAAGACGGCGCCACAGGCGAACTTGTCTACACTCACCTTAGGCGCCAGGCGGCGCCGCTCCTCCGCTTCCGCAGCCGCGACCATGTCGTGGTTTCGGCCGGGCCCTGCCCCTGCGGGCGCACCTCGCCGCGCATCCGCTGCATCGGGCGCACCGACGACATGCTGATCGTGCGCGGTGTCAACGTGTTCCCCTCGGCTCTCCGCGAGCTTATCGGCGCGTTCGCGCCGGCGGTCGGCGGGCCGATCTCAGTGCGTCCGCGCGAGACGGGATTCCGCCAGAATCCGCCGCTCAAGGTGCTGGTGGAGCTGGGCTCAGCGGCGGCGGGCGAGGAACGGCTCGCCGAGGCGATCCGCAAGCGCATCCGCGAGACGCTGCTGGTGACGACTGAGATCGTGTTCGTCCCGAACGGCAGCCTGCCGCGCAGCGACTACAAGTCAGCCTTGGTGGATTGGTCGGAGGCTGAATAGCGAGGGAAACGGCGTCCGGCTTTCTCCCTCGTAGTGGGAGAATGTGCCACTCGGCTTTGCCGAAGGGCGGACGGAGGAGTGTCATCCCGTGGCTGGCGAAACCCCTCGCCCGTCGCCTCGGCGACATCCTCTCCCACAAAGGGGAGAAGCCTTGCGCTTGTCCTCAAACCGTCTCGAACTGCTGATCCTTGACGTAGTCGCGGAAGCCCCAAAGCGCCTCGTTGCAGGCCTTCCAGCTCTTCGTTTCGGCCATGCGCTTCAGCCAGGCTTCGATGTTCGGATAGTTTTTGAATTCGGTGCGTATCGGATCGCCGCAGGTGAGCAGCGCCGCGCCGAAGTAGTCGGCGATCGTGATGTCGTTGCCGGCAAGGTACCTGTTTCCCTTGCCGAGGATGTTGTCGTTCAGGACCTTGAGCCAGGTCCGCGTCTTCTCCTTGCCCCACTCGATCGTACCCTTCTGAACCTCGTCGGTCGGACGCTTGTGGTGCGGGAAGACCTGAGGGTAGACGACGCCATAAGCGTAGTCGTGATAGAAGTGCGTGTTGAACCAATCCATGATTTCGTTGACCTTGGCACGCTTCCTCAGGTCCTTCGGGTAGGCCGGCGAGTCGAATTTCTCGGCGAGGTATTTCAGGATCGCGGAGCTCTCGGAGAGCACGAAGCCGTCGTCGTCCAAAGTCGGCACCTGCCGGTTCGGGTTGACCGAAATGTACGGCTCCTGGTGGTGCGCGCCGGTCATGAGGTCGACGACCTCCTCCTCGACCGGCAGGCTGTTGTCCTGGATGAACATCCGCACCGGGCGGCTCGTGTTGGAGACAGGATGCATGTAGAGTTTCACGATTGACCTCCCCTCTCTTCCGGCCGGAGAGAGTGACGCCCTCCGGCTTTGTTGGAACTTCCTCACTCGACCGGCGAGCGATCAGCCGTCCGCCGGCTCCTTCTCCTTCGCCCGCTGGGCCTTCCGCGCAGGGCGCGCCTTGTAGGGATCCTTGGCAGCGCGATTCTTGGAAAGGCTCGGTCGCCCCTCCCGCGTCAGGTTCTCGATAGCGTCGGCGAGGTGGATCTCCGCGATATTGGGATCGCCGCGCTCAATACGCAAACGGTGCGCCTCGTGCAGTACATCGACGTGCGTCAGGCCGGCCGGCGGCTCAAACCGGTACGAGGCGAGCTCGATCAAAAGCCCGAGCGGATCGCGGAAATAGATAGAATCCATGAAGCCACGGTCCTTCACGCCGCTGTGCGACACGCCGCGCTCATCTAGACGTTCGACCGCCTGCAAGAACGTCACGCGCGACACGGAGAAGGCGATGTGATGCACGACGCCCTGATCGCGGCTCGTCGGCGTCGGATCGGGCTTCCGCGTCTCGTCCGTGAAGACGGTGATCAGGCGTCCATCTCCCGGGTCGAAATAGAGGTGGCTTTCGGTCGCCACGTCGAGATTGGGCTGCTCGAAGACGAAGGGCATGCCGAGCACCCCCTCCCAGAAGTCGATCGAGATCTGACGGTCGGCGCCGACCAGCGTGATATGATGCACGCCCTGCGTCTGAAGTTTCCGCATGAACTCCTCCGCCGGCAGGCTGCCCGCGGCCCCATCTATCCGCTATTTCGGGCCTATTCTAGCCGAATGAAGCCGCCTTCCGTAACCGGCCCTTTGGGGGATGCTTCAAATCTTCGCGTTCCTGGCCGGTGACGGCGGCGGAGGTCGGCGCTGCTGCCACGGCGGCCGGCGTCAGGCGAGCGCCCATTCATCGCGCAAGAAATCGTGGCCGAAGCGATACACCTCTTCGCGCGAGGGGAAGAAATCGCGCCAAACGCGCGTCGCCGCCGCAAGATCGGGGAGCGCCTGCCCGAAGGCCTCGATAACACACCAACCTTGATAGCCTCCGCGCTTCAGCGCCCTGATGGTAGGCCCCCAAGGCACGTGGCCTTTGCCGGGCGTGCCACGATCGTTTTCGGAGAAGTGGACGTGCGCGATGGCGCTCAGATTCGGTTCGATGACGCCGACCGGGTCCTTCTCTTCGATGTTGGCGTGAAAAGTGTCATAGAGGAGACCGTAGTTCGGCGCGCCGACCTTTCGGACCAAATCGGCTGCGTCGGCGACTGTGTTGAGCACGTAGCACTCGAATCGGTTGAGCGGCTCGACCGCGAGCGTGACGTTCCTGGTCGCAGCGTAGGCGGCGGCGCGCTTATGAACCTCCGCCAAGTTGCGCTTTTCGGCATCGGTCGGCGGCTTGCCGGAGAACACGCCGAGCGGCTGGTGAAACGGGCCGCAAAGCACCTCTCCGCCGGCCGCGGCGACGCAGTCTACCGCCCAGTTGATATGCCGAAGCCCTGCTTCGCGCACTGCGGGGTCGGCGCTCAGGCAGTCGTGCGCCGCATCGGGGATGACGCAGACGCCGGTGGCGCGGAGGCCATTGTCGCGGATTGCCTTTCCGATTCTGGCGAAGTGCTCCGGAGCCCCCTCGAAGACTGGAAGCTCGACGCCGTCATAGCCGGCCTTCTTTAGCTTCGCGAGGACCGGAAGTTCCGCATCCGTGACATGCGTCGTCCAAAGAAGAAGGTTGAAGCCGAGCAGCATGCGTACCCCCTCTTGAAGCCGCGGGGGGGCCGTATCGCCGCTCGCCCGCGAGGATCTCAACCGGCCGCGGCGGATTAAGTGAGGCTCACCCCGCTCTGTCGATCAAAACAGTGCACCTTCTCAGGGTTCCAACTGAACCGGACAGTGCTTTCCACATCCGCTCCGACCATGGCGGGAACCGTCGCGCGAAAGAGCTGCTCGTCGACGCGGAGAGTCACGATCTTTTCGACGCCGTGATTCTCAACGGCGTGCACGCGCGCCTCGACGCCCTCGGCAGGCCCGACCCGGATATCCTCCGAGCGGATGCCGAGCGTGACCGGGCCAGCATTCGCCGCCGCGACGCCGCGCCTCAGCGGCAGCGTGAGCTTGCCGGACATCGCCGAAACGGAGCCCTCCCGCAGCTCCCCCTCCAGGAGATTCATCGCTGGAGAGCCGACGAAACTCGCCACGAACACGTCGCGGGGGCGATTGTAGATTTCCTGCGGCGTGCCGACCTGAGCGAGGCGGCCCTTGTTCAGCACGCCGACCTTGTCGCCCATCGACATCGCCTCGATCTGGTCGTGCGTCACGAACAGGAAGGTGGCGCCGAGCTTCATCTGAAGGTCCTTCAACTCGGCGCGGAGCGCCTCGCGCAGCTTGGCGTCGAGGTTGGACAGCGGCTCGTCCATGAGAAAGGCGCGCGGCTCGCGCACGATCGCCCTGCCGATCGACACGCGCTGCATCTCGCCGCCGGAGAGCTTATCGGTCTTGCGTTCGAGGAGGTGGTCGATCCTGAGCGTGCGCGCCGCCTTTCTCACCCGCTCGTCGATTTCCGTTGGCGAGTAGTCGCGCACGCGCGACTTCAGCGGGAAGGCAAGGTTCTGATAGACCGTGTAACGCGGGTAGAGCGAGTAGTACTGGAAGACCAGCGCCACGTCGCGTTCGGCCGCGCTCCAGTCGCGAACGTCCTCGTCGTCGATCTGGATCGCGCCGCTCGTCGGCTTTTCCAGTCCGGCGATCAGGCGAAGCGTGGTCGTCTTGCCCGCGCCGGTCGGACCGAGCAGAACAAAGAAGTCGCCGTTGGCGATGTCGAGCGAGAGCCCGTCGACCGCCTTGTTCGCGCCGAAAGTCTTACTCAAGCGGTCGAGCTGGAGGTGCGCCATTCAAGCCTCGGCCCCCGCTTTCAGCGTCCTGCCGCTCTCAGAGTCGAAGAAGTGCGTACGGGACGGATCGAGCCTCGCCCACACCACGTCGCCCGGCTTGCCGACGAAGCCGCTCGCCGTGCGCGCGCGCAGGAATCTACTGCCGATCTTAAGGTCGACGATGTCGTAGGCGCCGAGCGGCTCGATGATGTGCGCCTCGACAGGGATGTGTCCCGCAGTCGCCTGCCGGGCGACAAGAATGCCTTCCGGCCGAATGCCGAGCAGAAGGTTCGAATTCGCCTCCTTTAGCGGCTCCTCGATGCTGGGGGGGAAATCGAACGTCGCAGCGCCGTCGCCGAGCAGGACTTTGACAAGAGCGCCGTCTGCCTGCAGCTTTGCGGGCGCCACGTTCATCACCGGGCTGCCGACGAACTGCGCGACAAACAGGTTCGCCGGGTGTTCGTAGACATCAGCCGGCGAGCCGACCTGCTGCAGCACGCCCTCGTTCATAATGGCGATGCGGTCGGCGAGCGCCATCGCCTCGACCTGGTCGTGGGTGACGTAGACTGTGGTCTGCTCGTTCTCCAGGTGCAGGCGCTTCAGCTCCGTGCGCATCTCCTCGCGGAGCTTCGCGTCAAGCGCGCCGATCGGCTCGTCCATAAGCATCGCCTTCGGCCGCCGAACCAGCGCTCGGCCGATGGCGACGCGCTGCATGTCGCCGCCGGAAAGCGCCGAGGGTCGGCGTCTCAAAAGGTGCTCGATCTGCAGCGCTTTGGCGACGGCGCGGACCTTCTGGTCGACGGCTGCGCGGCTTTCGCGCGTGGCGCGCAGCGGGAAGGCAATGTTGTCGTAGGCGGTCAGGTGCGGATAGAGCGCGAAAAGCTGGAAGACGAAGGCTATGTCGCGGTCGCCGGCTCGCAGATTCTGCACCGGCTTGCCGTCGATCAGGATGTCGCCGGAATCGACTTCCTCCAGCCCAGCGATGGCGCGGAGCGTCGTCGTCTTGCCGCAGCCGGAAGGCCCAAGCAGCACGACGAATTCTCGGTGCGCGATCGTAAGGTTGAGCTTCCGGATGACGTAGTTGTCGCCGAAGAACTTTTCGATGTCGCGCAGCGCAATCTCGGCCACCTTACTCCTCCGCGGGACCGGGCTTGATGTGGGAGAAGACGATGAAGCCGACGAGGCCGACCAGGATGATCGTCACGCCGTAGCGATGCAGAAACAGATTCCACGGCTGGCAGAGCGCGACGATGCCGACGATCATCGTCCACATAGACAGGGGCTCCAGGAACTTGGCGCTGAGTTGCTTGAAGCTCATGGCGACTCGCTACTTGCGGATGGCGCCGAAGGTGACGCCGCGCAGCAGATGATTGCGCAGCAGGAAGGTGAAGATCGCCACGGGGAGCAGGAAAAGGAACGTGCCAGCGGCGATAACGGTCCAGTCGACGACACCGGAGCCAATCTGCGACGGAATGAACGGCGGCGCCGTCTGCGCGCGGCGGTTGGTCAGGATCAGCGCGAACGCGTATTCGTTCCAGGCGGTGATGAAGCAGAATACTGCCGTTGCTGCGATGCCGGTTGCAGCCTCCGGGAGTACGATCTTGAAGAAGGCCTGCATGCGGGTGTAGCCGTCGACCAGCGCCGCCTCCTCGTATTCCCTCGGAATCTCGTCAATGAATCCCTTCATCAGCCAGACAGAGAACGAGAGGTTGAAGGCGGTATAGAGGATGATCAGGCCGATATGCGTATCGGTGAGCCCGAAGGTCCGGTACATCAGGAACATCGGGATCGCGACAACGATGGGCGGCAGCATGCGCGTCGACAGGATGAAGAACAGGAGGTCGTTTTCACCCGCGATGCGGAAGCGCGAGAAGCCGTAGGCGGTGAACGTGCCCATGCCGACCGCCAGCACCGTCGAAATGACCGCGACGATCAGGCTGTTGGCGAAGCGGTTGGGATACTGGCTAAGCTGCACGCTCTCGCCGACGCGCAACACGCGCTCGCCGCTGCGGAAAATGTGTTTCTCCCACCACGGCGCGGCGTCGTAGGCCTCGGGCGTCGGCCGTTCCTTCAGCTGCACACGCTTGGTGAACAGCTTGACGATAGGCGTGACCTCGGGCGTGAAGATCACCGTCGGCGGCACCGACGTCGCGACGGCGCGCGGTTTGAACGCAGTCGAGGCGATCCAGTAGATAGGCGACAGGAATATAAGCGTCGCCGCGATGATCGCGACGATTGCGACCGGATGGGCGATCCGCTGTGCGCTGGACGTGACGGCCGCCAACTCAGCGCTCCTTCACCTTGTTCAGGTACTTGACGTAGATGTTGGTAATCCCCACCACCGCAATCAGCACGATATACGCGAGCGCAGACGCGCGACCGGTGTCCCAGCCCTGGAACGCCATCTGGTAGAGACGGATCGCCACGGTTTCGACACTTGCCGTGCTCATCACGAACGGCAAGTCGAAGGTCTTGAAGGCTTCCATCGTGCGGAAGATCAGTGCGATCAGAAGCAGGGGAAGGATCAGCGGCAGCGTGATGCGCGTGAACGTGAACCACCAGCCGGCCCGGTCGATCGCGGCCGCCTCGTAGAGATGCTGCGGCACGGCGGAAAGGCCGGCAAGCGACAGCAGCATCACAAAGGGCGCCCACATCCAAATGTCGGTGAGGGCGGTGGCGAAGAGCGCGTTGGTGGGATTGCTCAGCCATTCGAACTTGCCGATGCCGAGAGCGTAGTTCACCGGCCCCCACGAGGGATCGTAGAGCAGCTTCCAGAAGAGCCCGACCACCGCCGGCGACAGCATCATCGGCAACAGCAGCAGCGTTGTGACGAACCCCTTCAAGGGGAACTTACGGTTGAGGAGGAGCGCCAGCCCGAAGCCGACGATCATCTGACCACCCACCGACACGATGACGTACTGCGCGGTAATGGTGAAATTGGACCAGATGCCCGGGTCGGAAAGAAGCTCGCGGTAATTCTGCAGGCCGATGAACTCCGCCGGCCTGTTCAACGACGCCCGGTAGGCGGTGAACGAAGAGCCGAGCGAATAGATCAGCGGGAAAATGTTGAAGACGATGAGGAATATGATCGTCGGAAGGATGAACATGTTGCGGATGGTCAGATCGCTCCATCCGCGGGCCGCCGCTCTCGAACGAGGGTCGAGCGTCGCAAGAACCGCCACCGATGCCTCCCGGAGTCTCCCGACGTTGGGACCGGGGAGCTGACTCTCCGGTCCCGGTTCGCACTTTCGTGCTCGGTTAGTTTCCGAGCGTCTTGTTCCAGTCGGCGACGAGGGCGTCGAGCGCTTCCTTGGCCGTCCCGGCGCCCGTGGTGATGTACGGGTGCAGACGGTCGTTCATCTGGAACAGCATGTCGGCAAACACCGGATTGGCCCAGAAGTCCTTCACGATCTTCATGGAGTCCGCAAAGGCTTGGTTATACGGCGTCGCATTGAGGAACCCCTCCGAGTTCAGCACCGCGGCGCTGCAGGTGTACCCACCAAGGTCGGCCCACTTCTGCTGGACGTCGTCGCGGATGAACCACTCCAGGAACTTGTACGCTTCCTCCTGGTTCTGGCTGTAGGTGATGATCGAGACGCCCTGGCCGCCGAGAGCCGCGTGCTGGTCGCCGTTCGGCCCTGGCGGGTTGGCGAAGTAACCGGTCACGTCCGCATGGGGGTTGGTGGCCGGGTTTGCGAGTGCCGGAAAGAAGGCGAAGTAGTTCATGTTCATCGCCACGAGGCCTTCGGTGAAGGCTTGGTTGTTCTCGGCGAAGAACGCCTGCGTCCAGTTCGGCGGCGTGAAGGTGTAGAGCTTGCGATAGGCCTCCAGCGCCTCGACGTTCTCGGGCGAGTTCAGGATGCCGTCGACCTTGTTTGTCGCGTAATCACCGAGGTCGCCGCCCCAGGTGAAGATGGTCTGCTCGACGCCCATCGCCATCGCGTCATACGCGGTCTGCGTATAGAGCGCGACGCCGTACTTGTTCTCGTCTGGCCGGGTGAAGAACTCGGCGATGTCGATAAGCTGGTTGAAGTCCTTAGGCACGCCGAGATCATAGCCGTACTTTTCCTTGAACGCCGCCATCTCGGCCGGGTCTTCGAACCAGTCCTTGCGATAGGCCCATCCGTTGGCGTCACCCTCAAGCGGGATTGACCAGTACTTGCCGTCGTACTGCGAATAGTACTGCAAGGTCGCCGGCACGAACGACTTGTCGACACCGTGCTCTTTCACGAAATCGGTCAGGTCGACGTAATGGCCACCGGTGGACGCTGCCCCCAGCCATTGCGAGTCACCTACCACCATATCGTAGGCGTCGCCGTGCGCGTTGAGCTCGGCGAAGGTCTTCGTCTGGAAATCGCCCCAAGGAGTGGTTTCGACGGTGACCTGTACGCCGGTCTCGGCGGTGTATTCGTTCACCAGCTCCTGCAGGTAGTTGGCAGGATCCCACTCGGCCCAGAAGATGGTCAGCTCCTGCGCCGCTGCCGGCCCGGCGGCGAGCGCAATCGCCGTCCCGGTCAGCAAACCAGTCAACGTCTTTCTCAGCATCATACTTCCTCCCTAGTGATTGCCGTCCCTCCAGCGAGGGAACGGCAAACCATCACGCCGTCCTGCGGCTAGTCCTTCCGTTTGCGCGGTCTTTTGTCCGCGTTCTCGTTCTTCCCGAGGCGGCGGCGATCCCCTTTCCGGAGGACGACTCGGCCACCGCCGCTGTGACAAGAGCGTGCGCCGCCCACTCGGCAGCCGCGCGCACCTCGTCATCGTCGATGCCCCAAATATCCTTGAGGACGATAATCGCCTCAATCCCGAAAATGAGTGACAGGGATTGCGCCAGTTTGTCAAACGTTTGGCCCCTAAGGTCCTTGGCGAGAGGCGCCAGCGCAGCGCGCAGCAGCGCCTTGCGATTTCCGCGCACGATCCGGGCTTCTCCGCCGAGCGTTCCAGCCTGCCGGCGAGCCCACTGGTCGAGCGCCTGCGATAGTGCGGCACGGTGCGTCGCCTCATATTTCAGCATGCGCGGGAAAGCGAAGTTGAAGAGCTCCGCGACGCGCGTTCCCGCGTCCCTCTCGGCGGACCGCCAGGCGAGAATCGGGCCGAGCGCCTCATCCACCACCGCCTGCACCATGGCCGCCTGGCTCGGGAAGTAGCGGTAGGCGGTAGCGCGGGACACTTCCGCGGCTTCGGCCACGTCGCTCACCGAAGGAATGAAGCCGTCCTGCATCAAGCGAATGGCGGTCGCCAGCATGTGGCGCTTCATCCGCGCGCGCGGGCCCGGGCGGCCCGGCTCGCGGACGGCAACCGACGGTTCCACTTGCGATGAGACGGGCATGCCAATACGATACGGGCGTCTCAAACCAATATCAAGCCGCGATCAAACGCTGAGACAAAACGGGGAGGAGATGAAGCGCGTCTACGTGGTCGGCACGGCCGACACTAAGGGCGAGGAAATCGTTTTCCTGGCGGAGCGGGTGCGCGCCGCTGGAGTTGATCCGCTCCTCATCGACGTAGGCATCCGGACTCCGCAAGTCAGGGCAGACGTTTCCGCGCACGAAGTCGCTTCCCATCATCCCGACGGAGCGAAGGCGGTGCTTGGCCTCACCGACCGCGGCGCCGCGGTGGCCGCCATGGGCGAGGCGTTTGCCCGCTTCATCCGGACGCGTGACGATGTCGCTGGGGTGCTCGGCATCGGCGGCGGGGGCGGAACATCGATCGTCACCGCCGGCATGCGCGAGCTTCCGGTCGGCATGCCAAAGCTCATGGTCTCAACCCTCGCCTCAGGCGATGTCGGCGCCTATGTCGACGTGAGCGACATCGCGATGATGTACTCGGTTACGGACGTCGCCGGGCTCAACCGCATCAGTCGCGTGGTCCTTACCAACGCCGCCTACGCGATTGCGGGCATGGTTCGCGCCGAAATACCCGAGGCGGAAAGCAAGCCGGCCATCGGACTTACGATGTTCGGCGTGACGACAACCTGTGTCACGCGGGTCGCCGAGCTCCTGCGCGGCGAATATGACTGCCTCGTCTTTCACGCGACCGGGACCGGCGGCCGGGCCATGGAGAAGCTTGTCGATAGCGCACTCCTGGTCGGTGTCGTCGACGTGACGACGACCGAGGTCTGCGACCTCCTTTTCGGCGGCGTACTCAGCGCCGGACCCGACCGGTTCGGCGCGATAGCCCGCGCCGGCGTCCCCTATGTCGGCTCGGTGGGCGCACTGGACATGGTCAACTTCCGCGGCTTCGACACCGTGCCCGAGCGCTACCGGAGCCGCAATCTCTACCGGCACAACCCGCAGGTCACGCTGATGCGCACGACCGTCGAGGAGAACCGCGAAATGGCCGTCTGGATCGCCGACAAACTCAACCGCTGCCAAGGCCCGGTGCGTTTCCTGATCCCGGAAAAGGGCGTGTCGGCGATCGATGCGCCGGGCCAGCCGTTCTATGATCCGGAGGCCGACGCAATGCTCTTCGATATGCTCGAGGAGCGGCTCGAAAGGACTGAAACCCGGCGGATCGAGCGCCTGCCCTACCATATCAACGACCCGAAATTCTCCGCTGCACTGGCGGAGAACTTTCGCGCGATCGCCGGCTGAGGCGACGCCAATGCCGCGTATCGAACGCCGGGCAATCCTCGAAAAATTCCAGGATATGGTGCGGCGGCGCGTGCCGATCGTCGGCGGCGGCGCCGGCACTGGCCTTTCGGCGAAATGCGAGGAAGCCGGCGGCATCGACCTCATCATCATCTACAATTCCGGCCGCTACCGGATGGCGGGGCGTGGCTCGGCGGCGGGGCTGCTCGCCTACGGCAACGCCAACCAGATCGTGAAGGAGATGGCGGCCGAGGTGCTGCCGGTCGTGCAGCGCACGCCAGTGCTCGCCGGCGTCAACGGCACGGACCCGTTCGCGCTGATGCCGCAATTCCTCGCCGAACTGAAGGCGATGGGTTTTTCCGGCGTGCAGAATTTTCCCACGATTGGCCTCTTCGACGGCGCGATGCGCGTGAGCTTCGAGGAAACCGGCATGGGCTATGGCCTCGAAGTCGACATGATCGCCGCGGCGCACGCGCTCGACCTCTTGACCACGCCCTACGTCTTCAATCCGGGCGAAGCCGACGCGATGGCGAAAGCCGGTGCAGACATCATCGTGGCGCACATGGGCGTGACGGTCGGCGGCTCGATCGGCGCGAACTCGGCAAAGACGCTCGCCGAATGCGTTGGAGAGATCGACGAAATTGCGGAAGCTGCGGCGCGCGTCAGAAGCGATATCATCGTGCTCTGCCACGGCGGGCCGATCGCCATGCCGACCGACGCCGATTTCATCTTGAAGAACTGCAGGTTTTGTCACGGCTTCTACGGCGCGTCGAGCATGGAGCGACTGCCAGTCGAGACGGCGCTGACGGAGCAGACGCGAAAGTTCAAGGAAATCACGTTTGCCGGCGGTTGAGGCGGTGGTTGGCGGCGGAACGGAAGAACGGGATCGGGAGGAAGCGATGGGCGGAAAATTCGTGATTGCGAAGCAGACGAAGCTCGAAGTGCTCGACTGGGGAAGGCTCGGCTGGCTGAGCAACCCGCCATCGACCGGAGCGCGGGATCTGACCGTCATCGACGTGACCCTGCTTCCCGGCAAGGGTCACGATTTCCACAAGCATCCCGACCAGGAAGAAGTGATCTACGTCGTCTCCGGCAAGGTCGAACAATGGGTCGACAAGGAGAAGCGGCAGCTTGGGGCGGGCGACTCCGCCTTCATCCCAGCAGGGGTGGTGCACGCCTCCTTCAACACCGGCGGGAGCGAAGCGAAGGTGGTCGCGATCCTCGGCCCCTGCGTCGGCCCGATCGGCTATGAGCTGCTAGACGTGTCCGGCGAGGCGCCGTGGAAGGGTTTGAGGAAAACCTAGGACGGGAAGACGCGTCTCACTTGTCGTCATTGCCGGGCTTGACCAGATCAAGTCCGGGCATGACGACAGTTCTTCGTCGCCGCACGCGTCACGGCGTTCTTGGGAGGAACCGATGGCCAGTCAGAACAACTATCCAAAACTCCACAACGCCATGTGGCCTGGGATCGTCGGCAAGGGTGCGCCAGGCGCCGAACCGATCATCCCGCTCGACACGCTGCTTCGGCTCACGCGCGACGCGCGCGGCCCGAACGGCGAAAAGTTCGACGGCGTCGATCTCTTCATCACAGCGCCGCACTTCGATATCGACAGCGACAACGGCGCGGTCAGGAAGATGGCTGACCACATCGCAAGCTTCGGGCTGACGGTCGGCTCGTTCGTGGCGCCGATCTGGGGCGGCGCCGGCGGCGGCTCGGCGATGGGCGACGCCGACGACAGGAAGCGCTTCCTGACGCAGGTCCGAAAGGCCTCCGCGATCGGCGAGCAGATGCGCGAGCTGGGCATCCGACCGACCGGCGGCATTCGCGTCGACTCCTCGGTCGGCGTCGAGGAGTGGGACAAGGACCCGAAGGGCAATACCAAGAAGATCGCCGAGACCTTCCGCGAGGCGGCGAAGGCGGCGCAGGATCATGGCGAGTTCCTGGTCGCGGAGGGAGAAATCTGCTGGGGCGGCATGCAGTCCTGGCGCGAGAACGTGAACCTGCTCGAAATGATCGATATGCCGGGCGTCGTCGGCTACCAGGCCGACATGGCGCATTCGATGCTGTTCACGCTCGGCTACAACGCCGAAAAGGACCGGCTGCTGCCCGAAAACTACGACTGGAAGGACCGCTCGCTTCTCGACAAGGCCTACAAGAAGGTTGCCGCCGCGCTCCGGCCGTGGACCTACGATTTCCACGTGGCGCAGAACGATGGCACGGTCTTCGGCTCGGGCGACCACGCCAAGACCGGCCGCCACTGTCAGGTAACCGATCCGAACGGCAAGCTCGATATCCCGAAGCACGCCGGCTACTGGCTCCGTGACGAAAAGGGCGAGCTTACCAAGAAGATGCGCCACATCTGCTGGGACGGCTGCATGTTCCCTAACAGCGTGATGGAGAAGCAGGAGACGTGGAACGCCGTGCTCGGCGCGATGGTCAAGGTGCGCGACGCGCACGGTTGGAGGGAGTGAGGCTGCGCGTAGCCATCTCCCTTGCGGGAGAGGTTTCTCGTGGGATCGGGGGAAGACATGGCCAAGACGAAACTCAACATCGGCATGGTCGGCTACGGTTTCATGGGCCGCGCGCATTCGAACGCGTGGCGGCGCGTGTCGAACTTCTTCGACACCGGTTACGAGCCCGTGCTGAAGGCGGTCGCGGCGCGCGACAAGACAAAAGCGCAGGCTTTCGCCGACATGTGGGGCTACGAGTCGGTCGAGACCGATTGGCGAAAACTGGTCGAGCGCAAGGACATCGACGCGATCGACATCTGCGTGCCGAACGATATCCACGCCGAGATCGCTATCGCCGCGGCGAAGGCCGGCAAGGCGATTCTCTGCGAGAAACCGATCGCGCGGACCGCCAAGGAAGCGCTGCCGATGGTGCGCGCGGTCGAGCGCGCCGGGGTCGCGAACACGGTCTGGTACAACTACCGCCGCATCCCCGCAGTCACGCTCATCAAGCAGGTCGTGGACGAGGGAAAGCTCGGCAAGATCTTCCACTACCGCGCCAACTTCCTGCAGGACTGGACCATCAACCCCGACGTGCCGCAAGGCGGCGCCGGCACTTGGCGGCTCGACGTGAAGGCGGCGGGCTCGGGCGTGACCGGCGACCTTTTGGCCCACTGCATCGATACCGCGATCTGGATCAACGGCCCGATCGCGCGGGTCTCTGCAATGACCGAGACGTTCGTCAAGGAGCGCAAGCACGCGGTTTCGGGCAAGGTCGAGAAGGTCGGCATCGACGACGCCGCAGCGGTGCTCGCTCGCTACGCCAACGGCTCGCTCGGTATCTTCGAGTCCACCCGCTACGCGCGCGGCCACAAGGCGCTCTACACGCTCGAGATCAACGGCGAGAAGGGTTCGTTCTTCTGGGACCTGCACGACCTGAACCGGGTGAAGTGGTTCGATCATTCGGTGCCGGGAAAGCTGCGCGGGTGGACCGACATCCACGTGACGGACGGCGAGCACCCCTATCTCGGCAAATGGTGGGTGCCAGGTTTGATCATCGGCTACGAGCATTCGTTCGTGCACCAGGCGGCCGATTTCCTCGCCGGGCTCAAGACCGGCAAGCCCTGCTCCCCCACGTTCCGCGAGGCGCTCGAGACAACGAAGGTCTGCGACGCGATCCTGCAATCGGGGCGCACCGGGAAATGGGTGAAGGCGGGATAGTCGTGGGCTCAGCGAGCGCGAAGCAGGTTGGCGCGGGAGGCAAAGTCCAGCATCCCTTTGTTTTCGCTCAAAAAAGCGCGAGTTGCCGATCGGCGTCGCGGCGGCGGCGAGAGGGCTCGGCGCGGCGCTGGCGGAGGAGTTCCGCCTCGATGTCGGCGAGGAAGGGCGAGGCGGCGAGCTTCGCCTCGCGGCCCCGCCAAAACCGCCGTTCCGCGCGGGAAATGACCAGGAGATCCTTGGCGCGGGTCATGGCGACGTAGAACAAACGGCGCTCTTCCTCGAGATTGCGAACGTGCTCCGCACGGCGCTCCGTCATGGTGTGCACATGGCCGAAGTGTAGCGGCACGAGGCCGTCCTCGACGCCGACGATGAAGACCACCGAAAACTCCAGGCCTTTTGCGGCATGCATGGTGAGAAGCGCGATGCGGTCGGCGCGCCGGTCGAAAACGTCGACGTTCTGGGCAAGCGCCAGAGCCTCCAGCGCAACAGCGCGCTCGCCCTCGCCGCCCTCCGCCCCATCGGCGACCGCGCCTTCTGCGATCGCACTGTCGAGGCGGGCGTGCGCGTTGCGCCTGAACGGCATGCCGGAGCGCGCGAGCGCGTCGGCAAGCACCGCGGACTGCGCCTCGGTGCGGTAGAGCACAGCAATGTCGGCGAAGGAGAGCGCGCGCTCGGCCGAAGAACGGCCGCGGCCGCTGTCGATGGAGAAGAAGCTGTGGCCGCCGATCAGCCGCTCGATCTCGGCGACGACGAATTCCGCTTCCGCCGCTTCGGTCGCGGCGACGTGGATCGCGATCCTATCGTGCATCTCGCGGACGATCTCGGCGAGCGGCGGGCCGCGACGCGCGCTCGCGATGACCTGCGACGCGGCGGAGACGATCGTTCCGCTTGAGCGATAGTTGCGCTTCAGCGTGACGGTCGCGGCTTGCGGATAGTCGCGCAGAAAGCGCTCGAACGCGGAAGCGTCGGCGCCGCGAAAGCCGTAGATCGCCTGGTCGGGATCGCCAATGACCGCGAGGTTCGCCTCTCCGGGGGCGATGAGGCGCAGCAACCGGCACTGCTGCTCGTCCACGTCCTGGAACTCGTCAACCGAGACGAAGCGGAACTTTTCGCGCAGCCGCGACAGAAGCGCTGCGTCGCGCGCGAGCGCATCGGCGGCGAGAAGCACGAGGTCGTCGAAATCGACCCAGTCCCGCGCCGTCATCAGCACGGAATAGGCTGCGAGCGCGGTGGCGAGCGCCTCGTCGATCGTCTCCGCGCCGCTCCGCTTCGCCTTCGATATGCGGCGGAGGAGTGTGCCCGCCCTCCGCTCCGAGACGTCGAGCGCGGCGGCAAGCGCGGCGATGCGCTCCGGCTCAGCGGTAATAGTGAAGCCGGGGCTCAAGCCGGCCGCTTCCGAATTCTCGCGCAGGATCGACAGCCCGAGCGAATGGAAGGTGTGGACCGCCGCGTTCGATGCGCCCGCCGGCAGGAGCTCCGCTAGGCGCTCGCGCATTTCCTCCGCTGCGCGGCGGGTGAAGGCGATGGCGAGGCAGTTCTCGGGCGCAACGCCCCGTTCGGCGACGAGATGCGCGATGCGGTGTGTCAGCATCCGCGTCTTGCCGGAGCCGGGGCCGGCGACGACCAGGAGCGGGCCGTCGATATGCGACGCGGCGGCGCGCTGGTCGGGGTCGAGGGAGGAGAGGATTGAGGGCGGAGCGGCTGGCAATTGGGGCGTCCTCTCCCCTTGCGGGTGGCCCTCGCTGTCAGGCAAGGGCCGGGAGAGGGGTTCTCCGCAAACCGCGCTGTGGACCCCTCTCCCGGCGTCCGGCCAAGGCCGGACGCCACCCTCCCCCGCAAGGGGGGAGGGCT
>JBOHKB010000425.1:0-5463 GCA_050728815.1 Propylenella sp.
CTGGAATCCGCGGTGCCCGAACATCACGGCGCCGAGCATCACGTCCTCGGGAAGCTCGTGCGCCTCCGATTCCACCATCAGCACGGCGTCGGTAGTGCCGGCGACGACGAGGTCGAGCTTGGAGTCCTTCAGTGTCTCGATCTGCGGATTGAGCACGTAATTGCCGTTGATGTAGCCGACGCGCGCGCCGCCGATCGGACCCATGAAGGGCACGCCGGACAGCGTGAGCGCGGCGGAGGCCGCGACCATCGCCACGATGTCGGGGTCGTTCTCGAGGTCGTGCGAGAGAACGGTAGCGATGACCTGCGTGTCGTTCTTGTAGCCGGGCGCAAAAAGCGGCCGGATCGGCCGGTCGATCAGACGCGAGGTGAGCGTTTCCTTCTCGGTCGGCCGGCCCTCGCGCTTGAAGAAGCCGCCTGGGATACGGCCTGCGGCGAAGTATTTTTCCTGGTAGTTCACGGTGAGCGGGAAGAAGTCGAAGCCCGGCTTCGGCTCGCGCTCCGATACGACGGCGGCGAGCACGGCCGTCTCCCCGTACGTGGCGAGCACTGCGCCGTCGGCCTGGCGGGCCATGCGCCCGCTTTCCAACACGAGCTTCCGCCCGCCCCATTCGATTTCGGATTTCTGGATGTCAAACATGGTCAGTCCTTTCCTTGATGCGACAAGCAGGACAGGCCATGTGCAAGACGGCGGGGCGCTTCAGGCCGGCAATCCAGCTCGCAAGCGACCGGCGATCCTGCCATGGCCATTCCTACTTTGTGGACTTCAGCAGACGGACTCCTTCGGCCCGTCCGTCACGGCTGCGCCTAGCGGCGCAGTCCAAGCCGCGAGATGAGCGTCTGGTAGCGCGCCGAGTCGGCCGACCTCAGATAGTCGAGCAGGCGGCGTCGCTGCGATACCAGCTTCAGGAGACCGCGACGCGAATGATTGTCCTTCACGTGGCTCTTGAAATGCTCGGTCAGGTTGGCGATCCGCTCCGAAAGGATGGCGACCTGTACTTCGGGCGAACCCGTATCGCCGTCCTTCGTGGCGTATTCCTTAATAAGTTCTTGCTTTCGATCAGCTGCGATCGACATCGGTCATCCTCGTAGACTTCCTGTGCCGGGCCGGTTCCGGCCGTCGGCGAGATTGAACACACGCTTGGGATTGAAAGCGCCCTTGTCGACCTCGCCGAGCGCGACGGGCAGACCGCCGAAGATCGCATAGGCAGGGCCGGACAAGACGGGCGCATCCCGTCCTCTCAGGATAACAGCTTGGCCTCTTCTGAGACGGGCCGCATCCCGCTCGGTCATGGCAAGCGCCGGGATGCCGTCCAGCGCCGTCGCAACCGAGAGCAGAGCTTCCTCGACGGCAAAACCGCCGGAAGCCCCGGCCTTATTGCGCAACTCGTCGAGTTTTTCCAGCGAAATCATCTCGTCCCCGCCGAATGGGCCTACGGCCAGGCGGCGCAGCGCCGCGACGTGGCCGCGCGTGCCGAGGCGGCGGCCCATGTCGCGCGCCAGTGCGCGCACATAGGCGCCCTTTCCGCACTCGGCCTCGAATACGGAATGATCGGCGTCCGGGGTCTCGACCAGCGTGAGGCTGTGGACGGCGATCTCCCGCGCCTCCAGCACCACCTCCTCGCCTTCGCGGGCGAGGTCGTAGGCGCGCTCGCCGGAAATCTTCACGGCGGAATAGCGCGGCGGGACCTGCATGATGGCGCCGGTGAACTCCGGCAGGACCGCTTCGATCGCCGCCGCGTCGGGGCGGACGTCGGAGGCGCCGGTCACCTCGCCTTCGGCGTCGTCGGTCTCCGTCTCCTCGCCCCAGCGGATCGTGAAGCGGTAGAGCTTTCTCCCGTCCATGACGTTGGCGACGGTCTTGGTCGCCTCGCCGAGCGCAATCGGCAGGCAGCCGGAAGCGAGCGGGTCGAGCGTGCCGGCATGGCCGGCCTTCTGCGCGTTGAAGAGCCGCTTGATGCGCGCCACAGCCTCGGTAGAGGTCATGCCGACCGGCTTGTCGAGCACCAGCCAGCCGTCGACCTTGCGGCCCTTGGTCTTGCCGCGCGCCATCAGCCCTCGCCCTCATCGCCGTCTTCCAGATCGCGCGCCACCTCCGGCGAACGCAACAGGGCGTCGATCCGGGCGTCGTCTTCGAAGCGCGTGTCGAGGCGGAACTTCAGGTCGGGCATGTATTTCATCTGCTTCAGCGCCGGGCCGATGCTGCCGCGCAGGAAGCGGGCGTGTGCGTTGAGCTTGTCCACAACGGCAGAGTAGTCCTTGGCGGCCAGCGGCGCGACAAGCACGGTCGCGTGCCGCAGGTCCGCCGACATGCGCACCTCGGCGACGGAGAGAAGCACGCCGTCGAAGTCTGTTCCCGCGTCGCCACGCGAGAAGAGTTCAGCCAGCGCATGGCGGACGAGTTCGCCAACGCGGAGCTGGCGCTGGGAGGGGCCTTTTGTCATATGGGGAGTCATTCGATTTCTTCGTCTTCGGCGGTATCAGCTGCGCGGCTTCAGCGCTGCGATACTGCTTTTCCGCGCATTGGGCTCCATTGTTTCGAGCACGTCGGAGATCAGCGCGTCGATCGGAAAGCTCTGCTTGATGATCGCCGCCTTGGGCAGGAAGATGATATTGTCTTCAACGAAAAACCCAAAAATCTTCGGTGTTTCAAAGACAAGATCGATCGCACGATAGCGCACCTTCAGTTCGAAGCCTGGGCTCGAAAGTTCCAGAACACCATCCCCGAAAGTAACGTCGACCGGATACTCTCCGACCCGCTTTCTCCGTCTTCTGTCGAGAAAGGCGTACCTATTCTTGGTCCATACATAAAACGCAACCGCGATAAGAATGATCAAAGCGAGGGAGCCAAAACTGAGCAGTTCGATATCGTAGCGATCGGCTAGCCATCTGAAGATCGGACCACCGATAAATACCGCCGTCAGCACGGCGAAAAAGGCCGCAATGCGGACGATGACGATCAGTCGCCGGTCGCTGCCAGAGAGCGTATGTCGGTAGCCAGCCCGAAATGCGTCGATCTTCTCGGCGCCGTCGGCGACGAAGGTAAGTCGCCCGGCATGCGGTGTCCCGATCGTCATACGTGATCATGAGCGCGGCAAGTTAGATGAGCTGCCGCACCTCCCTCATCTCGCGCGACACCTCAAAGCGTCCGAGCGATCTCCTCGACGCGGTAGCATTCGATCACGTCGCCGACCCGCATGTCCTCGTACTTCTCGAACGCCATGCCGCATTCCTGGCCGGCAGGCACTTCGCGCACCTCGTCCTTGAAGCGCTTCAGCGTCGACAGCTTGCCTTCGTGGATCACCACGTTGTCGCGGATGAGACGGACGCTCGCACCACGCTCGACCCTGCCCTCGGTGACGCGGCAGCCAGCCACCTTGCCGACCTTTGAGATATTGAAGATTTCGAGGATCTCGGCGTTGCCGAGGAAGGTCTCGCGCCGTTCCGGCGACAGCAGGCCGGACATCGCCGCTTTGATGTCGTCTACCAGGTCGTAGATGATGTTGTAGTAGCGTATCTCGATTCCGTTGCGCTCCGCCGCCTCGCGCGCCTGCGTATTGGCGCGGACGTTGAAGCCGATGATCGCCGCCTCCGAGGTCGAAGCGAGATTCACGTCCGACTCGGTGATGCCGCCCACGCCGGCGTGCATGACCTGCACCGCCACCTCGTCGGTGCCGAGCTTGTCGAGCGCCTGAGCGATCGCCTCGACGGAGCCCTGCACGTCGCCCTTGATGAGAATGGGGAACAGCTGCTTGCCCTGCACGTGGAGCCGGCTCATCATCTGCTCGAGCGAGCCGCGGGCGCCGGCGACGTGAGCGGCGATCTTCTCGCGCTTCAGGTGCTGGCGGTATTCCGTCACCTCGCGGGCGCGCGCCTCGTTCTCGACGACGCCGAGGCGGTCGCCCGCTTCCGGTGTCGCCTGGAAGCCGAGCACCTCCACCGGGGTCGAGGGTCCCGCCTCGGGCACGTGGTCGCCGTGATCGTCGATCAGCGCACGCACGCGGCCCCACTCGGCGCCGGCCACTATGATATCTCCGACATGCAGCGTGCCGCGCTGCACGAGCACCGTGGCGACCGGGCCACGGCCGCGGTCGAGCTGCGCCTCCACCACGATGCCCTCCGCCGCGCGGCCCGGATTGGCCTGAAGGTTCAGAACCTCCGCCTGCAGCAGGATGGCTTCCAGAAGCTTGTCGAGATTGGTGTGCTTGAGCGCCGAAACCTCGACTTCGAGCGTCTCGCCGCCCATTGATTCCACCACGATCTCGTGCTGCAGGAGATCGGTGCGCACACGGTTCGGCTCGGCGTTCGGCTTGTCGACCTTGTTGATCGCCACGATGATCGGCACGCCCGCCGCGCGCGCGTGATTGATGGATTCCACCGTTTGCGGCATGACGCCGTCATCAGCGGCCACCACCAGGACGGCGATGTCGGTCGCCTGCGCGCCGCGTGCGCGCATGGCGGTGAACGCCTCGTGGCCGGGCGTGTCGATGAAGGTGATCCTCTGGCCGCCCTGCTCGACCTGGTAAGCGCCGATATGCTGGGTGATGCCGCCGGCCTCGGTCGACACGACGTTGGCGGAGCGAATGGCATCGAGCAGCGATGTCTTGCCATGATCAACGTGACCCATGATGGTCACCACCGGCGGGCGCGGCTGCAGCGCCTCATCCACATCGGGCGCATCGAAGAGGCCTTCCTCGACGTCGGAGGCGGCGACGCGGCGAACGTGATGGCCCATCTCTTCGGCCACGATCTGAGCCGTGTCTGCGTCGAGCACATCGGTGATCTTCACCATCTGACCGTCTTTCATCAGAAGACGGATCACATCGACGGCGCGCTCTGCCATTCGGTTGGCGAGCTCTTGCACGGTTATCGCCTCGGGGATCACGACATCGCGGACGATCTTCTCCTGCGTCGGCGTGAATCCGTGCAGCTGCCGCTTCTCCTTCTCGCGCCGGCGGCGAACGGACGCCAGCGACCGCTCGCGTTCGCTTTCTGAAGCTTCCAGCGCATTCGTCACGGTAAGCCGGCCACGGCGGCGTTCCCCCGGCGTGGCCTTGGTGCGGGCCGGCTTGGGCATCTCCGCCCGTCGCTGCCTGAGGCCGCGCCCCTCGGCCGCTTCGGTGCGCGCGGCCGGAGCCACCTCTTCGCCAAGCCGGCGGCGCGCTTCTTCCTCGGAGCGGCGGCGCGCCTCCTCCTCGGTCTGCTTGCGAGCCTCTTCCTCGGCCTGTCGGCGCTCCGCCTCGGCGCGTTCGCGCTGAAGCTGCTCTTCCTCCTCGGCCCGCCTGCGGGATTCGACCTCCGCCTTGCGGCGTTCCTCCGCCTCGCGGACGCGGGCCTCGGACAACGCATGCTTGCGAGCGTCCTGCTCCTCGTCGGTCAGCGTACGCAGCACCATGCCCGCGCCGCGCGCGCGAGCAGCCGGGGTCGGCGCCTCGCCGCCATCGGCAGGCGGGCGCCGGGGCAC